>NZ_CP024081.1:5576846-5948515 GCF_003033885.1 Pseudomonas rhizophila | reverse complement strand
GGGTTGAGCCTTTCGTCTCAACCGAGGCGCGCATTCTACAGCGCCCCGRGTATCTGTCAAGCGGTTATTTTAAGAAGTTTTCAAAGTTTCCTCTGCAACTTCAACCACTTGCGCTTCCGATCTCTCGTTAGCGGGAGGCGAATTCTACAGCGTTACTCGCTGCTGTCAACACCTCTTTTTGACGCTTTCGATCGAGAAGATCGAATCGTTAACGGAGCCAGGAAAACCGCCCCACCAACTGCTTCCCAAGCTTCGATGACCTGAAGCCCTGCGCTGCCTAAAATCGTTTAACTCATTGAAACTTAATGAGTTTTTCGTTTCGACTGCGCCGGAAGTGGGGCGAATTATAGACGTCCAGAATTTGCCGTCAACCCTTAATTTCGTTTTTCTATCAATAAGTTGCAGGGCATTCGAAAAAGCCACCGCGCCCCTCAAAAAGCCTCTTCTATATAGAAGAGAGAATCAGAGCACCCCAGCCTCTCTCAACCCCGTCACCATCGCCTCATCCAACCCCAATACTCGCTGCAGGACATCCCGCGTGTGCTCCCCTAATAAAGGAGGCGCATTGCGATATTCCACCGGGGTCTCGGACAGCCGGATCGGGTTGGCAACCTGCGGCACTTTACCCGCCAGTGCATGAGGCAACTCCATCGCCAGCCCACGCGCCTGGACCTGAGGATCAGCAAACACCTGGGACAAATCGTTGATCGGCCCACAGGGCACACCAGCCTGCTCCAACTGAGCGACCCATTCGGCAGTGGTCTTGAATACCGTCGCCTGGCGAATCAAAGGTATCAATACTGCACGGTTCGCCACCCGCAACTTGTTTGTCGCAAAACGCGGGTCATCAGCCCACTGCGGCTGACCCGCGACCTCGGCGAACTTTCGGAACTGACCGTCATTGCCTACCGTAAGGATGAAGTCACCGTCAGCCGTAGGAAAGTCCTGATAAGGCACTATGTTCGGATGAGCGTTGCCCAACCGCTTCGGCGCGTTGCCCGTGGTCAGGTAATTCATCGCCTGGTTCGCCAGGCAAGCCACTTGAACGTCCAGCAAGGCCATGTCGATATGCTGCCCGCCGCCGGCATGATCGCGGTGAGCCAACGCTGCCAGGATGGCCACGGTCGAATAGACACCAGTCAGGATATCCGTCAGCGCCACCCCTACCTTCACCGGGCCCGCCCCCGCATCACCTTCAGGCCGGCCGGTGAGACTCATCAAGCCCCCCAACCCCTGGATCATGAAGTCATATCCGGCGCGCTTGGCGTAAGGACCGGTTTGACCAAACCCGGTAATCGAGCAATAGATCAGTTGCGGGTTGATCGCCTTCAGCGAGTCGTAGTCCAGGCCATAAGCCGCCAGCCCACCTACCTTGAAGTTCTCAATCAGAATGTCGGACTTGGCCGCCAACTCCCGCACCAACCTTTGCCCCTCGGGGTGCGTGAAATCGATGGTCACCGATTGCTTGTTGCGATTGGCCGACAAGTAATAGGCCGCCTCGGTGGTATTCTCGCCAGACGCATCCTTCAGGAACGGCGGTCCCCAGGCGCGCGTATCGTCGCCACCACCCGGCCGCTCGACCTTGATGACCTCAGCTCCCAGGTCCGCCAGGATCTGACCAGCCCACGGCCCGGCCAGCACCCTCGATAAATCCAGTACCCGCAGATGCGAAAGCGCGCCCATGCCGTTCCCCCTATTAATAGAACGCCTGGATACCGGTTTGCGCACGCCCCAGGATCAGTGCATGAACGTCATGAGTACCTTCGTAAGTGTTCACCACTTCCAGGTTGACGAGATGGCGAGCGATGCCGAACTCATCGGAGATGCCATTGCCACCCAGCATGTCCCGCGCCATGCGAGCAATATCCAGGGACTTGCCGCAGGAGTTGCGCTTCATGATCGATGTGATTTCAACAGCGGCCGTACCCTCATCCTTCATACGACCCAGACGCAGGCATCCTTGCAGGGCAAGGGTGATTTCAGTCTGCATGTCGGCCAGTTTTTTCTGGATCAACTGAGTGGCAGCCAAAGGACGACCAAACTGCTGCCGATCCAGGGTGTACTGGCGCGCGGTGTGCCAGCAGAATTCGGCAGCACCCAAGGCCCCCCAGGAGATGCCATAGCGAGCCGAGTTCAGACAGGTAAAAGGCCCTTTCAGCCCACGCACATCAGGAAAGATGTTTTCTTCTGGAACGAAGACGTTATCCATGACGATCTCGCCAGTGATCGAAGCGCGCAGACCGACCTTGCCGTGAATCGCCGGTGCACTCAGGCCTTTCCAGCCTTTCTCGAGAACAAAGCCACGGATGTCACCGGCGTCATCCTTACCCCAGACGACAAATACATCGGCAATCGGACTGTTGGTGATCCACATCTTGCTACCCGTGAGGCTGTAGCCGCCTTCTACTTTGCGCGCACGGGTAATCATCGCTCCCGGGTCGGAACCGTGGTTCGGCTCTGTCAGACCAAAGCAACCGATCCACTCGCCGGAAGCCAGCTTCGGCAGGTACTTCTGCTTTTGAGCTTCGGTACCGAACTCATTGATCGGCACCATGACCAACGAGGACTGCACGCTCATCATCGAGCGATAACCTGAATCAACGCGTTCCACTTCACGAGCGATCAAGCCATAGCTGACGTAGTTCAAGCCGCTGCCGCCGTACTGTTCAGGAATGGTTGCGCCCAACAAGCCGACCTCACCCATCTCACGAAAAATCGCCGGGTCGGTTTTTTCATGACGGAACGCTTCCAACACCCGCGGCGCGAGCTTCTGTTGGGCGAACTGCTCGGCAGTGTCGCGAATCATGCGTTCTTCTTCGGTGAGTTGCTGGTCCAACAACAATGGATCAATCCAGTTGAAACTCGCTTTACCGGCCATGAAAGAATCCTCGCCAATCAGATTAAAAATCGTGGATTGATCCTAGGCGCGCTTTCCTATCAGAGCAAACGAGGATTACGCACGCTCTTGTGCTAATTTCTCACTCCGTAAACGCCCTGAACCCCGTTTACGATCCTGACGAGTGAGGTTGATGTACATGCGCAGAAAAATCCCCAGCACCGCCGCTCTGGTCAGCTTCGAGGCCGCCGCACGTCATGAGAGCTTCACCAAGGCCGCACAGGAGCTTTCCCTCACACAGGGCGCTATTTGTCGACAGATCGCCAGCCTGGAGGACTTCCTCGGTGTGGAGTTGTTCCGACGTTCACGGCGGGGAGTCAAACTGACAGAGGCCGGACTTTCCTACAGCCGCCGCGTTGCCACTCAACTGGACGCCGTGGAGCGCGATACTCTTTCAGTGATGGGGCATACCGGCGCCAACGTGATAGAGCTGGCAGTGGTTCCGACGTTTGGTACTCAATGGCTGCTACCGCGCCTCAAGGACTTCCAACAGCAGCATCCAGAAGTCACGGTCAATCTGACCAATCGCACGCGGCCGTTTCTCTTTGCGGATACGGATTTTGACGCAGCCATTTATTTCGGCGATGCGGACTGGTCCGGTACCGAATCCCACAAGCTGATGGGAGAAAACCCGATGCCCGTGTGCAGCCCTACCTTACTGGGCAACCGGAACAGCCTGACACCGCAAGCCATCGCCGAACTGCCCCTACTTCAGCAAACCACCCGCCCGTATGCGTGGCGCCAGTGGTTCAACGCTCAAAACCTCAATATCGCGCGAGACCTGACAGGCCCGCGTTATGAACTATTCTCCATGCTTGCCCAAGCGGCGATGCATGACATGGGAATCGCCTTGATTCCACCTTTTTTGATCCAGCGCGAGCTGGCCGAGAAACGATTGGTCGTTGCCAATCGAAATGCCTTGTCGAGCATCAAGGCCTACTACCTGATGATCCCCGAACGAAAGGTCGAATCGGCCTCTCTGAGGGCTTTTCGCGATTGGCTGGTCAATCAAGCTAGTAGCTACAGCCTTGATTAACAAGGAAAAACTCTATATCCGACTCCGGTAGTAAGCTAATCAAAAGCGCTACAGATATAAATTTATGTCGCATACAGTCAATCTGTTACGAAATCAGTACCGTAGTCTCATAACCGTTCAAATACGTGGCTTTGAGCCACGTTACGCAGCTCATCAGGGTTCATTCACGTCGCCAATGGAAAAATCGTCAAATTTGGCCTGAAACCCTGGAAAGCCCAGCCTACAAGGGATATATGCCGATCATTGCGACATTCGGTCACAGGGTGACTTGTAGTTAATTTTCCGTCACCCGTCATAATCCCTTGAAGGGCTGAATTTTCGCCTGCAAAATGCCGCGCCCCGCCTGATTCGGCGGGATCGTGCTGATCGGCCGCCCCAGCCGCACCATCCGAAGTGCCTGGGTTTACTCAATAAGATCACGCAGGAGATTTGACGTGCACATTGGTGTTCCTCTCGAAACCCAGACGGGTGAAACGCGGGTTGCTGCAACCCCGGAAACCATCAAGAAGCTGATCGGCCAAGGCCATAAGGTCACTGTTCAAAGCGGCGCCGGCATCAAGGCCAGCGTTATCGACAGTGCCTATGAAGCAGCGGGCGCCACCATTGGCAGCGCCAGTGATGCTTTCGGGGCCGAACTGATTCTCAAGGTGGTCGCCCCCAGCGACAGCGAACTGACGCTGATCAAGAGCGGTACCGTTCTGGTGGGCATGCTCAATCCGTTCAATAACGAAACCATTGCCAAGCTGGCCGAACGCGGCATTACCGCTTTCGCCCTTGAGGCCGCGCCACGTACCTCCCGCGCCCAGAGCCTGGATGTGCTGTCGTCTCAAGCGAACATTGCCGGCTACAAGGCCGTGCTGCTGGCCGCCCACCATTACCCACGCTTCATGCCTATGCTGATGACCGCCGCGGGTACCGTGAAAGCGGCGCGGGTGCTGATTCTCGGTGCTGGCGTGGCTGGGTTGCAGGCGATTGCCACGGCCAAGCGCCTGGGTGCGGTGATCGAGGCGTCGGACGTGCGTCCGGCAGTGAAGGAACAAATCGAATCCCTCGGCGCCAAGTTCGTCGATGTACCTTACGAAACCGACGAAGAGCGTGAATGCGCCGTCGGCGTTGGCGGCTACGCCCGACCCATGCCCGCCAGCTGGATGCAGCGCCAGGCCCAGGCCGTGCACGAGCGCGCCAAGCAGGCTGACATTGTCATCACCACCGCATTGATTCCGGGCCGCAAGGCACCGACTTTGCTCAGTGCCGAAACCGTCGCACAGATGAAACCCGGCTCGGTGGTCATTGACCTCGCGGCAGCCCAGGGCGGTAACTGCCCGCTGACCGTGGCCGATCAGGTGGTGATCGAAAATGGCGTGACCATTTGCGGTCCGACCAACCTGGCCGGCGAAGTCGCGGCAGACGCTTCGGCGCTGTACGCCCGTAACCTGCTGGACTTCCTGAAGCTGGTCTTCACCAAGGAAGGTCAGTTCGACGTGAACCTGGAAGACGACATCGTCGCCGCGTGCCTGATGTGCCGCGACGGCCAAGTCATCCGCAAAAACGCCTAAGCAGGGATTCAGACAATGGAAGAGCTTATCTCCCCCGGTATCTACAACCTGATCATCTTTGTGCTGGCGATTTATGTCGGTTACCACGTGGTCTGGAACGTAACGCCCGCGCTGCACACACCGCTGATGGCGGTGACCAATGCCATTTCGGCCATCGTGATCGTCGGCGCCATGCTTGCCGCCGCACTGACCGTGACCCCGCTGGGCAAGACCATGGGCACCCTCGCCGTGGCCCTGGCCGCAGTGAACGTGTTCGGCGGCTTCCTGGTGACGCGCCGCATGCTTGAGATGTTCAAGAAAAAAGCCCCGAAAGCCGTAAAAGAAGAGGCGCCCAAGTAATGAGCATGAACCTGGTAACGACGCTCTACCTGATCGCGTCGATCTGCTTCATCCAGGCCCTCAAAGGCCTGTCGCACCCCACTACATCTCGCCGAGGCAACCTGTTCGGCATGCTCGGCATGGCGCTGGCGGTGCTCACTACCGTGGGTCTCATCTATAAGTTGGGCGCCGAGCTGGCTACCGCAGGCATCGGCTATGTGATCGTCGGTCTACTGGTCGGCGGCACTGCCGGGTCGATCATGGCCAAGCGCGTCGAGATGACCAAGATGCCCGAGCTGGTGGCGTTCATGCACAGCATGATCGGCCTGGCCGCGGTATTTATCGCCATCGCCGCCGTGGTCGAACCGCAGTCCCTGGGCATCGTCAAGCAACTAGGGGATTCAATTCCGGCCGGTAACCGTCTGGAGCTGTTCCTTGGCGCCGCCATCGGTGCAATCACCTTCTCCGGTTCGGTGATCGCCTTCGGCAAGCTGTCGGGCAAGTACAAGTTCCGCCTGTTCCAGGGCGCACCGGTACAGTTTGGCGGCCAGCACAAGCTCAACCTGATCCTGGGCCTGGCAACACTGGGTCTGGGCCTGATGTTCATGTTCACCGGCAACCTCGGGGCATTCGCCCTGATGCTGGCCCTGGCGTTTGTGCTGGGCGTGCTGATCATCATCCCGATCGGCGGTGCCGACATGCCGGTGGTAGTGTCGATGCTCAACAGCTATTCCGGCTGGGCTGCAGCGGGTATCGGCTTCTCGCTGAACAACTCGATGCTGATCATCGCCGGCTCCCTGGTGGGTTCCAGCGGTGCGATCCTCTCGTACATCATGTGCAAGGCGATGAACCGTTCGTTCTTCAACGTGCTGCTCGGCGGTTTCGGCAACACGGCGGATGCCGCTGGCCCGGCAGGCTCCAAAGAAGCCCGTCCGGTGAAATCCGGCTCGGCTGACGACGCCACCTTCCTGCTGACCAACGCCGATACCGTGATCATCGTGCCGGGCTATGGCCTGGCGGTGGCACGGGCGCAGCACGCGCTGAAAGAGCTGACCGAGAAGCTGACCCATCACGGCGTGACCGTCAAATATGCGATCCACCCAGTGGCTGGTCGTATGCCCGGGCACATGAACGTATTGCTGGCCGAGGCCGAAGTGCCTTACGACCAGGTGTTCGAGATGGAAGACATCAACTCCGAGTTCGGCCAGGCCGACGTGGTGCTGGTACTGGGTGCCAACGACGTGGTCAACCCGGCGGCGAAGAACGATCCGAAGTCGCCGATTGCCGGCATGCCGATCCTCGAAGCCTTCAAGGCCAAGACCATCATCGTCAACAAGCGCTCGATGGCCAGCGGTTACGCCGGCCTGGACAACGAGCTGTTCTACCTCGACAAGACCATGATGGTGTTCGGTGACGCCAAGAAGGTTATCGAAGACATGGTCAAAGCGGTGGAATAACGCTCACTGCTTCGCCACTAACGCCCCGACTTGTCGGGGCGTTTTGATTTGTATCAAGGCCGAACGTTACCGATCCGGTAATAATGTTTTGCCTGAAACGCCCGTAATAGACGCCTTAAATGCGACTTTTGTAGCGGGTCGGGCACGGCGCGAATTCACTAGACTGCGCATCCAGCTTCCAGCCCGAGATAACCACCCATGTACCGTGATCGCATCCGCCTGCCCTCGTTGTTGAACAAAGTGATGAGCGCTGCAGAAGCAGCCTTGCTGATTCAGGACGGCATGACCGTCGGCATGAGCGGTTTCACCCGCGCCGGAGAAGCGAAAGCAGTGCCCCACGCCCTGGCTGAGCGCGCCAAGGTCACGCCACTGAAAATCAGTCTGATGACCGGTGCGAGCCTGGGGAACGACCTCGACAAGGAACTCACCGAAGCCGGCGTACTGGCCCGGCGCATGCCATTCCAGGTCGACAGCACGTTGCGCAAGGCGATCAACGCTGGCGAGGTGATGTTCATCGACCAGCACCTGTCGGAAACCGTCGAGCAATTGCGTAACGCCCAGCTCAAGTTGCCGGACATTGCAGTGATCGAAGCCGTGGCCATTACCGAGCAGGGCCATATCGTGCCCACCACCTCGGTGGGCAACTCGGCCAGCTTCGCTATTTTCGCCAGGCAGGTCATTGTTGAAATCAACCTGGCCCACAACCCTGATCTGGAAGGGTTGCATGACATCTATATCCCGACCTATCGCCCGACCCGCACACCGATTCCCTTGGTGAAGGTCGACGACCGTATCGGCAGCACCGCCATCCCGATACCGCCGGAAAAAATCGCCGCCATTGTCATCACCAATCAGCCGGATTCGCCTTCGACAGTCATGCCGCCGGACAGCGACACCCAGGCCATTGCCGATCATTTGATCGGCTTCTTCAAACAGGAAGTCGCCGCCGGGCGCATGACCAATAAACTCGGTCCATTACAGGCCGGGATCGGCAACATCGCCAATGCCGTGATGTGCGGGCTGATCGACTCCCCATTCGAAGACTTGACCATGTATTCAGAGGTCCTGCAGGACTCTACATTCGACCTTATCGACGCCGGCAAACTGAGCTTCGCCTCTGGCAGCTCCATTACGCTGTCGGGCCGGCGCAATGCCGACGTATTCGGCAATCTGGAGAAGTACAAGGACAAGCTGGTCCTGCGCCCCCAGGAAATTTCCAACCACCCCGAGGTGGTACGCCGCCTTGGCATCATCGCCATCAATACGGCACTGGAGTTCGACCTCTACGGCAACGTCAACTCCACCCATGTCTGCGGCACGCGGATGATGAATGGGATAGGCGGCTCGGGGGACTTTGCGCGTAATGCACATCTGGCGATTTTCGTGACCAAGTCGATCGCCAAGGGCGGCGCAATTTCCAGTGTCGTGCCGATGGTCAGCCACGTGGACCATACCGAGCACGATGTCGACATCCTGGTGACGGAGATTGGCCTGGCCGACCTGCGTGGCCTGGCGCCAAGGGAGCGGGCGCGGGTGGTCATCGACAATTGCGTGCATCCGTCCTATCGCCAGGCATTGAACGAGTATTTTGAAGCGGCGTGCGCCTTGGGCGGACATACACCGCACATCCTGCGCGATGCACTGAGTTGGCACCTGAATCTGGAAGAGACCGGGCAGATGCTGGCGGTTTAATACAGCTGGATCACCCTGGCAGCAAATACAGTTTTCACTGGCCATCGCTTTCAGCCCACAAACCACAAAAACTGTACTACTGTACCTGTGATTTCCTACAGCAAACTCCTACACATCTCCGCTTTCACAGCAAAAACGCACGAAAATAGTGCACACAGGTACAGTTGCCTCAATATCGACCAGTACACCACCGTTTAACAGTTAACTGGTCTCTCACATTACAGGTGAACTGTATCTAGAGAGACTGGCCAAACGAGAGGATCATGGGCACCAGTTAAACCACTACCTAATCCCGCCATAAGCGGAAGGATGTCAACCATGGAACGTACACTCAGTTCCGAGCTGTTCTTCGAAGACAAAGCTGAAAAAAACCAGGCTTCCCTGCCTCTTCGCGTTATCGCTAACCTGATGTTGTGGCAGCGCCGCATCGCCAGCCGCCACCAACTGGCCCGTCTGGATGCACGCCTGCTGGCTGACGCCGGTATCAGCGAAGCACAACGCTACGAAGAGCTGAGCAAGCCGTTCTGGCGCTAACTCAGCGTCGCTGGCCCTGACCCACCGGGTCCACCGCCAGCACCGAATTGAACAAACAAGACCCGTCGCGGGAAACCGCGACGGGTCTTGTCGTTTCAGAGGCCTGGTTTTGCCAAAAACCACGCACCTGCACAGTTAAGAATAGTTAGAAAATAACCAGTACAGTTTTATCGAGCTGTTGTAGAAGCGTGGAAATTGCCAATGGCCAAGCTGTCATCCACCTCGTTCTGACCTAATATCGAAACGAACGTGGCGAAGCGGGTCGAGCATGCGTCTTCTCTTCCAGCTACACGCACCGGCACCACTTCATTATTCAAGGAGTTTCATCATGATCCGTCTTCGTCTGCTCAGCGCCGCCGCCCTGCTGGCCGTAGCCGCACACTCCAATGCCAGTAGTTTTATCGTCACCACCGACTCCCTCGTGGGTGCGCTCAAGGCCACTTCCGACGCAACGTCCGATATCACTTCGTCGTTTCGCGACGACAAAATTGTCCTGGCCGCTCGTGACGATGCGGCCAGTTTCGTCGCCAGCAACGGCGCCATCCGCGGTGTGAAACTGGAAAGCGCTCTGGATTACATCCGTCAGCAGGCGCCGCAGTTGAACGCCTCCGACGCGCAGCTGGCCCAAGCCATCCTGGTGATCTGATTCCAGACATGAAACATCGGGACGCCAATGGTGTTCCGATGTTTCAGCGCTGGCTCTGGCGCAGTGGTTTGCGCTAGCCTTCGGACTCACCATCAACAGTCGAGTCCCATGCGTTTCTACTCAGATCTGTCCCTCGCTTTTTTCTTCAGCGCTTTATGCTGGTCCGTTCCGGCCCATGCTTTCGATGTCTCCACCCAGCAAGTCGTGATCAGCGGCTATGCCACGAGCATGGTGACCTCCGCGCCCTTCGACCATAAACTGATCGCCGCCGCCCACGATGACGCTGCGGCATTCGTTGCCAGCGATGGGCAGTTGAGAGGTGCGCAACTGGAGTCGGCCCTGGATTATCTACACCGGACCCAACCAAAACTTCACGTCAGCGACCTTGAACTGGCACAGGCAATTCTCGTCCAATAGTTATCTTTATTCTTCGGAGTCGTTCCATGCGTAGCCCGCTGATTGCTGCCACCCTAGGCCTGCTGGTGTTGGCCGATGTGGCCCAGGCACAAACCCTGGTAGCCACCAGTAACATCGTCGTTCGCGCCTCCCAGCGCACGATCGATTTCACCTCCGACACCACCACATCCATCCGTGACTCGAAAATCGTTCGTGAAGCCCATGACGATGCGGCCAGTTTCGTCGCCAGTAACGGGGAAATTCGTGGCGCTCACCTCGAGGCCGCCTTCGACACCTTGCGCACCCGCGTACCGGAAGCCCGCGACGCCAGTGACCAGGTTCTCGCCGAAGCCATCCTCGCATTGTGAGGCCGTTCGCCGTCTGGCTGACGGCCGGGGTCGTGCTGCTCTTGAGCAGCACCGCCCAGGCCGGCCTGCAACTGCACCTTAACGACGAAGGACTGACCCCGGCGCAACAGCAGGCCAGCCAGGCGCTGCTCGATGAAGCGATGCAGGCCCTGCCGCCGCGATTCATCGAACAGCTGGACCGACGCATCAATGTGGGCTGGACCGACCGGATGCCCGCCAACGCCTACGGCCAGGCCTCGCTGGTGTCGCAGTTGGACCTCAATCGCAACCTGCTCGACAGCCTCACCGACGGCAGTGCCGCCACGCAAAAGACCCATCGGCCCCACGGCACCGTGCGGCGGGAAATGCTCGCCACGGTCCTGCATGAACTGACCCACATTTATGATCGCTCGCGTTTATGGCCAAACGCCGAACGCGCGCTGATCCAACGCTGCACCCGACGCACCAGCAGCGCCGGGCTGATCGGCCTTCCCGATGAATGCCGGGGCCAGAACGACCGCCGCTTCACCCTCAGTGATGATCCCCGCTTGCTGGACCTCGCCGGCTGGCCGCAATACGTCGGCCGTCGTGGTGAACGGGAACAGCATAATCGCCAGGTCGCCCGCAGCCCGGACATCTACGAAACGAGCAGCCCCAAGGAGTTCGTCGCGGTCAACATGGAGTACTTTCTCCTGGACCCGAGTTACGCCTGCCGACGGCCAGCACTGTATCGCTATTATCAGGAACACTTTGGCTGGGCCCCCGCCGCCAAGAATACCTGCGCCCCGTCATTCGCGTTCCTCAACGCCGGCAACGACTTTGCCAAGACGCCACTGGGCAAGGTTGATCCAGAGCGGGTCTACGCCATCGATTACCTCTTGGCCGAAGCCAACCAGAACTGGGTCAGCCGCTGGGGCCACAGCATGCTGCGGCTGGTGATCTGCGCGCCGGACCGCCCCCGTGGGCCGGATTGCCGGCTGGATCTGGATCAACACCTGGTGCTGTCATACCGCGCCTTCGTGGGCGATGTGCAGCTGTCGAGCTGGGATGGCCTGGTGGGCAAATACCCGTCGCGCCTGTTCGTACTGCCGCTGGCCCAGGTCATCGATGAATACACCAAGACCGAACTGCGCAGCCTGGCCTCGGTGCCGCTGAACCTGACACGGTCCGAGATCGAGGACACGGTTGAACACGCCGCCGAAATGCACTGGAGCTATGACGGCAACTATTACTTCCTGTCCAACAATTGCGCGGTGGAAAGCCTGAAATTGCTGCGCAGCGGCAGCAACAATGCGCAGCTCAAGGGGTTGGACAGCATCATGCCCAACGGTTTGCTGGAAGTGCTCAAGGGGCGAGGTCTGGCGGATACCAGCGTGCTCGATGATCCCAAGGAAGCCTTGCGCCTGGGCTACCGCTTCGACTCATTCCGGGAGCGGTATCAGGCCATGTTCGAAGTGCTGAAGAAACACTTGCCGATCAAGCAACAAAACGTGGAAGACTGGCTGGCCCTGAGCGCCGCAGAACGCCGGCCATGGTTTGAACGGGCCGACCTGCGCACCAGCGCGGCGTTACTCCTGCTGGAACAGGCCAGCTATCGCCGACAACTGTTATTGGCCCAGGATGAGGTCAAGCAGCGCTACCTCGGTGCCCGTGAATTACAGAACGGCGGCATGGAAAGGGCCAACGCGACACTGCAGCAGATCCTCGCCAACAGCGGTTTCCTGAGCCGCCCCGCCGAGTTGCTGGGCAGCAGCGGTTACGGGCTACCGCAGCCCAGCGAATGGCAGCGACTGGAATCCGAAAGCAGCTTGCGTCAGAAACAGCTTCAAACACTGACAGGGGATTTGGATAAGGAAGTCAGGGCCTTGCTTGAGCCAAGCCGCGCGGCAGAAATCAGTGCCAGTGAGGCTAACGTCAAAGAGATAGGCGAGCATTTGCGTAAGCTGCACAAGGCGGGTGGCGGGTTGGAGTTGCCTTGAAGCCAAAAAGGGGTTCAGAACTCGGTTCTGAACCCCTTTTTATTACTGGCAGACTCAATCAGGCAATCAGCTAATCCGCGCCTTACGCACCCCATCAGCCAAGGCAGCACATAGGCTCAACACCCCATCGATCGCCTGCTCCGGCGTCTCAGCGCTGGCGATATGGTCGATCAGGGCCGAACCGACCACAACCCCGTCGGCCAACCGTGCGATGGCCGCAGCTTGTTCCGGCGTGCGAATGCCAAAACCAATGCTGATCGGCAGATCGGTGTGACGACGCAGGCGCGTCACGGCTTCTTCCACATGTTCCAGCGTCGCGGCGCCGGCGCCGGTCACGCCGGCCACCGAGACGTAATACACAAAGCCAGAACTACCGTTGAGCACGGTCGGCAAACGCACGTCATCGGTGGTCGGCGTGGTCAGGCGAATGAAGTCCAGACCGGCCGCCTGGGCCGGCTCGCACAGCTCACTGTTGTGCTCAGGTGGCATGTCCACCACGATCAGCCCGTCCACGCCAGAGTCCAGCGCTTCGCCAATGAAACGCTGCACGCCGTAGCGATGGATCGGATTGAAGTAGCCCATCAGCACCAGCGGCGTATCGCTATTGGCTTCACGGAACTCGCGAACCATCTGCAGGGTTTTCGCCAGATTCTGCTGTGCGCCCAAGGCGCGGATGTTCGCCAACTGGATCGCCGGGCCGTCGGCCATCGGATCGGTGAACGGCATGCCCAGCTCAATCACGTCAGCACCCGCCGCCGGCAGGCCCTTGAGGATCGCCAGCGAGGTGTCGTAGTCCGGGTCGCCAGCGGTCACGAAAGTCACCAGGGCGGCGCGGTTCTGTTCCTTGAGTTCGGCAAAACGGGTTTGCAGGCGGCTCATCAGTGTTTCTCCTGCTGGGACTGTTCCATGTGGTGCATTACGGTTTGCATGTCTTTGTCGCCACGGCCGGACAGATTGACCACCATCAGGTGATCCTTGGGCAGGTTCGGGGCACGCTTGAACACTTCAGCCAGGGCGTGGGCGCTTTCCAGGGCAGGAATGATTCCCTCCAGGCGACAGCATTTGTGAAAGGCTTCCAGGGCTTCGGCGTCGGTGACCGAGGTGTACTGGACTCGACCAATGTCGTGCAACCAGGCGTGTTCAGGGCCAATACCCGGGTAATCGAGGCCAGCGGAAATCGAATGGGCATCGATGATCTGGCCGTCGTCGTCCTGCAACAGGAAAGTACGATTGCCGTGCAATACACCGGGGACGCCGCCGTTCAGGCTGGCAGCATGCTTGCCGGTCTCGATACCGTAGCCGGCGGCTTCGACGCCGATGATTTCCACGCTCTTGTCGTCCAGGAACGGATGGAACAGGCCCATGGCGTTGGAGCCCCCGCCGATGCACGCCACCAGGCTGTCGGGCAAACGACCTTCCTGGGCTTGCAACTGATCGCGGGTTTCCTTGCCAATCACTGCCTGGAAGTCGCGGACCATGGCCGGGTACGGGTGCGGGCCGGCCACGGTGCCGATCAGGTAGAACGTGCTGTCAACGTTGGTCACCCAGTCGCGCAGCGCCTCGTTCATAGCATCCTTGAGGGTACCGGTGCCGGCGACCACTGGGATGACTTCGGCACCGAGCAGCTTCATGCGGAACACGTTGGCCTGCTGGCGCTCGATGTCGGTGGTCCCCATGTAGATCACGCAATCCAGACCGAAACGTGCGGCCACGGTCGCCGTGGCCACGCCGTGCATGCCGGCGCCGGTCTCGGCAATGATGCGTTTCTTGCCCATGCGCCGCGCCAGCAGGATCTGGCCGATGCAGTTGTTGATCTTGTGCGCGCCAGTGTGGTTCAGCTCTTCGCGCTTGAGGTAGATCTTGGCGCCGCCGCAGTATTCGGTCAGGCGCTCAGCGAAATACAGCGGGCTTGGGCGTCCGACGTAATCACGCTGGAAGTAGGCCAGTTCTTCAATGAACGCCGGATCTTCCTTCGCCGCTTCGTATTCGCGGGCCAGATCGAGGATCAGCGGCATCAGGGTTTCGGCCACATAACGACCGCCGAATGCACCGAACAGACCGTTGGCGTCCGGGCCACTGCGCAGGTTGAAAGGGGTTGTAGGCTGGGTCATCGGGCGCTCCAGGCGAATGCGTAAAAAGACAATGAGGTCCACTCTACCCCTGACATCCCGCGCTGAAAACCGATAAGATCGCTGCAACCTGTCAGGAAAACTCACAGATAAAATGAGCCATGACCTTCCCCCTCTCAACGCCTTGCGCGCCTTCGAAGCCACTGCCCGCCTGAACAGCGTCAGTCAGGCGGCCGAACAGCTGCATGTCACCCATGGTGCGGTTAGCCGACAGTTGAAGGTGCTGGAAGAACACTTGGGCGTCAGCCTGTTCATCAAGGAGGGGCGCGGCCTTAAACTCACAGATGCGGGCATGCGTCTGCGCGACGCCAGCGCCGAGGCGTTCGAGCGATTACGTACCGTCTGTGCGCAGCTGACGCAAAGCACGGCAGATGCACCATTCGTATTGGGCTGTTCCGGTAGTCTGCTGGCGCGCTGGTTCATTCCTCGCCTGGGCCGGCTCAACGCCGACCTGCCGGATCTGCGTTTGCATCTCTCCGCTGGCGAAGGCGACCTGGACCCGAGGCGACCGGGGCTTGACGCGTTGCTGGTATTCGCAGAACCGCCGTGGCCGGCAGACATGCAGGTCTATGAACTGGTCAGCGAGCGGATCGGCCCGGTCATGAGCCCTCATTACGCCGGTTTCGCCCGTCTGCAAAACGCCCCGCCAAGTGCAATCCTGGGCGAGGCGCTGCTGCATACCACCTCCCGTCCCCAGGCGTGGCCCACCTGGGCACGACAAAACGCCCTTGAGCCCAAGGCGCTGAAGTTCGGGCAGGGTTTCGAGCATTTGTATTACTTGCTGGAGGCGGCCGTGGCGGGGCTCGGGGTGGCCATCGCACCCGAACCGCTGGTCGCCGAGGATGTGCGCGCCGGGCGCCTGGTCGCGCCGTGGGGCTTTGACGAAACCCCGGCGCGACTGGCGTTGTGGCTACCCAAGCGCGCCGCGGACGGGCGCGCTCGGCAATTGGCGCAATGGCTCAGGCATGAGCTGAACCAGCCGACTCAGTCGCCGCGCTTGCACAGCAAATAAGCCGCCAACAAACCCAGGGCCCCGACCGCGACGCCAGCGGTGGTCCAAGGATGCTCCTGAGCGTAATCACGGGTGGCGATTCCGGTTTCACGGGTTTTCACCTTGACCTCTTCATACGCGTCGCTCAGCAGATGCCGGGAATGTTTCAGCGCGTTTTCGGCGTTTGCCTTCAGCGACTTGAGGGTCTTACGCGACTCGTCCGAAGCGTCGTCCTTCAGGCTTTCCAACGACTTGAGCAGACTCTCGATCTCCGCTTCCATGCTTTGCAACGAGGCTTTACGTAACGAATTGCTGGCCATGGTGGCTCTCTCCTGCAGTGGTTGAGTGGCGTGTGTGAATTGGGACTCCAGCCGTTTCTGAAAGTGCAGTAAATCTGAACTTTCACCCGGTAAAAGGCGACACACGTAAGGCGAAAATTCGCTGCTAGGCTGTTAAAGACAACCAAGGAGAACGTCATGAGTGATCACCACACGTACAAAAAAGTCGAACTGGTCGGCTCCTCTCCCACCAGCATCGAAGACGCCATCAACAATGCGCTGGCCGAAGCCAGCAAAAGCCTCAAGCACCTGGAGTGGTTCGAAGTCACGGAAACCCGCGGACACATCGAAAATGGCCGGGCCGCGCACTTTCAGGTGACCATTAAAGTCGGCTTCCGCATTGCCAATAGCTGACGGGCTGTGAACTTGCACGCTGGCGGAGTGCCATAGGGAATGGCGATGCGCTATCTGGCAAGCGCGTCATGTCTGTTCGATCCCTGCCCTATTGATCCGACCAAGGAGTGCGAGCGATGAAAAATTTGATGTTGGCCCTGGGTTTGCTGAGCCTTGCGGGTACTGCGTTTGCCGCCGGCAAGCCATGCGAGGAGCTGAAAAGCGAGATCGCAGCGAAAATCGATGCCAAAGGTGCATCGGGTTATACGCTGGAAATTGTCGATAAGGGTACGGCTACTGACGGAGACGTCGTCGGCTCCTGCGAAGGCGGCACGAAGGAAATCGTCTACAAGAAGGGCTGATACTTCAGGAAGGTCAAAGCCGACGCATGCGTCGGCTTTTTTATGCGCGTGATCAGCCTTTCATGACCTGCGCCAGCAACTCATAGGAGTGCAGGCGATCAGCATGCTCATACAGGTCGCTGGTGAAGATCAATTCATCGGCCTGGGTTTGCTCGATCAGCACTTCGAGCTTGGCGCGAATTTTCTGCGGGCCGCCGACCATGGCCAGGCCCAGGAAGTCACCAACCGCCTCTTTCTCATGGGGCAACCAGAGACCGTTCATGGTTTCCACAGGCGGGCGCTGCACCAGGCTCTGGCCACGCATCAGGGCCAGGATCCGCTGATACACAGAGGTCGCCAGGTAATCAGCCTGTTCGTCCGTGTCGGCTGCCACCAAAGGCACGCCGAGCATCACGTAAGGCTTGTCGAGCACCGCCGACGGCTTGAAGTGATTGCGATAAATACGGATCGCCTCATGCATGTAGCGCGGTGCGAAATGGGAAGCGAAGGCGTAGGGCAAGCCGCGCTCGCCGGCCAGTTGCGCACTGAACAGGCTCGAGCCCAGCAGCCAGACCGGCACGTTGGTCCCGGTGCCGGGCATGGCGATGATGCGTTGATCCGGCGTACGTGGGCCGAGGTAGCGCATCAGTTCGGCCACGTCTTCAGGGAAATCGTCCGCGCTACCGGAGCGCTCGCGACGCAACGCCCGGGCAGTCATCTGATCGGACCCGGGCGCGCGCCCCAGGCCAAGATCAATACGGCCTGGATAGAGGCTTTCGAGCGTGCCGAACTGTTCGGCGATGATCAACGGCGCATGGTTGGGCAGCATCACGCCGCCGGAGCCGACCCGAATGGTCGAAGTGCCCCCCGCCAGATAGCCCAGCAGGACCGCCGTCGCGGAGCTGGCGATGCCATCCATGTTGTGGTGCTCGGCGACCCAGAAGCGGGTGTAGCCGTATTTTTCCACGTGCTGCGCCAGGTCCAGCGAGTTGCGCAAGGACTGGGCAGCGTTGCCATCAGCGCGCACAGGCACGAGGTCGAGGGTCGAGAACTTCACTTCGGACAGCTGTTTCATGGGCCGGCATCTCCAACGGCATGAGGGGCTTTTCCTACGGGCAAAAGCCTGCCGTTTCTATAGGTGTGTTCCATGCAATGTGGGCATATACCCGAGTTTCAATAGCTACCATGAAATTTCCTACTAAATCGGTCGGCTAATCGACAGGATGAACTTTATCGGGCGGTCTATCCTCACAACCCTGACAACGAAAAACACCCAGGCGCGAACCCTCGCGCCGGATATTGAGGAGGCAGACATGGCTATCATCAAGAAAGCATCGGCTCATTGGGAAGGTGACCTGAAAACCGGCATCGGCTCCATCTCCACGGAAACCGGCGTGCTGCGCGAAGCCCCCTATGGCTTCAAGGCGCGCTTCGAAGGCGGCAAGGGCACCAACCCGGAAGAACTGATCGGCGCGGCCCATGCGGGCTGCTTCTCCATGGCGTTTTCGATGATCCTTGGCGAGGCTGGGCTCACAGCCAGCAGTATCGATACCAACGCCGATGTCACCCTCGATCAGGTCGAGGGCGGTTTTGCGATTACGGCAGTGAAACTGACGCTTAAAGCGAAGATCCCCGGCGCCAGCCAGGAGCAATTCGAAGAGCTGAGCAACAAGGCCAAGGAAGGTTGCCCGGTTTCCAAAGTGCTGAACGCCAAGATTACGCTGGATGCGACGCTGGTGAGCTGATGCGATACCCATCACAGCCTTCAACTGCGGCTGAAGGCTGTGATCTGTTTACCCTGCAGCAATTGTGGTCGAATGCACACCTGCAGTTTCAGCGCACAGGCAGTGCGCGCTGTCATGAGGAATTCGAGCATGAAACGATTCGCCCTGGCGGTCATCAGTTGCGCATTGGCCACGTCGGCCCTCGCGGCCCCCAAGTCCTGTGGAGAACTGAAAGCTGAAATCGAAGCGAAGATCCAGGCGAATAACGTGCCTTCCTACACATTGGAAATCGTGACCAATGATGAAGTGCATGATGAAAATATGGTCGTGGGCAGTTGCGAAAACGGCACCAAAAAGATCATCTACCAGAAGAACGACAGCTAAGCCGTCCTACGGAACGCAATTGACCTGCCGTTCTTCGGCCACGATTTCACGCTTGGCGTTATAGAGTCGGGCGCTGGGGGTAAACGCCAGATTGCGACCCTCCAGGCGATAACGCTGGCCCGCCTCGAAATGGTCGTAACGCACAAGCATGTAGCACAGCCGCTCTTGCGGCTCGGCTTGCATACCCAGCCCACCACCGCCAGGCACCTCGAAGTCGAAACGCACTTTCAGTTCGTGGCTGCCCGGAGAAACCTGGAAGAAACGTCCGTCCTGCAGTCGTTGGCCATCCAGGCTTTCAGCCATCAGCATCTTGCCGCCCGGCATGGGCGTGGCGAAGTCGATCCAGGCCATGTTCGGATCAACCTTGGGCGGCGGGCTGGTTGCACAGCCGCTCATGGAGACAAAGGCCAATAGCAGCAGAGGTAGGCGCATGATGATTTCCTGAAGTCAGACAATGAGAATAGCGCCGATCAGCTTTGCTGACAGCCTGCTGGCGTGCCTTGGCCCACGACTTTTCGCTGTTGATCATAGAGCTTGGCCCATGGACGGAAACCGATGTTGCCAGCCTGCAACTGATAACGCTGGCCTGCGTTGAAGTCCTTGAACTTCACATTCAACCGGCAATCGCGCCACAGTGGCTCGGCATTCGGGCCGATGTTGCCGGGCTCGACGGCAAATTGATAACGCACCGTCAGCTCATGGCTGCCCGGCTGCACTTCAAAATAACGTCGGTCGAGAGACGTCTTGTCATCGACTTCCAGCGCTTGCAGCGCCGTGTCCTGATGGCTTCCCAGGTCGATCCATGCCTGCGACGGATCGGGATCGGGCAAACCGGCGCAACCGCTCAGCAGCAACAGGCCACTCGTCAGCATCAATACGCGCATAGCGAAGCTCCAGGCAGGCGGGATAGTCTTGTGGGCAGACTTTCCCAGGGTGATTCCAATTGATCAGGCCGCATCCAAGCCATCGGTTACTCGACCGTGTTTTCCGGATTTTGTTTCCAGGCCTCCTGCTTTTGTTACTCAACGGTTGTGCAAGCGTGGGTTACTACAGTCAGCTCGCCAGTGGACAGCTACGGCTGTTGCAGGCCCGCGAGCCAATCGACCAAGTGATTGCCGACCCCGCCCGTGATCCCACATTGCGGGCTCATCTGGCCCAGGCGCGTGCGGCACGAACGTTTGCCAGTGCGCAGCTGCACCTGCCGGACAACAAAAGCTACCGCCTGTATGCGGACATTGGCCGCCCATTCGTGGTCTGGAATGTCTTCGCCACGCCAGAATTTTCCCTGGCCCCGCAAAACCACTGTTTCCCCATCGCCGGTTGCGTGGCCTATCGCGGCTACTACAGCCAGGGCGCCGCCCGTGGCGAGGCAGCCTTGCAACGCTTGCGGGGCATGGATGTGGCGATTGGTGGCGTAGAGGCCTACTCGACGCTGGGCTGGTTCAACGACCCGATCCTGAGCTCAATGATGCACTGGGGCGACGAACGCCTGGCGACGCTGATCTTTCATGAACTGGCGCACCAGCGCTTCTACGTAAAGGACGACACCGAATTCAATGAATCCTTTGCCACCTTCGTCGAACAGCAAGGCACCCGGCAATGGCGCGCCAGTCGCGGGCTGGCCCCGGACAATGGCAAACGGATGCGCCAGCGCGAGCAATTCATCCAACTGGTCCTGGACACGCGTCAGCGGCTGGAACAGCTCTATACCCAACCCCTGCCAGCCGAACAGATGCGCCAGCGCAAGGCCCAGGAGTTCGAGCGCCTGCGCGCTGATTATCAGCGACTGCGCGACACCCGGTGGGCAGGCGACAAACGCTACGACGCCTGGGTCTATGCGCCGCTGAACAATGCACGGCTATTGCCGTTCGGGTTGTATAGCCAGTGGGTGCCAGCGTTTGCGGCGCTGTTTCAACAGGAAGGCGGAGACTGGGTTGCGTTTTATGCCGCAGTGGAAAAGCTTGGCAGTTTGCCGATTGATGAGCGCAAAGCGGCACTGAAGGCGCTGGCAGGATCGAAAAGTTCTGGTGATTGATCCGGCCTCATCGCGAGAAGGCTCGCTCCCACAATGGATCTCAGTGAACGCGGCTTGCATGTACAACACCGCCCCCTTGTGGGAGCAAGGCTTGTCCGTGA
Organism: Pseudomonas rhizophila; assembly: GCF_003033885.1. NCBI lineage: Bacteria > Pseudomonadati > Pseudomonadota > Gammaproteobacteria > Pseudomonadales > Pseudomonadaceae > Pseudomonas > Pseudomonas rhizophila. Next base: position 5,927,282 of record NZ_CP024081.1, on the reverse strand, counting down.
TAGCAATATGGCTACCCCTGCAAAAATGCCCGATGCAACTCATCCAGGGTCTGAAAGTGATACGCCGGGCCCTCGGCATTCAGCTCCTCATAACTGCCAAACCCATAGCCCACCGCCGCGGCATCCAGCCCATTGCTACGAGCGCCAATCAAATCGTGTTTGCGGTCGCCAATCATCAAGGTATTCGCCGGGTCGAGCCCTTCTTCAGCCATCAGGTGAGCAATCAACTCAACTTTGTCGGTGCGCGTACCGTCCAGCTCACTGCCATAGATCACTTTGAAGTGCCGGGCGAAGTCAAAGTGGCGGGCGATTTCGCGGGCGAAGACCCAGGGTTTGGAGGTGGCGATGTACAACTGCCGGCCCTGCTCGCCCAGGGTTTCCAGCAGGGGCATCACACCGTCGAAGACGCGGTTTTCGTACAACCCGGTGACTTTGAAGCGTTCGCGATAGAAATTCACCGCCTCCCAGGCTTTCGCCTCATCGAAGTCATAAAACTGCATGAAGGCCTGCAACAGTGGCGGGCCGATAAAGTGCTCGAGACGGGTCAGGTCGGGTTCGTCGATGCCCAGTTGGCTCAGGGCGAACTGGATCGAACGGGTGATGCCCTCGCGGGGGTCGGTGAGGGTGCCGTCGAGGTCGAAGAGTACGGTTGGGTAATGCATGAAAATTCCTGGGCAGTGGCGGGACGGTTCAGGCCTGGTCGTAGCCTTCGGCCAGATGCAGGTCCTTGAGCTTCACGTAGTTCGCCGCGCTGTAGGTGAAAAAAGCGCGTTCCTTGTCGGTCAGCGGCCGGGCCTGTTTTACCGGGCTGCCTACATACAGGAAGCCGCTCTCCAGGCGTTTGCCCGGCGGTACAAGGCTGCCGGCGCCGATGATCACGTCATCTTCAACCACCGCGCCGTCCATGACGATGCTGCCCATGCCGATCAAGACCCGGCTGCCCACCGAGCAGCCATGGAGCATGACCTTGTGGGCAATGGTCACGTCATCGCCGATCAGCAGCGGGAAGCCATCGGGATTGAAGGGGCCGGCGTGGGTGATGTGCAGCACGCAGCCATCCTGGACGCTGGTACGGGCACCGATACGGATGCGGTGCATGTCGCCGCGAATGACCGTCAGCGGCCAGACGGAGCTGTCTTCGCCGATTTCAACGTCGCCGATCACCACCGCGGTGCTGTCGACAAAAGCGCCGCGGGCAAGCCGTGGGCGGTGATTCTGGTACGTGCGAAGGGTCACGATAGGCTCTCTCTTATCCGGTGATAGGCGCTGCTAGCTGCGGTGAACGTCGATTGTAATTAAGATGGGTCCATGTTTCTTCCAGCCAAGGTGTCAACCGTGAGCGTGAACAACCCTCTTTTGCAACCCTACGACCTGCCGCCGTTCTCGACGATCCGTGCCGAGCACGTGCAACCGGCCATCGAGCAGATCCTGGCTGACAACCGTGCCGCCATTGCCGAGATCCTCAAGACCCAGGCCACGCAGCCTACCTGGGCCGGCCTGGTGCTGGCGATGGACGAGCTCAATGATCGCCTGGGCGCGGCCTGGAGCCCGGTGAGCCATTTGAACGCCGTGCGCAACAGCCCGGAACTGCGCGAAGCCTACGAGGCCTGCCTGCCAGCGCTGAGTGCTTACTCCACGGAGCTGGGCCAGAACCGCGAGCTGTTCCAGGCCTTCGAAGCCCTGGCGAACAGCCCCGAAGCCGCCGGTTTCGACGTGGCGCAGAAAACCATCCTGGAACATTCCCTGCGGGACTTCCGTCTGTCGGGTATCGATCTGCCGCCCGAGCAGCAGCAACGCTATGCCGAAGTGCAAAGCAAACTGTCGGAACTGGGCAGCCGCTTCTCCAACCAGTTGCTGGACGCGACCCAAGCCTGGACCAAACACATCACCTCTGAGGCCGCCCTCGCCGGCCTGACCGACTCGGCCAAGGCGCAAATGGCCGCGGCCGCCCAGGCCAAAGAGCTGGACGGTTGGCTGATCAACCTGGAATTCCCCAGCTATTACGCGGTGATGACCTACGCCGAAGACCGCGCCCTGCGTGAAGAAGTCTATGCCGCGTACTGCACACGCGCGTCAGACCAAGGCCCCAACGCCGGTCAGAACGATAACACTCCGGTGATGGAAGAAATCCTCGACCTGCGCCAGGAATTGGCCCAACTGCTGGGCTTCGCCAACTTCGCCGAGTTGAGCCTGGCGACCAAAATGGCCGAATCCAGCGATCAGGTGCTCAGTTTCCTGCGCGACCTGGCCAAGCGCAGCAAACCATTCGCCGCCCTGGATCTGGAACAGCTGAAGGCGTTCGCCGCCGAACAGGGCTGCCCCGACCTGCAAAGCTGGGACAGCGGCTTCTACGGTGAAAAACTGCGCCAGCAGCGTTACAGCGTGGCCCAGGAAGCCCTGCGCGCCTACTTCCCGATCGACAAGGTACTGAGCGGCCTGTTCGCCATCGTGCAGCGCCTCTACGGCATCGAGATCGCCGAACTGAAAGGTTTCGACAGCTGGCATCCGGACGTGCGCCTGTTCGAAATCAAGGAGAACGGCCAGCACGTCGGCCGCTTCTTCTTCGATCTCTACGCGCGCGCCAACAAGCGCGGCGGCGCCTGGATGGACGGCGCCCGCGACCGTCGGCGCACCTTCGATGGCGTGCTGCAAAGCCCGGTCGCCAACCTGGTGTGCAACTTCACCCCGGCCGACAGCGGCAAACCCGCGCTGCTGACCCACGACGAAGTCACCACCCTGTTCCACGAGTTCGGCCATGGCCTGCACCACCTGCTGACCCGCGTCGAACATGCCGGCGTGTCCGGCATCAACGGCGTGGCCTGGGATGCCGTGGAGCTGCCGAGCCAGTTCATGGAAAACTGGTGCTGGGAGCCCGAAGGCCTGGCGCTGATTTCCGGTCACTATGAAACCGGCGAACCGCTGCCCCAGGACCTGCTGGAAAAAATGCTCGCGGCGAAAAACTTCCAGTCCGGCCTGATGATGGTCCGCCAACTGGAGTTCTCGCTGTTCGACTTCGAGCTGCACGCCACCCATGGCGATGGACGCAGCGTGCTGCAAGTGCTCGAAGGCGTGCGCGACGAAGTCTCGGTGATGCGTCCACCGGCCTACAACCGCTTCCCCAACAGCTTTGCCCACATCTTCGCCGGCGGTTATGCGGCGGGCTACTACAGCTATAAGTGGGCGGAAGTGTTGTCGGCCGATGCGTTCTCCAAGTTCGAAGAGGACGGCGTGCTCAACGCCGACACCGGTCGCGCCTTCCGTGAAGCGATCCTGGCCCGTGGCGGCTCCCAGGAGCCGATGGTGCTGTTCGTCGACTTCCGTGGCCGTGAGCCATCGATTGACGCACTCTTGCGCCACAGCGGCCTGACCGAGGACGCAGCAGCATGAGCGAGGGGCCTGTGATTACCAAAAGGCGCTTTATCGCCGGGGCAGTCTGCCCGGCGTGCAGCGAACCGGACAAGTTGATGATGTGGAACGAAGACGGCGTGCCGCACCGTGAGTGTGTGGCCTGCGGTTATTCCGACACGCTCAACGAACAAGGCCTGTCGGTGCCCAAGGAGTTGGGCACCCGGGTCAACACATCGGCGCTCAAAGTCCCGGACGCCAAGGTCCAGGCGGTACAGTTTTTCCCCAATCCCAAGTTGAAGAAAAAAACCGACTGAAATCTTCGGCATCACCTTCCGGGCCGCCCGGCCCGGAAGCGATACATATATACCGCAACGCGTCACGCCTTCCTCTCCAGACTGTTCCCCAGTCCAGACAGACAGGAAGGCTGCCATGCCCGACAATGACAATCCGCTGTTGCAGGCCTATGACCTGCCCCCCTTTGCGCAGATCCAAGCCAAACATTTTTCACCGGCCCTCGACCGGATCCTTGCCGAGAGCCGCGATCAAGTCGCCGACATCATCAAGACTCAGACTCCTTTCCCCACCTGGGACGACCTGGTGTTGGCCATGGACGAGATTCACGCCCGCTTGAAGGGTTTCGACGACCTGCTGGATCTGCTGGCGTCCACCCGGCCAGGAGACGACTGGGCCCAGGCTTCGCTCGACTGCAGCGAACGGGTGCACGATTTCCAGAGCGCGCTGAGACACAATCGCCAATTGTTCCAACTCTATGATCGCTTGGCCAACAGCGAGATTGCCAGGCACTTCGAACCGCCTCGTAAAAGAGTTCTGGAGAAGGCCCTGCGCCAGTTTCGCCAGCACGGGTTGGCCCATACCGCACCGTCAGACTTGAAAGCCCTGCAGCAACGCATTCAACAGGGCCGGGAATTGTTCCTCGATCAGTTGCACAAGGCCAACAAGGCCTGGAGCAAAGCGTTCGACGATGAGGCTCAGTTGAGCGGCCTGGCGCCGCAATTCAAACAACAGCTGGCCAAACAGGCCCGCGAGGCCGGGCGCACGGGATGGCTGCTGACCCTCAGTGATGCATCGTTTGGCATCGTCACCAGCTACGCGGACAATCGTCTTTTGCGCAAAGAGGTTTACCTGGCCTACAGCACGCGCGCCTCGGACCAAGGCCCCGACGCTGGCCGGTTTGATAACAGCGAGGTGCTCAGACGGTTGCTGGAAGATCGTCGTCGATATGCCACGTTACTGGGTTATTCGAATTTCGCTCAAATGGTCATCGAGCCTGAGCAAGCCGAGTCTCCCGAACAGGTGATGGGGTTCTTGCGCGATCAGCTTGAACAACAACAGGACCTCTTTGCCCGCGACGCCGAACAGCTCAGGGCATTTGCCCGAAGGCAAGGTTTCACCGAGCTTCAACCTTGGGATTACCCATATCTGGTAGAAAAACTTCGTCAGCACACGGCCGGCATCTCGAAGCTGGCCCTCAGCGCCTGGTTCGAGCTGGAGTCCACCTTTTCACAGCTATTGCTGATCGCCAAGGATCTGTTTGGGGTGGACATTCTCGAACGCGCTGACGCGGCCACCTGGCATCCGGACGTGCGTCTTTTCGAAGTCCGCGAGTGGGACCAGACCATCGGCTACATCTATTTCGATCCGTTCGAGGATGCGAACAGAGACGGTTACCCGAACACCACCACCCTGCGAAACCGCCGCATCACGGCCGAGGGCCGGCCCCGACATCCCATCGCCGTGTTGCACGGCTGGCTGGCGCGCAGTTCAGATGCATCGCCGGTCTTGCTCGACCATCTGCAACTGCGAATTCTCTTTCATGAGTTCGGCCATTGCTTGCACCATGTGTTGACCCGCGCCGAGTATCGCGACGTATCGGGCATCACCGAGCTCTCCCGGGACACCTCGGAATTTGCCGGGGTGCTACTGGAACAATGGTGCTTTACCCGGCAATGCCTGGTCCGTTTGTCAAAGCATTACCAGACCGGCGCGGCCATGCCCGGTGCCGTCGCCGATCAGTTGCTGACCTTCGCCAACACTCAAGCCAGCTGGGAAACCGCCTCGCTGCTGCGCAACGCGCTGTTTGACATGGAACTGCACCTGACCCACGGCGATGGGCGCACGGCTCAGCAGGTATTCGATCAAGCCAGCGCCCAAGTCGGGCATCTGCCCGCATGGGGGAGCGAACGCTGGCCCAATGGCCTGGATTACATGGTGACCGGTTATGCGGCCCGGATTTACGCCTATGCCTGGTCAAAAGCGTTGGCAATCACCGCGTTCCAAAGGTTTGAGCAGGAGGGGTTGTTCAACGGGACAACAGGCCGGGCGTTGCGTGAAACAATATTCGGCCCTGGCGATTCAAGGCCTCTGGCCGAGTCCGTGGCAGCCTTTGCAGGGATGTCAGCCGTCAGGGTGAAGGGCGAATAACCTGTGGGTCGGGCTGACGAGTCGTGATGACGGAACCGACCCAGCTTTGCAGCGAGCAAAGAGCAAAAACGCTGGTACTGCAGTCGCCGTTGGCCAGCGCAACACGGAGCTTCTCAACATCGGCCCGCATCATGTAACGAACCCCGTCCTTGAAGTGCGGGTTGTTGCCGAAGCCGCCTTCAGTCATCTCGTTCAAGGCCTCCTCTTTGCTCCAGCCCTGTACGACCACCCTGTACATGGCCGCCACCAACCCGGTGCGGTCCGAACCATGCTTGCAGTGCATCAATACCGGGCCATCGGTTTCGGCAGCCTGAATGGCGCGCAAGGCAGCGAGGATGTCGCTGTCGTCCACATGATTGGTGCGATAAGGCAACTGCACTTGCTTGACGCCGGGTGTGGATAACCAACTGGCGTCCGAATCCGGCAGAAATGTGATGACTGTGCCGATGTTGAGCCTCGTCAGCAGAGGCAAGGCATCAGCGTCCGGCAAGGCGCTGCGGTAAAGCGCCGGCAACATTTGATAAAGGTTGTAGCGCTTTTCCACCGGCTGGGCCCATTCGGAAGACCTTGCCTCGCCCAGATCGGCCGCCAGGGCTTGGGACTCGGCAAAGACCAGGAACAAGGACAGGAGGAGCGAGCGGGAATAGAGTTTGAACATGCGTGGACGACCGAAACGAAGAAGAACGAGACGGTCAGTTTCGGCACGAGCCGGTTAAAGGCCTGTGAGCAAGACGTCAACACGACGTGAACACGATCCATAGCGGTGGGCTGCTGAACGGCGCTGGCCTAATTGAATTCCAGCGAATACTGTATGCACATACAGCAACGGAGCCTTCCAATGTCCATCTCTCTTCCGCCCCGTGGCCGTGGCACCGCCACCAACCCACACAACCGCTTCGCCCCGAGTCGCTCGGTGGTCGAAGATGATGGCTGGTATCAGGAAGTACCGCCGACCCAAGGCACCGAAGTGCGGATCGAAACGGCCAAGACCATCATCACCCGCAACACCTCGCCGGATCTGCCTTTCGACCGCTCCATCAATCCATACCGGGGCTGTGAACATGGCTGTATCTACTGCTATGCGCGGCCCAGCCACGCTTACTGGGACATGTCGCCCGGGCTGGATTTCGAAACCAGACTGATCGCCAAGACCAATGCCGCCGACGTACTGGAGGAACAGCTGTCCAGGCGTGGCTATCAATGCGCCCCAATCAACCTGGGCTCCAATACCGACCCTTACCAGCCGATCGAACGCGAGCATCGCATTACGCGCCGGATTCTCGAAGTGCTGTTGCGCTACCGTCATCCGGTGACCATCGTCACCAAAGGCTCGCTGATTCTGCGCGACCTGGACCTGCTGACCGAGCTGGCGCAACAGCGCCTGGTAAAGGTCATGATCAGCCTCACCACCCTGGACGATGAACTCAAGCGCATCCTCGAACCGCGCGCGGCGGCGCCCAAGGCGCGGTTGCGGGCGATCAAGGTCATGCGCGAGGCGGGCATTCCCGTGGGAGTGCTGTGTTCGCCGATGATCCCAATGATCAACGACAGCGAGATCGAAAATCTGCTGGCCGAGGCCCACGCCGCCGGCGCGCAGAGTGCTTCCTACATCATGTTGCGTCTGCCATTGGAGGTCGCGCCGCTGTTTGAAGAATGGCTGCAGGCGCACTACCCGCAACGCGCCGCTCATGTGCTGAGCCTGGTTCGCCAGAGCCGTGGCGGCGAACTGTATGACAGCCGCTTCGGTTCTCGGATGCGTGGCGAAGGCCCGTTCGCCGACCTGCTGGCCCAGCGTTTCGCCAAGGCGCTCAAGCGTCTGGGGCTTGAGCGCCGGGACGGTTACAATCTGGATTGCGACGCCTTTTGTCCGCCGGGCCGACAGATGTCCTTGATTTGATTAAAGTTGAACATGGGGCATGGGCAGGCACGAGCGGCGCTTGCGTCCCGGTCACACCTGTAATCGTTGTTCTAGAGCCTTTGATTCAGTTTGAGTTAAGTTTCGGTCGCTACCTTGTTCATCGAGTGACTGACAAGTCGAACATTTCGACCTGGATGTTTTTTAACCAGCCACTGGCGCTATACCGTCAAAGAGGATGAATCATGAGTGACAAGGATAAACAGCCGTTGGCTGCGTCGGCTTCAGCCCAACCCGAGGCGGAAACCGCCGATGCAGCGCTGCAGCATATTGTTGACGGCTTTTTGCATTTCCATCACGAAATCTTTCCCCAGCAGGAAGAGCTCTTCAAGAAACTCGCCACGGCGCAAGCGCCCAGGGCGATGTTCATCACCTGCGCCGATTCGCGCATCGTGCCCGAGCTGATTACCCATAGCTCCCCAGGCGACCTGTTCGTGACCCGCAACGTCGGCAACGTCGTTCCGCCGTACGGGCAGATGAACGGCGGCGTCTCCACCGCCATCGAATACGCTGTGCTGGCCCTCGGTGTGCAGCACATCATCGTCTGCGGTCACTCCGACTGCGGCGCCATGCGTGCGGTGTTGAATCCCGACACTCTGGAAAAAATGCCCACGGTCAAAGCCTGGTTGCGCCACGCCGAAGTGGCCAAGACCATGGTTCATGACAACTGCCCGTGCGGCGACGAAAAACAGATCATGCCCATCCTCACCGAAGAGAACGTGATCGCGCAGCTGCAGCATTTGCGAACGCATCCCTCGGTCGCCTCTCGCATGGCCAACGGCCAATTGTTCATCCATGGTTGGGTGTACAACATCGAGACCAGCGAGATCAAAGCCTACGACGCGGACCAGGGCTGTTTCCTGCCGCTCGATGGCAGCCATCCGATACCGGTGGCGACGCCTAAAGCGCGCTTCTAACCACTCCTAAACATCCTTGCGTGGTACAAGCCCAGCCTGCCATTTGAGCGGTCGGGCCTTGCCATGCCTGAAGAAAACTTCGGGAGAGTCGCCATGCGTGCTGCTCAATTAAAAGCTGTTCTGCCACGGGAGCTGTTGGCTTCCGTGGTGGTGTTTCTGGTGGCGCTGCCCTTGTGCATGGGCATTGCCATCGCGTCCGGCCTGCCACCGGCCAAAGGTCTGATCACCGGCATCATCGGTGGTCTGGTGGTGGGTTTTCTGGCCGGCTCCAAGTTGCAAGTCAGCGGCCCGGCCGCCGGGTTGGCGGTACTGGTCTTCGAACTGGTGCGCCAGCACGGCGTCGCGATGCTCGGGCCGATTCTGCTGTTGGCCGGTCTTCTACAGTTACTGGCCGGGCGCTTTCGCCTGGGCTGCTGGTTCCGGGTAACCGCGCCCGCGGTGGTCTACGGCATGCTGGCGGGTATCGGTGTGCTGATCGTGTTGTCCCAGGTCCATGTGATGCTCGACGCGGTGCCTAAGCCGTCGGGGCTGGATAATCTGGCGGCGTTCCCTGCGGCAGTGGCCCAGGCGTTGCCGTCGTTCGGCTGGCAGGCGGGTCTGCTCGGTTTGTCGACGATTGCGGTGATGTGGCTGTGGGAAAAGTTTCGCCCTCACAGCTTGCGCTTTGTTCCCGGGGCCTTGCTCGGCGTGGGCCTGGCGACCATTGCCAGCCTGCTGCTGGCCTTGCAGGTCAAGCGCGTGGAAGTCCCGGAGAACCTCGCCGAAGCCATTGATTGGCTGCGCCCGGCGGACCTGCTGAACCTGGCCGACCCCACGTTGCTGATCGCCGCGTTCGCTGTCGCTTTCATCGCCAGTGCCGAAACACTGCTCTCGGCCGCCGCCGTGGACCGCATGCACAGCGGCGAACGCGCAGACTTCGACCGGGAACTGTCCGCCCAGGGCATCGGTAATATGCTCTGCGGTCTGCTCGGCGCCCTGCCGATGACCGGCGTGATCGTGCGCAGTTCGGCCAACGTCCAGGCCGGGGCCACCACGCGGATGTCGACGATTTTCCATGGCCTGTGGCTGTTGCTCTTCGTGCTGTTGCTGTCCAGCGTGCTACAGAGCATTCCGGTGGCGAGCCTGGCGGGTGTGTTGGTGTACACCGGTTTCAAACTGGTGGATCTCAAGGCGTTTCGCGGGCTGGGACGGTATGGCCGGATGCCGATGTTCACCTATGCCGCGACGGCGCTGGCGATCATCTTCACCGACCTGCTGACCGGCGTATTGATCGGTTTCGGCCTGACCCTGGCAAAACTGGCCTGGAAAGCCTCCCGACTGAAAATCAGCCTGATCGATCTGCCCCAGGAGGGTGAGATGGAATTGCGACTGGTGGGGGCGGCAACCTTCCTGAAGGTTCCGGCGCTGACCCAGGTGCTGGGCACCATTCCCACAGGCGCGACGGTGCATGTGCCGCTCAATAACCTGAGCTACATCGACCATTCGTGCCTGGAGCTTTTGGAAGAATGGGGCCGGGCGAATGCCAGCAAGGGCTCGAAGCTGTTGATCGAATCCCGTGGGCTCAAGCGCAGGCTGGAAGGGCGCTTGCGCACCACGGTGGGGGTGGGCGCAGCGGCAACCTGACACTTTGAGCAAAATGTGGGAGCGAGCCTGCTCGCGATAGCGGTGAATCAGTCGACATTAATGTTGCAGGTTCAACCGCTATCGCGAGCAGGCTCGCTCCCACAGGGATCTGTGGTGGACACAATTTCTGTGAACACCCACAAGGGGATGAGTGTTTCAGCCAGATCAAGCCGCCGGCTGATCCAGCTCCAGCCCTACTCCCAACTGCCGCGACAGGCACGGCCAGCGTTTCCAGGCAGCGCCCGTGTCCGGGTTGCTGAGTTTTTCCCGGTAAGACTCCACCGACTCCAGCGCAAAGCTGTCTTCGTCGAGCATTTCATCGACCGCGTGATGCACCGCTTCATCCAGTTGATTGGCAAAGGGTTCGCCGATCAAATGGTGAGCGATCAGGTTGGCCACCGTCATATCCAACGGAATCAGCGGCTGGCCGAAGTGCTTGATGTACAGGTCGTTGACCTCCTCCACCAGCCGATGGGCCAGGTAGGCTTCGTCCAGCAGGCTGTCCAGGCCAACGTGACCCTCCATGACCTTGGGTGGCTGGAGGAAAAACTGCTCGGCGATTTTCAGCACCGGTTTGATCTGCGATTCGATGCCAGCTTCGCGGGCCACCTCGTTGGCTGCGTCCAGCAGGTCGGGCACTTGCTCGATATACGCGGTGACAAAGCGGGTCATCACGCCCTTGGCGTCGATGTCCGGCAGTTGGATCGCGGCGTGCAGGTTCGGCAGCTGGGCTTCCAGCTGACGCGTCAGTTGGCCGGTCTCGGCCTCATGTTGTTGGGCTTTTTGGATCTGCTCGCGCAATGCGGCGGTGTTCATGACAACTCCAGGGAACAAGGCAATGAAATAAGGAAGACATAACTTAGCTGGCGCAAAAACACTCCTAAGACCTATTTTTCATAAACCTACTCATCCTTGATACGTCGCAGTTATATCGGTTTGCCATCACTCAGGTTCGCATCCTTCTCCATTCGTGGGCTCTAGCGCAAGCCCTGCCTGTTTCAAACGATTTACGCCATCGCGTTGCGAGGTTGCAGTCGCTGTCTATACTCGGTTTGGAATGGAGTTAGCTGATGACACCCGATTGCATGTGCAGCAAGGCGCGGCGAGTCAAGTTGGTAGTCTGAAGTAGCCGATCCCTTGCCGCTGGCGTTACGCCGACGGGATAACAAGAACGATAAGGGGAACCCGCAATGACGCGACATCCACACGTATGGATGGGCCTCCTGTTGTGGTCGATTTTCAGCCAGGCGCAAGCGGCCTGGACTGTGAATATGGCGCCTGGAGCGACACAGATCAGCAATGCAGTGTTCGACCTGCACATGACCATCTTCTGGATCTGTGTAGTGATCGGCATCATCGTCTTCGGCGCCATGTTCTGGTCGATGATGATGCACCGCCGCTCAACCGGCCAGAACGCGGCCAATTTCCACGAAAACACCCGCGTCGAAATCCTCTGGACCATCGTGCCTTTCCTGATCCTGGTTGCCATGGCGGTTCCCGCCACCGCGACCCTGATCAAGATGTACGACTCCAGCGAATCGGACATCGATATCCAGGTCACCGGCTATCAGTGGAAGTGGCACTACAAGTACCTGGGGCAGGACGTCGAGTTCTTCAGCAACCTGGCCACCCCCGCCGAACAAATCAATAACCAGAGCGCCAAGGGCGAACATTACCTGCTGGAAGTCGACAAGCCGCTGGTGCTGCCGGTCGATGCCAAGGTGCGCTTTCTGGTCACCTCCGCCGACGTGATCCACTCCTGGTGGGTGCCAGCGTTCGCGGTCAAACGCGATGCGATTCCCGGCTTCGTCAACGAAGCCTGGACCCGCGTCGACAAACCCGGCCTGTATCGCGGCCAATGCGCCGAACTGTGCGGCAAGGACCACGGGTTCATGCCCATTGTTGTCGAGGTCAAGAGCAAGCCCGACTACGAAGCATGGCTGGCCGAGCGCAAGGCCGAAGCCGCGCAACTCAAAGAGCTGACCAGCAAGGAATGGACCCTGCAAGAGCTCATCGAACGTGGCGACAAGGTCTATCACACCACCTGCGTGGCCTGTCACCAGGCCGAAGGCCAGGGCCTGCCGCCGATGTTCCCGGCGCTCAAGGGCTCGAAAATCGCCACTGGCCCTGTGGCTGATCACCTGAACATTGTCTTCCACGGCAAACCGGGCACCTCCATGGCGGCGTTCGGCAAACAGTTGTCGGAAGTCGATATCGCGGCGGTCGTGACCTATGAACGTAACGCCTGGGGCAACAACAAGGGCGACATGGTTACGCCTAAACAAGTGCTGGAACTCAAACAGGCAGAAAGCCAATGAGCCGGCCTGACGTTTGTTCCCGCAACCGGTCGCAGCTCATCGCCGCGCGCCGCCCAGCCCACTCGTTCGAAGGAGACAGGACATGAGTGCTGTGATCGATGACCACGGTCATGCCGACCACGCCCACGGCCCCGCCAAAGGGCTGATGCGCTGGGTACTGACCACCAACCACAAGGATATCGGCACGCTGTACCTGTGGTTCGCCTTCTCCATGTTCCTGCTGGGCGGCTCGTTCGCCATGGTGATCCGCGCCGAGCTGTTCCAGCCCGGCCTGCAGATCGTGCAGCCGGAGTTCTTCAACCAGATGACCACCATGCATGGCCTGGTGATGGTCTTCGGCGCGGTGATGCCGGCCTTCGTCGGTCTGGCCAACTGGATGATCCCGCTGATGATCGGGGCGCCGGACATGGCCCTGCCACGGATGAACAACTTCAGTTTCTGGTTGTTGCCGGCGGCGTTCCTGATGCTGGTGTCGACGCTGTTCACCCCCGGCGGCGGGCCGAACTTCGGCTGGACTTTCTACGCACCGCTGTCCACCACCTATGCGCCGGAAAGCGTGACGTTCTTTATCTTTGCCATCCACCTGATGGGCATCAGCTCGATCATGGGCGCGATCAACGTGGTCGCCACCATCCTCAACCTGCGCGCCCCCGGCATGACCCTGATGAAGATGCCGCTGTTCGTCTGGACCTGGCTGATCACCGCGTTCCTGCTGATCGCAGTGATGCCGGTGCTGGCCGGCTGCGTGACGATGATGCTGATGGACATCCACTTCGGCACCAGCTTCTTCAGTGCTGCCGGCGGCGGTGACCCGGTGCTGTTCCAGCACGTGTTCTGGTTCTTCGGCCATCCCGAGGTGTACATCATGATCCTGCCGGCCTTCGGTGCCGTCAGCTCGATCATCCCGGCCTTCTCCCGCAAACCGTTGTTTGGCTACACCTCCATGGTCTACGCCACGGCCGCCATTGCGTTCCTGTCGTTCATCGTCTGGGCGCACCACATGTTCGTGGTGGGCATTCCGCTGGTGGGCGAGCTGTTCTTCATGTACGCCACCCTGCTGATCGCCGTGCCCACCGGGGTGAAGGTGTTCAACTGGGCCAGCACCATGTGGCAAGGCTCGCTGACCTTCGAGACGCCGATGCTGTTTGCCGTGGCGTTCGTGATCCTGTTTTCCATCGGCGGCTTCTCCGGACTGATGCTGGCCATCGCCCCGGCGGACTTCCAGTACCAGGACACCTACTTCGTGGTCGCGCACTTCCACTATGTGCTGGTGCCCGGCGCGATCTTCGGGATCTTCGCCTCGGCCTACTACTGGCTGCCGAAATGGACCGGCCACATGTACGACGAAACCCTCGGCAAGCTGCACTTCTGGCTGTCGTTCGTCGGCATGAACCTGGCGTTCTTCCCGATGCACTTCGTAGGCCTGGCGGGCATGCCCCGGCGGATCCCGGACTACAACCTGCAGTTCGCCGACTTCAACATGGTCTCGTCCATCGGCGCGTTCATGTTCGGCACCACGCAGTTGTTCTTCCTGTTCATCGTGATCAAGACCATCCGCGGCGGCGAGCCGGCTCCGGCCAAGCCGTGGGATGGGGCCGAAGGGTTGGAGTGGAGCGTGCCTTCACCGGCGCCGTATCACACCTTCACTACGCCGCCGGAAGTGAAATGAACATGCAAGCTTTTGTGGGAGCGAGCCTGCTCGCGATAGGCCCGACGCGGTGTGCCAGGCCTACAGCTATCGCGAGCAGGCTCGCTCCCACAGGGTTATGTGCAAGGAGCAGGAGTCATGGCTGACTCGATTTCGCTGAAGAAACTGGTCACGCGCCTGCTAGTGGTAGTGGTGGCCATGTTTGCCTTCGGGTTTGCCCTGGTGCCGATCTACGACGTGATGTGCCGGGTATTCGGCATCAACGGCAAAACCGCAGGGCAGTACGAAGGTGAACAAATCGTCGATCAATCGCGCCAGGTTCGCGTGCAGTTCCTGTCGACCAACTCCGTGGACATGGTCTGGGATTTCTATCCTAAAGCCGACCAATTGGTGGTTCAGCCCGGGGCCGTGAACGAGATGGTGTTCATTGCCCACAACCCCACCGATCGGCCGATGAGCGCCCAGGCAGTCCCCAGCATCGCGCCGAGCAACGCGGCGGCCTATTTCCACAAGACCGAATGCTTTTGTTTTACCCAGCAAGTGCTGCAACCCGGCGAACGTATCGAAATGCCCATGCGCTTCATCGTTGACCGGGACATGCCCAAGGAAGTGAAGCACCTGACGCTGTCCTACACGCTGTTCGATATCACCGCTCGTCATCCACCGGTGGCTGTAAACACTGACCGATAGCGTGCCCGATAAGGAGAACAATAAATGGCAACTCACGAACACTATTACGTTCCGGCCCAGAGTAAATGGCCGATCATCGCCACCGTCGGGATGTTCGTCACGGTGTACGGCCTGGCGACCTGGTTCAACGACCTGAAAGCTGACCGGCCCGACTCCAACGGCCCGCTGATCTTTTTTGTCGGCGGCCTGTTGCTGGCCTACATGCTGTTCGGCTGGTTCGGCGCGGTCATCAAGGAAAGCCGCGCCGGGCTCTACAGTGCGCAGCTCGACCGCTCGTTTCGCTGGGGCATGAGCTGGTTCATCTTCTCTGAAGTGATGTTTTTCATCGCCTTCTTCGGCGCGCTGTTCTATGTGCGCATGATCTCGGCGCCGGGCCTGGCCGGTGAAGGCAGCAAGGGCCTGTCGGAGATGCTTTGGCCGAACTTCGAATACGTCTGGCCGTTGCTGAACAACCCCGACCCCAAGCTCTTCCCACCGCCCAAGGATGTGATCAGCCCTTGGGGCTTGCCACTGCTCAACACCATCCTGCTGGTCAGTTCCAGCGTCACCGTGACCATCGCCCACCATGCCCTGAAAAAAGGCCATCGCGGGGCGCTGAAAATCTGGCTGGCTATCACCGTGCTGCTAGGTTGCGCCTTCCTGGGCTTCCAGGCCGAGGAATACATCCACGCCTATAAAGAGCTGGGCCTGACGCTGGGCTCGGGAATCTATGGCGCAACGTTCTTCATGCTCACCGGTTTCCACGGCGCTCACGTCACCATCGGCACAATCATTTTGTTCGTAATGCTGATGCGCATCATGCGCGGGCATTTCGACAACGAGCATCAGTTCGGCTTCGAGGCCGCGAGCTGGTACTGGCACTTCGTCGATGTGGTGTGGATCGGCTTGTTCTTCTTCGTCTACATCCTCTGAGGCAGCCGTTACCAAGGCGGCTCTTTACCAAGGAGCATGCGACACCAACTGGCCGCTGAAAAAACCCCAGGCAATCAAGCCGACGGTGGCGGCGGCCAGACTGACCCGAATCGCCAGGGCGATGACCAGGCGATTGGAACTGCTGTCGTCCTTGACCAGAAAAAACAGGCCGCTGAACAGGCTCGCAATCGTGGCAATCAGCATCAGGACGATGGCTGCTTTTAGCATTAGGGACACTCCGGGGGGACGCGATGCACGTGAGTATAGCTATCTCGTTCGACAGCTTTGGAACGGCGCCATGAAAGGCTTCCGGCCAGGCATCGTGCCGTCACTGGTGGTAGCCGTGCTGTTGCCGGTGATGGTGTGCCTGGGGTTCTGGCAATTGAGCCGGGGCGAACAAAAGCGCGTGCTCATGGACAGTTACGCCGAACGCCGCGTGGCGCAGCCGATGGCAAGCGTGGAGCTGCAACACACGGCGGACCCGGCCTTTCGACCGGTCAGCCTGCGGGGCCAGTTCGACGCCGAACACAGCATCCTGCTGGATAACCGCCAGCACGACGGCAAGGTCGGCGTGGAGTTGCTACAACCCTTTCTAGACCAGGCGACCGGGCTCTGGCTGCTGGTCAATCGTGGCTGGTTGCCCTGGCCTGACCGGCGCACTCCGCCGGCCTTCAGCACCCCCGAACAAGCGGTGAACCTTCAAGCCTGGGTCTACGTTGCTCCGGGCACCACGTTCCAGCTCCACGCCGACCCAGCCGACGCCCCGTGGCCGCGACTGGTGACCGCGGTCGAGCCGGACAAGCTCTGGGCCGAACTGGGCCGCAACGGTTTCGCCTACCAATTACGCCAGCAAAGTGGCCCCGGCGCCTATCGGACCGATTGGCCGGTAGTGGCCATGGGGCCGGAAAAACACCTCGGCTATGCCGTGCAGTGGTTCGCCATGGCGGCGGCGCTGTTCGGCCTCTTTCTTTATCTCGGATGGCATAACGCAGGGAGACAGCATGGGAACCACCATGAATCCAACCAACACGTCTGAGGCACCTACGGCGCGCAACCGTCGCAAGGGGCGCCTGCAACTGCTGCTGATCGTGCTCGGGGTGATCGGCCCGATGATCCTGGCCACCGGCATGTACAAATTCCAGTTCTGGGTCCCGGAAAGCCGCAGCTACCACGGCGAACTGATCGGCAACGGCCAGACCCGCGCCGAGATCGGCGTACAGGCCGATGAGCAGCGCTGGCAGATCCTGGTCACGGCGCCGCAGGAATGTTCGGCCGATTGCCGGCAACTGGTCTACCTGGCCCGTCAGGTGCAGATCGGCCTGGGTCGCGACGCCTCTCGCGCCAGCCATGCCCTGGCTATCGCCCAGCCGCTGGACGCGCAATACGACGCCCAGTTGCAACGCGAATACCCCCAACTGCAACGCTACCCTCTGGACCTGCCGGCCTACCAGAAAGGCGCCCAAGGCAACGGCGAAGCGCAGCTGTGGATCATCGATCCCCATAGCAACCTGGTGCTGCGCTATGACGCCCGGGTCAAGGGCAAGGCACTGCTCAACGACCTGCGACATCTGTTGAAACTGTCGAACATCGGATGAGGGCAACGACATGGCCAAACCTGGATTTCGCCTCGCGCTGTTTGCCACGTTGCTGGCACTGATCGTCGTACTGCTGGGCGCCTACACCCGGCTCACCCACGCCGGCCTCGGCTGCCCGGACTGGCCCGGTTGCTACGGCTTCATCAGCGTACCCAAGAGCGAAGCCCAGCTGGCACATGCCGAACTGCACTTTCCCGACGCCCCGGTGGAAGCCCACAAGGGCTGGAACGAGATGGTCCATCGCTACTTCGCCGGCCTGCTGGGGCTGATGATTACCGTGCTGGCTGCCCGGGCCTGGATGAACCGGCGTCACCCAGGCCTGCCCTTGAAGCTGCCCCTGTTTCTGCTGGCGGTGGTCTTTGCCCAGGCGGCGTTCGGCATGTGGACCGTGACCCTCAAGCTGTGGCCGCAAGTGGTGACCGGGCATTTGCTGGGCGGGTTCGCGACCCTCAGCCTGCTGTTTCTGCTTACGTTGAGATTGTCTGGTGTGTTGCCGGCGCTGACCGTGCCCAAGCGTCTGCAACATTGGGCCACCGCCGGGTTACTGCTGGTGATCGGCCAGATCGCCCTCGGCGGTTGGGTCAGCTCCAATTACGCCGCCGTAGCCTGCATCGATTTCCCGACCTGCCACGGGCAATGGCTGCCACCGGCGGATTTTGCCAACGGCTTTCATCTGACCCAGCACATCGGCCCCAACTACCTCGGTGGCCAGCTCGACAGCGATGCGCGCACCGCCATTCACTTGACCCACCGTATCGGCGCGTTGCTGGTGACGGTGGTGCTGTTGGGGCTGGCTTGGCAATTGAAGACCGTCGGCATGACACGCCTGGCGGCGCTGGTGTTGATAGCCCTGGCGGCCCAGATCAGCCTGGGCATCAGCAACGTGCTATTCCACCTGCCGCTGCCGGTCGCCGTGGCCCACAACGCCGGAGGCGCCGCGCTGTTGTTGAGCCTGGTGTTGGTCAATTATCACGCCCGTACCAGTCTGGTCCGGGTCAAGCATCAAGTCCCGCTGCGCTGGCGCTTCAACCCGCATAAACACGGCCCCAGCCCCATAACAATAAAAGGAGAGATGCCATGGCAACCTTGACCGGTGAACGCCACAGCCAAGCGATCTGGCGCGATTATCTGGAGCTGACCAAGCCCAAAGTGGTGGTGCTGATGCTGATCACCTCGCTGGTGGGCATGTTCCTCGCCACCCGCGCCGGGGTGCCGTGGACGGTGCTGGTGTTCGGCAACCTGGGCATCGCCCTGTGTGCCGGCGGCGCGGCGGCGGTCAACCATGTGGTGGACCGGCGCATCGATGCGGTGATGGCCCGTACCCATAAACGCCCGCTGGCCGAAGGCCGAGTCTCACCGGCCGCCGCACTGACCTTCGCCCTCGCACTGGCGGTGGCCGGCCAAGCGCTGTTGCTGGCGTTCACCAACCCGCTGACCGCCTGGCTGACCCTGGCCTCCTTGCTCGGTTATGCGGTGATCTACACCGGCTTCCTCAAACGGGCGACGCCGCAGAACATCGTCATCGGCGGCCTGGCCGGCGCGGCACCACCGTTGCTGGGCTGGGTGGCCGCCACCGGTCATGTCAGCGCCGAACCGCTGCTGCTGGTGCTGATCATCTTCGCCTGGACCCCGCCGCATTTCTGGGCCCTGGCGATTCATCGCAAGGAGGAATACGCCAAGGCCGATATCCCGATGCTGCCGGTGACCCATGGCGAGCACTACACCAAAATCCATATCCTGCTGTACACCCTGGCGCTGCTGGCGGTGAGCCTGATGCCCTTTGTGATCCAGATGAGCGGCTTGCTGTATCTGGTTTGCGCCCTCGTGCTGGGCGCCCGGTTTCTGCAATGGGCCGTGGTGTTGTACCGTGGCAGTCGGCCGCACGCGGCGATCAACACGTTCAAGTACTCTATCTGGTACTTGTTCCTGCTGTTCATCGCCCTGCTTGTAGATCACTACTTACTGTTGAGCCTATGACTCGAACCCAGAAAACCGTCTTCATTCTCGTGGCCGTGATCGCGCTGATCCTCGGCCTTACCATCAATAAAGTGCTGACCGGCAAAGGCGAAGGCGACCCCACGGCGCTGATCGACGCCGGCATCATCCTGCTGCCTCAAAGCCGCAACCTGCCGGACGTGAAAATGACCGACCAGGACGGTCAGCCAGTAACGATGGACGGATTGAAAGACAAATGGAGCCTGCTGTTCTTCGGCTACACCTTCTGCCCGGACATCTGCCCGACCACCCTCGCCCAACTGCGCCAGATCAAAAGCGAACTGCCGCCGGAGGCTGTGGATAAGTTGCAGATCGTGCTGGTAAGCGTCGACCCGAACCGCGACACCCCCAAGCAACTCAAGCAGTACCTGGGCTACTTCGACCCGCAGTTCATCGGCCTGACCCCGTCATCGATCGAAGACCTGCAGAAGCTGGCCAACGCGGTGAGCATTCCATTCATCCCGGCGGACACCAGCAAACCCAACTACACGGTCGATCACAGCGGCAACCTCGCGGTCATCGGGCCGGATGGTACTCAACGCGGGTTTATTCGTGCGCCGTTGAACAACCAGAAACTGGTGGCGCAGTTGCCGGAGATGCTCAAGCGTAAATAAGGCCAAGGCGAGGCCCCCGCGGGAATACAGTATCTGCAACACTCCGATCCCCTGTGGGAGCGAGCTTGCTCGCGATGACGCCTGCCCAGACACCCCCATGGCGAGGGCGCTTGCTCCCGCTCGGCTGCGCAGCAGTCGCAAAACCGCACAATACGGTTGACCTGAAGAAATGCAGGGGCCCGCTGCGCAGGCCAGCGGGAGCAAGCTCCCTCGCCACAGGTGGTTTGTGTCGAACCGAATATCCAGCCCAACGCAGCCCCCTGTGGGAGCGAGCCTGCTCGCGATGAAATCGACGCGGTTCCAGACCAAAACAAGTCACCCGCATCGCCGGCAAACCCCGCTCCTACAGAACCTGCCTACACACGTTCACCAAGCCACGCATCCTTGCGCCTTTGCCTACAACTACGCCAGAATCCGCCCGCTTGTGCGCCTTGTCCCGGGGTTCTATTGTCTTCCTGCCACTGCCCATCAGTGGTCGGGTTTAGTAGCCCGGGTCCCACTTCGGTTGTACAAGTCTCATCAGTCAGGCATTTGCCTGTTCTCGATGGTGGCTGTGCGCATGGCGCCCTCGGGCGCGCCGGGTTTGGTGTGGGTTACCGGTCTACTAACTTGCGCACAGCCGCCACCCTTTCGTTTAGTAGCGAGATGGTGCGGCCTAATATGAGGCCCACACCTATGTTCAAAATAACCCCGAATCCGCCAGAGGCAGATTCCACTTCTACATCCGCAAAATCGAAAGCCAAGCAGCAAGACGAAACCACCAAACGCGTGCTTGATCACTACTTGCTACCGAAGCCGGAAAAATCTCAAGACGACCCAAAACCGGGGCAGCTATACACCGTCGTGAAAGGTCTCGATAACGAATGCTTGCTTGCCAACCTCAGCGAAACCCTGGCTTCGGCTGATGCCATGGTGAGTGATCTGGCGTTTGATCTGGATGGATCGAGGCGCCATGTGGCGCAGGGGATTCAGCAGTTAATTGAGCTGAGTTCGTTGTTGGCGAATCGGGTGTTGGATAACGTCGACCCACGTTAACCGCAACACCATCAAGCTGTGTGGCGAGGAGATATTCCCCTCGCCACACATTGCAGGCCCTCATTCCTGGCGACGCATGAATTCTGCGAAAAGAGGAACTGTAAAATTCAGATATCCGTGATCTGTGCTGTAGATCATTCCCTTGGAAATGATGTTGGCCCGAGTCGGACCAAGCGATGATTGAGGACGCCCCATAACCTTCGCAACATCAGCGATGGCATAGGGGCCATCGCCAAGGGTGGACATGGCTTTTACAAACTGAACCTCCGAAGGTGTAAGCCGATCGATACGGACCCTGAAGAAGCCCGCATCGAGAGAGGCCAATGTCTCCGAATAAGAATGCTCGACATCGTCAGCGGTAATTTCAGGTCCCTCGGCGTTGTTCCATGCCGTGGATGCCCACTCTTGAAGAAAGAAAGGATAGCCCTGCGTCCGATCAACAATGCTGTCCAGAGCTGCAGTGTCGATAGAGGCTTGCTCCTCTAGGATCGGCTTTTGAACGGCTTGAGCCGCAGA
This sequence comes from Pseudomonas rhizophila, assembly GCF_003033885.1. Lineage (NCBI taxonomy): Bacteria > Pseudomonadati > Pseudomonadota > Gammaproteobacteria > Pseudomonadales > Pseudomonadaceae > Pseudomonas > Pseudomonas rhizophila. The sequence continues at coordinate 5,905,714 of NZ_CP024081.1, read as the reverse complement.
CGGTTGATCAAGCGCCCCCACCTCCGGGTAAAGGAAAAGCCGCTCGGCATATGACTTCGCCTCACCCGCCAACCGAGCAACTTGCGGAAGACCTGCACCGACCAGCAGCACCGGAAGCCCTTCTTGCGACATGCGATGGATAGAGACAATCAGTGCCGATAGATCTGCTTCGGTGAGGTATTGGACTTCATCAATGAGAAGAATCCAGCCTTTACCGGCGGCCTGTGCGGCTTCACCTATTACAGTAAAAAGATCTGGAAGGTCGTATTGAAGATTTCCGCTATCCGCGAGTCCAGGCTCAGGCTCAACACCAATCTCAATACCGCCAATATCAATCTTGAAGATTGATGCAAAGCTGCGAAGTCCTTTTAGCCCACGATTAGCAATTTGCTTGGCGACCTCAACGCTGGAAAGCGCGCGCATGACCTTTCGCATTTCAGGATAAAGAAGACGTGCAAGGCTTTCACGTTCTGGCGCCTCCACTTTGGAGACGAAAAGACCTTCCTCCTTTGCAATTTTTCCTATCTCATTCAACAGGACCGTCTTACCCGTGCCTCTTAAGCCAAGGAGCATGATGGAACGAGCACTTCGCCCATTGACGGCTCGCCCACAGGCAATTCTTGCCGCCTCAAGAATCAGGTCGCGCCCCGCCAGTTCAGGGGGCCTGCTGCCCGCCCCGGGCGCAAACGGATTACGGTAGGGATCCATGTCGACCTCACGAAATAGCAAAATCTATAGAAAGATAGCTAAAGCTAGCTGAAATACCTAGTTTTTGCTATGTATTGCTATCATTCAATAGAAGCGGATTTATTTCTGATGTTTTCTATGAGTGCTGCGCACTCAAGCGGGGGCAAGCGCCCTCGTCACGGTAGATCGAGTCGCCGGGGGGTATCAGGGGTGACGGTCCAGTTTCTTGAGAAACTCGGTCATTTCCTTTTCCGCCTGCGGAAACGGGACATGGGCAAACGCGCGGAAACGGGGAAGGAAACGGGACAGACCACGATTATGAGACGGTCCGATTACAGGTGAGCGCAAAATCGTGATCTGTCCCCAGTTCCCGCAACAACTCAGATTTTCAGCTCGATCACACGCCCCAAAAAATCGCCATGATCAATGAAATTATTGGTATTACGGACGGTGCCGCGTTGTTGAGCAGATTTGAAAACGAGGCCAAAGCCATTCTTCAGTATCCGTCCGAAAAGATTCAACCGACGCGCAACGGATGCCGTGCAGTGCCTTTATTTAACGAACCTCAGGCATGCGAACCCAGTCTTGATTTGCAGCTGTTGAATGGGTTCGACGCTCTCCTGATCGCCGACTTTCTTGATCACGCCTACCCCGCAGAAGTATTCGTCGCGGTTGAAGATTGGGAGAATGCCCACCTTGGGCTTGCTCCAGGAGCCTTGGATCAAGGTGTAGGTGGCGCCGTTCTGTGGCGTGAAGGAGAACGGTATTTGACACACGCTGCTTCCTGCGACCTGCCCATAGGTCAGGATCAGCTCCTTGTTCACGGCAACCCGGGATTCGATGTAGTCGCCGTTAGAGGGCAGGATTGTGTAACCCGCATAGCATCCATTATCGCTGAAGGTCATGGCATCCAGTCTCGCACCATTTCCAGCCTTGAGGCGAACCGTTGCGGAGGGTTCATTGGGGCCGGGAACGACATACTGCTTGCCCTGCAAAAAAGAAGTGCAACCGCTAATTACCAGCGCACCGGCCAACAAGATACAGCGGCCGGACTTTTGATTGAGGTACATCCATCTCTCCCTGATTTCCATTGGGTGCCCTGACCTTTCCGGGGCTTGGGGCTACCGAATCGCGGGCTGATGATAATGGATTCGGTGGTGTATCAACCAGATTCGGGACAACAGCTCCCTAGCCACTCACTGAAACGGCGACAGCCCACGATGATGAGACGGTCCGGTTACAGGTGAACGCAAAATCGTGGTCTCTTTCCGAAGTAGCGCCAAGGACGTAAACCCACCTTGCAGTTGACGGAGACGCGCATCGACGTAAAATCGCGCCCCCAAAATCAGCATGCATAGCGAAAAGGAGCTTCGATGCAACGGGTGATGATTGTTGGTCAGCCTGGGTCTGGAAAGAGCACCTTGGCACGTAAGCTTGGCGAGCATACGGGCTTGCCTGTCGTTCATATCGACACTATTCACTGGCTGCCAGGATGGGTCGAACGAACCCGTGACGAAAAAACGCGCCTCTGTCGCGAGGTCGAGGCCCGTGATCGCTGGATATTCGAAGGAGGCCATTCAGCCACTTGGGACAACCGATTGAGCCGCGCAGATCTTTTGATATGGATTGATCGATCGGCGACGCTTAGATTCTGGCGCGTCCTGCTCAGAACGCTGCTTAAGCACGGTCGATCTCGGCCTGACTTGCCGGAGAACTGCCCCGAACGACTGGCTAATCTGCCGGAGTTTTTCAGGTTCATGTGGCGAACGAAAAAATCAGCACGAGCGAAGATGGAACAACTTGTGGCGACTGCGCCATCGGCATGCAGCGTAGTCTGTCTGCGGTCTAATCGGGACACCAGGATTTTTCTCGCGAACATTGGAAGTGTCGACTGACTAGGCCACATCACGATTCTCCTTGGACAAAGGGATTCATTTTCAGAAAATCTCTCTTTCCCCTTGTCAGTCTCCCTTTTTCAGTCGTCCCCTTTTCAGTCAACGCAGGATGCACCGACCGCTGTCGCCCGGCGTAACTGCGACATAACGCTCCCCGCCGTAATCACTGCAGTAGGCGACATTTGGCAGTTGCTCGCGGCCAGCGCCTCTGCGACCCAGGTATTGCAGGTATAAAACAGCGAATAGCGACCCTCGGCCTGGTAGAACCGGCTCTCTCCATACAGACCAGGCCCGAGCACCACCAAGGTGCCCGTCGCTGAGTGGGTGAAGGTCCTGGCCACGAACGCGAGCAATCGTTGGTAGCCGTCCTCCGTCACCCGCACCTCGATGACCTCGCTCGCGGCGAAGCGCCGCCTGGGGTCCCCGTCAATCTTGACCGCATGCAGCACGGCTGCCGTCGACCCGAACAAGGCTCGCAAGGCGAGGCTCAAGGTGGCCTGTGGGGCTCGGTAAAAATCCTCGTCCCCCCAACCGAACTCAACGAAGTCGCCGTCGCTGAACGCTTCGGCCAATGCGGGAAGCACCTGAAGTAGATCGGGGCGCGCAATGACCAACCCGGTATGCAGGCCATGATTCACTACATAGAAGGACCGCCAATCGCCACCCTCGCCCCTCGCCGGGTCCGACGCGGTAGCGCAGCCGAACAGCGTGAGGACCAGGGCCAGCACTACAATGCGCATACACAAGGGCTTGGAGGCTCGCTAACGAAACGTGGGAAAACCCCAACGGGGGTTGGCGCTATATCTCGGCCAGAAGCAACCATGGCGCTTAGACACCCAAAGCAGCAATACGCCACAAGATATCTCAGAGACCAAGCCTAGCATTCAAAGCTTGGGGCACTCGTCAACGCTCTCCCTGTAGAGCTGAACGATGGCCTTCTAAATGTCACCAGCGCAGGGATTGTGTATTTCCAGTACATCAATCATCTCTGTCCTAGTTACGCTAGATAGGCCTACTGGAATGAAAGTTATCTGTTTGATTTTCTCGCCGGTCGGACGCTGGAAATTCACTTCTGATCCGCTGTAGCTGTGCTGCCCCCTACTGTGAAGAGAGTAAAACATGTTGGCTTTGAAGCGCGTATTGATTTCATCTCGATCAGACTTCAGAGGGCCTAGCATATAAGCCACGCTGTTTGCGAACGCGAAAAAATACCCGTTTGCAGATGCTCCGCCAGGTACCGCTGAACAGATCACGTCCTCGGATTTGAGAACGCGTGCTAGCACATACTTACCACTGACGAAATGGGCCATCAATAATCCGTCCGGGGTAACAATGCCAACGCCCTTCTCCGGCTTACACCCCGGAGCGCTGCCGTAGGGATGAACGCACCAGTTCATTCTTGAGGAGTCTATGATAGTGGCCAGATGCAAATCCTGCTTGATCTGCTGCTGAGCTTCGGGAGTGTCATGAGCGATGCCTGCACAGGCGCTGATAAATAAGGTGGTTGCTGCCATAAGCGAGATGCGAAGCATAGTCGTTCCTTCGGTTAGTCTTAAGCCATGTAGGTCATCAGTTCCGATGATGCCATAAGCTGATCGTGCGCTAATGCAAAAAGAGGGCATGCAGAAAAGGGACAAATTTATTTCCAGCAAATAATTCTGTCCACTTTTCAGTCCAGGCTCTAGCGACATCTGCTGGGGCAGCGCAAACGGCGCAACACAGGACGCATCGAGCGGCAGCGTTGGCACCGTAAACATTACTCCGCAAGAGTTGATGACGATAAAGTCGTCCCAACTCGTTAGGCCCAGTAACGTTTACCCGGTAGGTAATGGTCAAATCGGTAGGCTTTCATCCTGTGTGAGGACGATGAGGTAATCGTCGTTGCGCCAACCTTCGCTCATAAAAAACTGACTCACTTCTAGCACTTGGTTTGCTATCAGTTGCTCATGACTGCAAGCCGCCTGTTAGTACATATCATATTGCCCATCACAGCGAGGAGTCTCATATGACCGTAATAGCGAGAACCGCCAAATTTCCCACTATACCGAAAACCACCCACGCAAATGCTACCAGCGCCTTGAATACCTTCCGCGAGGGGCTGAAAACAACGCCAAGCAATGCCCCGATGAGGATGCCGGGAAAGCTGGATAAGTAGAAAAGCCAACCCATGGAGTCTGTGACCCATAGGTCGAAAAGGAACAAGTACAGCCCCATAGCGGTAGCCATTCCCCCTAGCGATTCTCGTGACGCTTTGCACAGCAGCGCTATGCAAAGCACTACCGCTTGCGGTAACCAAGAGTATGCAAAGTTATCCAGGAAGAAGGGGCCTTTTCCGGTTGTGTAGACGGCAACGGCAAGGCCCAGCCCAACGCCGATGGCTGCCAGCGGAATATGAGTGAACTGTGGGGGATTGTTTTCTACCGATCTCATTCCTGTGACCTTTTTGAAGCAGGTGGTTCGTTGAAAGTCCGCAGCCTTTTTACAGTGAAATCCCGCCAAATCAAGCGACATTCGAAATACCAGCTTTTTCTACCCAAAGCGGTCATCACCATGTTCCAGTATTATTATGCCGATGCCCGGACTGTTCATAGGTAGGTTGATGTATGGCCAGAAGCGTTAGGCTTCAAAAGAAACTTCATTCACAGCATCTCATTGAGATAGCTGGAGAGGTGGTGCTTGATGATTGTCTTGTTGAAAAGCTATGGGCGCTCAACAGAGGTGATAGGTTTGAGTTGAACTCACGCTCCTTCAGCTTTGGAACTGTTCAAAAATACCGCTTGGAATACGTAATAACGAGAGGCCCAGTTCCTGGGCACTGGCCCTACAAAGAATTTGACCCAGAGGAACTGACGTTATTTTTTACGGCAAAAGACTTTGTCGGCATTTGCCATGGCTGGACCTTGTTTGACGAGTGACCGATCAGCATTAGCTTTCTGGGAGGCTGCTTCTGGCTGCTTCTGGCCGCTCTCTGCCGGTGACGACAGTCGAGAATCGGCCACAGCGGGCGCCTAGACATCAAATGTGGCCAAACGTAAAACCTCGAAATTGCATCAACGGCTCCTCATCGCGACGGGTGCATAAAAAGAGCGAAAGGCGAAGAATACATTTTCAGAAGAACTCTCCCCTTTACCATTCAGCCAACCTCCTCAAACCGCCGCCGCTTCATGAACAACCCCATCCCTATCGCCACGGCAAAAACCGACAGCAACCCCAGATCAAACCCCAACAAGCGGGTCTGACCGGCCAAAACGCAGCCAACCACACCCGCCGCCACCAACACCACGCCTAGCCACTTGCGTAGCAGATAGGGTTTGAGGAATCGATCGAGCAGAAAGGACACCACCAAGGCAATGACCAGTTGAGTAATTACGGACATGTACGTCTCCGGTCAGGCCTTGATGATCAATGTCGAGAGAGTGCGTTGCGGACCGATGCCGCCGTTGACCTGCGCTTCTATGCTGACCAGTACGTCGCCCGCATGGTAGGTGGGCAGGATTTCATTGGCATACGTGCGCACACCGGCCCCTACAGATGCCGCCACGTAAGAGGGGGCCACAGCCTTGGCGGCGGCAGTGAAGGCCGTAGCTGCAAGGTTGGCGATCGTGGTGCGCTGGGTATTGAGGGCATCGCCCTGTTGCCGGGTCAGCGGCTTGGAGATACCGATCATCATCACGCACGGCAGGTTTTTGGCCAGCATCTTGTCGTACACCTCGACGACCTTGCTGTTGACCTCATAGTGGGCGCTTTTCGCTTCGCCAAAATGCAGCTCGCGCAAGCGCCCACGTTCGCTGTCGGTGAGGGTGATCTGCGAGACGTTGAAGACGATCCCGTGATTGCCCATGTATTGGAAAGTCCCTTCGAACTTCATCGCCCGCATCCTTTTGGGGTAAAGGTGGCGATTCTCTACAAGGAGCGGATTGGATTCAAATCATTTCGCCTTGCCGGCAGGGTGTGTTGGTCATGCGCAGGAGTCGCAGTGTGTCAGACTGATTCCGTTGGCTTTTTTGGGTCTGCTTCGCAGCCCAGCGGGGATAAATCCCCTCGCCACAGGGTTTTGTGTGTTGGCTGTTTGGCGGGCTGTTATTGAAGACGTGGTCGGCTTTTTTATGAGTGCTTCGCACTCAAGCGGGAGCAAGCTCCCTCGCCATAGAACGCTGTTTTGCGTGGTTTCACGCCGCCGAGGTCCAGGTAGCCCTTATCCAGGCCGAAGCACAGCAGGGAGTGCGTTTTAAACCCAGAAGTCGTTAGCCACTCCAATCAATTGAATAGCCTCCTCTTCCAAGGGCTCGGCGAAGATGATGTTCAAGTCGCGGTAACCGGAATGGTCCCCCACCAAGCTCAACTCAAATCGAGCCCCAACTGCATCGGCTTCGTAGCTCTTCAAGTAAGTCAGGTTCTTGGCTTCATTGAAAATCACGTCCAACGTGCCGTCGTAACCATTCCCCAGTCGGGTAAAGCCCAAGGCGGACAAGTCGATCGTGTCTTCACCCGCGGTATAGTCCATCAGGCGATCAGTATGGTTTTCGGTGGCGGTACGGTAGCTGTCGCTCAATCCGTCGAAGCGGAACACATCGTTGTTACCGCCACCCACCAATAGGTCTCGACCCTCTCCGCCAACCAACACATCATTCCCTAACGCGCCATAAAGGCGATCATCGCCCGCTAAGCCTTCGATGATTTCGCTTCGAGCGTTACCTTGTAAACGATCATCCCCTTCGGTGCCCATCAACCTGGCTTGCTGAAACAGGAGGTTGGTTTCATTCAGCGTTTGGCCCAAGTTACCGTCGAAGACCACTTCGAAGCGTTCCCCATCGGCGTTGGCCTCGAAACTCTTGAGGTAGGTCCGCGTCCCGCTTTCATTGACGCGTATCGCCAGCGTTCCGTCATGGCCATTACCCAGCCCGAGGAAGCCCAGGGAGGAGAGGTCGAGGGTATCGCTGCCGGGGTTGAAGTCGGTGATTCGGTCGCTATGGGCCGCGGTTGCGGTTCGGTAGCTGTCGGTGACTGACTGGTAACGGAAGGTGTCGGCCCCGGCACCGCCCGTCAGCAGGTCGCGACCTTGCTGGCCATCGAGCAGATCGTTACCGGCCCCGCCAAGGATCGCATCGTCGAACGAGGCGGTCCCGAACAAGAAGTCATCGTTGTGGCCACCGTCAAGGTGGTAATAGCCGTCGTCTGGATTGCCAAAGCTGTGGTCCAGGCGACCGTCGGGGTTCAACTGGACCAAGGCGGCCAGATAGCCGTCCGCGCTCGTACCTTGGCTTCCACCAATCAATAGCCTGCCGTCGGCCAGCACGATCATGTCGGCGACTGCGAACGGAGCGCTTTCCGAGCCCCAACTTACCCGACCTTGTTCACCGAAATCGCTGTCGAGTGAGCCGTCGGCATTGAGTCGGATGACGGTCGCCACGCCGCCCGAGGCGCCTGCCAGCAGGATTTTGCCGTCATCCTGGATGACCAGGGCGTCTGCGTGAACATCCAGGGCCAGGCTGCCGCCGTTCGCAAAGCTGCTATCCAGCGTACCGTCCGGGTTGAGGCGGGTCAGGGTGTCTTGCCCCGTGACCAATACCTTCCCGTCTCCCTGCAGCGAAACGTCGAGCGTGCCGCTGGGGTGAATGCCGATGGACGCAGGTAGGTGCAGGACCCCGGCCTCTCCAAAAGACGAAATCAAGGCCCCCGTCGCGTCGAAGCGGGCGATATAGATCTCCCCGGACGGATACCCAGCGCTTGCGAAGAAGCTGCCGTCGCGTTGCACGGAGAACGACGCTTGCTGGCCTAGATCTTCATTCCAATAGAAAGGCACTGTCACGGTGCCGCCGTTCCCGAAACTCGTATCGAGGCTGCCGTCGGCCAAGTTACGAGTGATGCCCGACACCCAGGCGTCGCCTACTTTCACGTAGCGCGCCACCAGGTAGCTCCCTCCCGGCTGCACGGCGGCATTACCGCCGTCCTCGATATCGAGCGCCACAGGGAGGAGCGATTTACCGTCGCCACTGAAGTTGCGGTCCAGGCTACCGTTGGCATTGAACCGGACCAGGCTGCCGGTGAAACCTGAATCCTCTTCGCCTCCCAGCCCCAGGCGACTATAAGCGCCAAGCCAGATAGCACCGTCCGGATCGACCGTGATACCTGCGATTTTGTCCGAGCCCCATAAGGTCGTGGCGACCATGCCTGTTTTTTGCGCAGTTGAAGCGGCGGGCGAAATGCTCTGGCTCATGTCCATGCCTCCGGTAGCTGTCTAGCGCCAAAGACTATAGGCACGGGTCAGTCAGGTTGCCAATTTACGAGACGAAGGGAGGTTCTTGGGCGACCTTCTGCTATCGATGCAACCGGTCTCCGGCAACTGCGCAAGATAACGCTAGGCTGGCTGAAGTTGCGTGTTGGCTGTTTGGCGGACTGGTATTGAGAACGCGATGGGCTTTTCTGTGAGTGCTTTGCACTCAAGCGGGAGCAAGCTCCCTCGCCACGGGGGGCGAGCCTTCAAGACTTGAGAGCGGTGTCAGGGGTGAAGAAACGTGAAGAAACGGGACAGATTTATTTTCATAAATGCCCCTGCTTCCTTTTCCCCTGACCCAGTAGCAACAAGTCCCCCGCTCACCCGCAGGCCAGATGTCTCTCGATCAACTTTGCCACCTCATCTGCATGCGTACAGCCCAGACTGTGATCGGCGCCAGGGAAAACGTGTAGCTGCGCACGGGGTAACAGTTCAGCAAGGCACTGGCCGACGCGAACGGGGCTGATCGGGTCAGCATCTCCCCAGAGGAGCAGGACCGGCATACGCAACTCGGCCAACCGGAGCGTGAGGTCGGTGCGATCGTCGAGAAACCACCTCGGCAGTGTCGGGTTGGCGGCAGCAAAATCCGGGCGCCAGTCCTGCGCGTCCAGATCAGACATATTCATCCCGCCAGAGGTGACGGTCAGCGTCAGGTGCGTGATCAACTCAGGGCGTTCAAGCGCTGCAAGCACAGCAACGATACCGCCCATGGACTGCGCCACCAGCGCTGTCGGCCGGTCGATCTCGGCCAGCACGCACGTCGCCAGATCTTCCATGCCGGTTATGCCAGGCATGGGCGGCGTGTCTCCAAAGCCAGGCCAGCCGATATGGACCTGCTGCGCCGGGTAGGCCAGGCGCTCGGCAACCGGGTGCCAGAACTGGGTGTTACCAGAGGCACCGGGTAGGAAGAGCAGTTTGGTGGGGGATGCAATCACGGGTTCGGTCCTTGAAGGTGGGATTGAAAGAGTCAGTAGGAGGACAAATGGATGCCGCAAGCTTCGGCAACCACTTCGCAACGAGAGCCGCCGGTAGCGAAGGGTTGGTCTTGGCCAATGACGATCAGTTAAGCCGCAAACCTGTGGGAGCAAAGCTTGCTCGCGATTGGGGCAGGTCAGTCGACATCTGGTTTGGCTGGTCTATCGCTATCGCGAGCAAGCTTTGCTCCCACAGATTTTGCGCCGGCTGAGCTTTTAGCGGATCGGCAGTGGATTGGGAGGGCTTTTTTGTGAGTGCTTCGCACTCAAGCGGGAGCAAGCTCCCTCGCCACAAAAGCAGTTTTGTGTGAAGTCAGGGGTGGCGGTCCAGTTTTTTGAGGAACACGGTCATTTCTTTTTCGGCTTGTTTGTCGCCGTGGGCTCGGGCGGCTTCGAGGCCTTGTTCCCAGGCTTGGCGGGCTGCCGGTAGGTCGCCTTGGCCTTGGTGGGCCTTGCCCAGCAGTTTCCAGGCGGCTGAGTATTTTGGGTCGAGTTCGACGCAGCGTTGGAAGTGTTCGGCGGCCCGGGCGAATTCGCCGAGGTCCAGGTAGCCCTTGCCCAGGCCGAATCGCAGCAATGAGTTATCCACACCTTTGGCGAGCATTTTTTCCAGGGAGTCGAGCATGGCGGCGTCCTTATCGGTTGTGTCAGGGGTTGATCCGTTGGCTGCTAGATAGCTATCGCGAGCAGGCTCGCTCCCACAGGGGTTGGGGTTGCCCACGATATTTGTGAGCAATGGAGATCCTCTGTGGGAGCGAGCCTGCTCGCGATGAGGCCCGGTCCATCACCGCAAAATTCTGGATCAGAAGAAACTCAACCCCACATGGAACAGCTTCTCCACATCGCGAATGTGCTTTTTATCCACCAGGAACAGGATCACATGGTCGCCGGTCTGGATCATGGTGTCGTCATGGGCGATGAGCACTTGTTCGTCGCGGATGATCGCGCCGATGGTGGTGCCTGGCGGCAGGCCGAGGTCGCGGATGGCCTTGCCGATGACTTTGCTGGACTTGGCATCGCCATGGGCAATCGCCTCGATGGCTTCGGCCGCGCCACGGCGCAGGGAGTGCACGCTGACGATGTCGCCGCGCCGCACGTGGGCCAGCAAGGTGCCGATGGTTGCCAGTTGCGGGCTGATGGCGATGTCGATCTCGCCACCCTGGATCAGGTCGACGTAGGCCGGGTTGTTGATGATGGTCATCACCTTCTTCGCCCCCAGGCGCTTGGCCAGCAGCGAGGACATGATGTTGGCTTCGTCGTCGTTGGTCAGGGCCAGGAAGATGTCGGCGTCGGCGATGTTTTCTTCCAGGAGCAAGTCACGGTCCGAGGCGCTGCCCTGCAACACCACGGTGCTGTCGAGGTTATCCGAGAGGTAACGGCAGCGCGCCGGGTTCATCTCGATGATCTTGACCTGATAGCGGCTTTCGATGGCTTCGGCCAGACGCTCGCCGATCTGCCCGCCGCCGGCAATCACGATGCGCTTGTTGTTTTCGTCGAGACGGCGCATTTCGCTCATCACCGCGCGAATATTGGCCTTGGCGGCGATGAAAAAAACCTCGTCGTCCGCTTCGATCACGGTATCGCCCTGGGGCAGGATCGGCCGGTCACGTCGGAAAATCGCCGCGACCCGCGTCTCCACATTCGGCATGTGCTCGCGCAGCTGGCGCAGTTGCTGGCCCACCAGCGGTCCGCCGTAGTAGGCCTTGACCGCGACCAATTGCGCCTTGCTTCCGGCAAAGTCGATCACCTGCAAAGCGCCCGGGTGTTCGATCAGGCGCTTGATGTAGTTGGTCACCACTTGCTCGGGGCTGATCAGTACATCCACCGGGATCGCTTCGTTGTCGAACAGGTCGGCGCGGGTCAGGTAGGCCGCCTCGCGCACCCGGGCGATCTTGGTCGGGGTGTGGAACAGCGTGTGAGCGACCTGGCAGGCCACCATGTTGGTTTCATCGCTGTTGGTGACAGCCACCAGCATGTCGGCATCGTCGGCACCGGCCTGACGCAACACCGTAGGCAATGAGCCACGGCCCTGTACGGTACGGATGTCGAGGCGGTCACCGAGATCGCGCAGGCGGTCACCGTCGGTGTCGACCACGGTGATGTCGTTGGCTTCACTGGCCAGATGTTCAGCCAGCGAACCGCCGACCTGCCCTGCGCCGAGGATGATGATTTTCATCCGGTCACTCCTATCGAATCGGTTTTAACCGCGTGCGGCGGCGATCTTGATCAGTTTGGCGTAGTAGAACCCGTCGTGGCCGCCCTCTTGGGCCAGCAACTGCCGACCATGGGGCTGCTTCACCCCGGCCTGGCTGGCAATGTCCAGCTCCCGGGCACCGGGGGTACGGGCGAGGAATGCTTCGATCACTTCGGTGTTCTCGGTCGGCAACGTTGAACACGTGGCATACAGCAGCATGCCGCCGACTTCCAGGGTTATCCACAACGCATCGAGCAATTGCCCCTGCAACACCGCCAATGCGGCGATATCGTCCGGCTGGCGGGTGAGCTTGATGTCGGGATGACGGCGGATCACGCCGGTGGCCGAACACGGTGCGTCCAGCAGGATGCGTTGAAATGGCTTGCCATCCCACCAGCTGGCGGTGTCGCGGCCATCGGCGGCGATCAGTTCGGCGTCCAGGCCAAGGCGTTCGAGGTTTTCCTTCACGCGCACCAGGCGCTTGGCTTCCAGGTCCACCGCCACCACGCCGGCCAGCTTCGGCTCGGCCTCGAGAATGTGGCAGGTCTTGCCACCCGGTGCGCAGCAGGCATCCAGCACGCGTTGGCCGGGCGCCAGCTCCAGCAGGTCGGCAGCCAGTTGCGCGGCTTCGTCCTGGACGCTGATCCAACCGTCGGCAAAGCCCGGCAGCGCGCGTACATCGCCGGGGGTTTCCAGCACGATGCCGTCGCGGCTGTACTGGCACGGGATGGCCGGGATACCAGCCTCGCCCAGTAACGCCAGGTAGGCATCGCGCGTATGGTGGCGACGGTTGACCCGCAGGATCATCGGCGGATGGGCATTGTTGGCCGCGCAGATGGCCTCCCACTGCTCGGGCCAGAAGGCTTTCAGGGATTTTTGCAACCAGCGCGGATGGGCAGTGCGCACCACCGGGTCGTGTTCCAGCTCGGCCAACAGGGTTTCGCTTTCCCGTTGGGCGCGGCGCAGCACGGCATTGAGCAGGGCCTTGGCCCACGGCTTTTTCAGTTTGTCGGCGCAGCCCACGGTTTCACCGATGGCGGCGTGGGCAGGCACGCGGGTGTAGAGCAATTGATAGAGCCCCACCAGCAGCAGCGCTTCGACGTCGGCATCGGCGGCCTTGAACGGTTTCTGCAGCAGCTTCGCCGCCAGGGCCGACAGCCGTGGCTGCCAACGGGCGGTGCCGAATGCCAGGTCCTGGGTGAAACCGCGATCACGGTCTTCAACCTTGTCCAGTTGGGTCGGCAGGGAACTGTTGAGTGAGGCTTTTCCGCTCAGGACCGCAGCAAGCGCCTTGGCGGCGGCCAGACGCGGGTTCATGAAGCGTCCGCCGCTTGGCCCAGCACCGTGCCGACGGCAAATTTCTCACGACGGCTGTTGTACAAATCGCTGAAGTTCAGCGCCTTGCCACCGGGTAATTGCAGACGTGTCAGACACAGGGCCTGCTCGCCACAGGCGACAACGAGGCCGTCCTTGCTGGCACCAAGGATTTCACCCGGCGCGCCCTGCCCCTCGGCGTGGCTTGCAGCCAGCACTTTCAGGGCCTCGCCGCTCAAGGTGCTGTGGCAGATCGGCCACGGGTTGAAGGCACGCACCAGGCGCTCCAGTTCGACGGCCGGGCGGCTCCAGTCGATGCGCGCCTCGTCCTTGTTCAGTTTGTGGGCGTAGGTGGCGAGGCTGTCATCCTGCACTTCGCCTTCCAGCGTGCCGGCGGCGAGGCCGGCGATGGCCTGGACCACGGCGGGCGGGCCGATCAGTGCGAGGCGGTCGTGCAGGCTGCCGCCGGTGTCTTCGGCGCTGATGGGCGTGCCGACCTTGAGCAGCATCGGCCCGGTGTCCAGACCGGCTTCCATGCGCATCACGGTGACGCCGCTCTCGGAATCACCGGCTTGCACGGCGCGCTGGATCGGCGCCGCACCGCGCCAGCGCGGCAGCAGCGAGGCGTGGCTGTTGATGCAACCCAGGCGCGGAATGTCCAGCACCACTTGGGGCAGGATCAGGCCGTAGGCGACCACCACCATCAAGTCGGGTTTGAGCGCGGCCAATTCGGCCTGGGCCTGAGCGTCGCGCAGGGTCGGCGGCTGCAAGACCTGCAGACCGTTCTCCAGGGCCAGTTGCTTGACCGGGCTGGGCATCAGTTTTTGCCCACGACCGGCCGGCCGATCCGGCTGGGTGTAGACCGCGATGATTTCATGGGGGCTGGCCAGCAGGGCCTTGAGGTGTTCGGCGGCGAACTCGGGAGTGCCGGCAAAGACGATGCGCAGTGGCTCAGTCATGGGAAGCTCTCATTTACAAAGCAGTCGCAAAAGAAAAAGGCTTGCCGCGGCAAGCCTTTGAAGGGGGCGTCAAGCATTCTGGCGATGAAGTTTTTCCAGTTTTTTCTTGATCCGGTCACGCTTGAGGGTAGACAGGTAGTCCACGAACAGCTTGCCGTTGAGGTGGTCGCACTCATGCTGGATGCACACCGCCAGCAACCCTTCGGCGATCAGCTCGTAAGGCTGGCCGTCACGGTCCAGGGCTTTGATCTTGACCTTCTGCGGGCGGTCGACGTTTTCGTAGAAGCCGGGCACCGAGAGGCAGCCTTCCTGGTATTGGTCCATCTCGTCGGTCAGGGTTTCGAACTCGGGATTGATGAACACCCGGGGCTCGCTGCGGTCTTCGGAAAGGTCCATCACGACGATACGTTTGTGCACGTTGACCTGGGTCGCGGCGAGGCCGATGCCTGGCGCCTCATACATTGTTTCAAACATGTCATCGACCAACTGACGCACTTCGTCGTCCACTACGGCCACCGGTTTGGCGATAGTGCGCAGGCGCGGGTCCGGAAATTCGAGAATGTTCAAAATGGCCATAAGCTTGATAAATGCACGTGTGAAGTAAAGTCGGGTGGCTGGCCTGGCGTGTCTTGGGATGCAGGCTACCGTTGTAAAACGTTGCTCCTCAATCACGGAGCGAGCCACGGGGGCTCTGGCGTTTTACGCGAACGCACATAATAAAGGGATTCACCGCATGAGGAAATCACTACTCGCCCTGCTGCTTCTGGCCTCGGCCGGTATCGCGCACGGGCAAGTGCAACTTCGGGAAGGTTTTCCCCAGCAATACACAGTGGTGACGGGGGACACGCTGTGGGACATCTCCGGCAAATACTTGCGTGAACCGTGGAAATGGCCCGAACTCTGGCAAGCCAACCCACAGATCGAGAACCCCAACCTGATTTATCCCGGCGACACCCTGTCGCTGGTCTACGTCAACGGTCAACCGCGCCTGACCCTCAATCGCGGCGCTTCGCGGGGCACCATCAAGCTGTCACCGCGCATTCGCAGCTCGCCGGTGGCCGACGCGATTCCGAGCATCCCGCTGCAGGCCATCAACAGCTTTTTGCTGAGCAACCGCATCGTCGACACGGCCGAGGATTTCGACAAGGCGCCCTACATCGTTGCCGGCGATGCCGAACGGGTCCTCAGCGGCACGGGAGACCGGATCTTTGCCCGCGGCCCCTTCGACGCAAACCAGTCGGCGTATGGCATCTTCCGGCAGGGCAAGGTCTACACCGATCCCGAAACCAAGGAGTTCCTGGGCATCAACGCCGATGACATCGGCAGCGGTGAAGTCGTGGCGAGCGAAGGCGACATCACAACCCTGGCCCTGCAACGCACGACCCAGGAGGTGCGCCTGGGCGATCGCCTGTTCAGTGGCGAAGAACGCTCGATCAACTCGACGTTCATGCCCAGCGCACCGAAATCGGAGATCAACGGGCTGATCCTCGATGTACCCCGCGGCGTCACCCAGATCGGCGCCCTGGATGTAGTGACCCTGAACAAGGGCCGTCGCGACGGGCTGGCCGAAGGCAATGTGCTGGCGGTGATGAAGACCGGCGAGACCGTGCGCGACCGCATCACCGGCGAGCAGGTGAAAATTCCCGATGAACGTGCTGGCCTGCTGATGGTTTTTCGCACCTACGACAAGCTCAGCTATGGCTTGGTGCTATACGCCTCGCGCTCGCTGGCGGTACTCGACAAAGTGCGCAATCCATAACGGGTCTCACAAGTTACCAACAGAGTTATCCACAGCTTGTTCCCGTTTCGACGGGGCTTATAACGATCAAGGATGATCCATGTCATTGCCTGAATCTGCTTCGGTTTCCCCTGCGGAACTGGAGGCCCGTCTGCGCCTGCACCGCTTGCCGGAACTGGGCCCCAAACGTTTCATGACCCTGATGGAGGCCTTTGGCTCGGCCTCCAAAGCCATCAGCGCACCGGCCAGCGCCTGGCGAGCGCTGAGGTTGCCCGCGGCGTGTGCCGAGGCTCGGCGCAACCCGGATGTGCGTGACGGCGCCGCCCATGCATTGGCCTGGCTGGAGGGTTCGGCCCAGCGTTTACTGATGTGGGACCAGCCTGACTACCCCGCGCTGCTGGCGCAGATCAGCGATGCGCCACCGCTGTTGTTCGTCGCCGGCGACGCGACCATTCTGGAAAAACCACAGCTGGCGATGGTCGGCAGCCGCCGGGCATCGCGACCGGGCATGGACACCGCCGCGGCGTTTTCCCGAAGCCTGGCCGGTGCCGGTTTTGTCATCACCAGCGGCCTGGCCTTGGGGATCGACGCGGCGGCCCATCAAGCAGCGCTGGATGTGGGTGGGCAAACAATTGGCGTGCTGGGCACAGGGCTGGAAAATTTTTATCCACAGCGCAATCGTCGGCTGGCGGACGCGATGATCGCCCAAGGCAGCGCGGTGCTGTCGGAGTTCCCGCTGGACGCGCCGCCCCACGCCAGCAACTTTCCTCGTCGCAACCGGATCATCAGCGGTCTGTCCCTCGGTGTACTGGTGGTGGAGGCCAGTGTCGCCAGCGGTTCGCTGATCACCGCACGCTTGGCGGCCGAACAAGGGCGCGAGGTGTACGCCATTCCGGGGTCGATCCATCACCCCGGCGCGAAGGGCTGCCATCAGTTGATCCGCGACGGCGCGGCGCTGGTGGAAACCGTCGAGCACATCCTTGAAGCATTGCGGGGCTGGCAGCAGTTGCCGCTGTCCATGGAACCGACGCCCGTCACCCATCCGCTGTTGCGCTTGCTCCATGCCGCGCCGCTTGGCAGCGAAGCGCTGGCCGCCGCCAGCGGCTGGAGCTTGCCCAAAGTCCTGGCGGCGCTGACTGAGCTGGAAATGGAGGGACGGGCGGTCTGTGACAACGGGCGCTGGTTTGCGCGCTAGGTTTTATGGGGAAGATCGGTAAACTGCGCACAGCCTTATTTGCGTTGTGGAGAGTCTTTCATGGTCAACAGTTGGCGTGTGCAACAAGCCGCGCGAGAAATTCGCGCCGGGGCGGTGATTGCCTATCCAACCGAAGCGGTCTGGGGCCTGGGCTGCGACCCGTGGAACGAAGACGCGGTGGAGCGCCTGCTGGCGATCAAGTCGCGACTGCCCGATAAGGGTTTGATCCTGGTGGCTGACAACATCCACCAGTTCGACTTTCTGTTCGAAGATTTCCCTGAAACCTGGATGGATCGAATGGCCAGCACCTGGCCTGGGCCTAATACCTGGCTGGTGCCGCACCAGAATCTGCTGCCGCAATGGATTACCGGTGTGCACGACACGGTTGCGCTGCGGGTCAGCGATCACCCCACCGTGCGCGACTTGTGCTCACTGGTGGGGCCGCTGGTGTCCACCTCGGCCAACCCTCAGGGCCGCCCGGCGGCGCGCACGCGAATTCGCGTCGAGCAATATTTCCGTGGGCAGATCGACCTGGTGCTGGGCGGTAACCTGGGTGGGCGCAAGAACCCCAGCGTGATTCGCGACCTGGCGACCGGCAACGTGGTGCGGCCGGACTGAGCCCGAACACACCTTCCGGATCTTGCGTCAAACCCTGTGGGAGCGAGCCTGCTCGCGATAGCGTCGGATCAGTTGGCATAGATGTTGGCTGATACTCCGCTATCGCGAGCAGGCTCGCTCCCACAGGTTCTTTAGCACCCTCTAAATCAGGGCAAAAGAATCGTCGACCCGGTTGTGCGCCGCGCCGACAACTCGGCCTGGGCCTTGGCCGCTTCGGCCAGTGGATAACGCTGGTTGATATCCACTTTGATCTTGCCGCTGCTGATCATGCCGAACAGCTCATCGGCCATGCGCTGCAGGTTCTCGGCGTTATTGGCGTAAGTGGCCAGGGTCGGACGGGTGACGTACAGCGAGCCTTTGGCCGCGAGTATCCCCAGGTTCACGCCGTCCACAGCACCGGAAGCATTGCCGAAACTCACCAACAGGCCACGGGGCGCTACGCAGTCCAGGGAGGTCAACCAGGTGTCCTTGCCGACACCGTCATAGACCACCGGGACTTTCTTGCCGTCGGTCAGCTCCAGCACACGCTGTACGACGTTTTCCTTGCTGTAGTCGATGGTTTCCCAAGCGCCGTGGGATTTGGCGATGGCGGCTTTTTCCGCTGAGCTGACGGTGCCGATCAATCGCACGCCCAGGGCCTTGGCCCACTGGCAGGCCAAAGAGCCCACGCCACCGGCGGCGGCATGGAACAGGATGGTTTCCCCCCCTTTGAGCTCATAGGTCTGACGCAGCAGGTATTGCACGGTCAGGCCCTTGAGCATCACGCCGGCTGCTTGTTCGAAACTGATGGACTCGGGCAAATGCACCAGATTGGCCTCGGGCAACACATGCACGTCGCTGTAGGCCCCCAGCGGACCGCTGCCATAAGCTACCCGGTCACCGACCTTGAACCGCGTGACGTCTGAACCGACGGCCTCGACCACACCCGCCCCCTCGGCCCCCAAGCCCGACGGCAAGGCCGGTGGCGGGTAAAGACCGCTGCGATAATAGGTATCGATGAAGTTCAGGCCGATCGCCTTGTTGCTGACCCGCACCTGCTGCGGGCCCGGTTCGGCAGGCTGGTAGCCCACGTACTCGAGCACTTCGGGGCCGCCGTGGGAACTGAACTGAATACGTTTGGCCATCTTCACTTTCTCCTTGTCGTGGACTTTTTACCAAGCCTGCTATCGGACTCCTAAGCTTGACCTTCGTCAACTGTGGCGTAGGCAAGTGCGGTGGTATCCTGTGCGCCCATTTGCCACCGGCCCGCTGCAAGCCGCGTAGCGTAGCCCTGATCAAGGTGATGTCATGACCACTCGCACCGAGGCCGTGAAAGCCTACCTGCTCGACCTGCAAGACCGCATCTGTGCGGCCCTGGAAACCGAAGACGGCGGCACTCGTTTCGTCGAAGATGCCTGGACCCGCCCCGCCGGTGGTGGCGGTCGCACGCGAGTGATTGAAAACGGTACGGTGATCGAAAAGGGCGGCGTCAACTTTTCCCACGTCTTCGGCAGCGGTCTCCCCCCCTCGGCCAGCGCCCATCGGCCGGAACTGGCCGGGCGCGGCTTCGAAGCGCTGGGCGTGTCATTGGTCATCCATCCCCACAACCCTCATGTGCCTACGTCCCACGCCAATGTGCGTTTTTTCATCGCTGAAAAGGAAGGCGAAGAGCCGGTCTGGTGGTTCGGCGGCGGCTTCGACCTGACACCGTACTACGGCGTGGCAGAAGACTGCGTGCATTGGCACCGCGTTGCCCAACAGGCCTGTGCCCCGTTCGGCCCCGACGTGTATTCGCGCTACAAAGCCTGGTGCGACAGCTATTTCCATATCAAGCATCGCAACGAGCCCCGTGGCATTGGCGGCCTGTTTTTCGACGACCTGAACGAGTGGGATTTCGACACTAGCTTCGCCTTCATGCGCGCCATCGGCGATGCCTACATCGAGGCTTACCTGCCTATCGTGCGCCGCCGCAAGCAGGACCCGTTCACCGCCAAACAAAGGGAATTCCAGGAGTTTCGCCGCGGACGCTACGTGGAGTTCAACCTGGTCTACGACCGCGGCACCCTGTTCGGGCTGCAATCGGGCGGGCGTACCGAGTCGATCCTGATGTCCCTACCGCCGCAAGTGCGCTGGGGCTATGACTGGAAAGCCGAACCGGGCAGCGAAGAGGCGCGGCTGACCGAGTATTTCCTGCAGGATCGCGATTGGCTGGCGACGGCCTGAACGAGGATTATCCATGGACCGCTACGTTGTAATGGGTAACCCGATCGGCCACAGCAAATCGCCGCTGATCCACCGTCTCTTCGCCGAGCAGACCGGGCAAACACTGGACTACAGCACGCTGCTCGCGCCTTTGGACGATTTCGCCGGCTGCGCGCGGGAATTCTTCCGCGAGGGGCGTGGGGCGAATGTCACCGTGCCGTTCAAGGAAGACGCCTTCCGCCTGGCCGACAGCCTGACCGAGCGGGCCCAGCGGGCCGGGGCGGTGAACACTTTGAGCAAGCTGGCCGATGGCCGTCTGTTGGGTGACAACACCGATGGCGCCGGACTGGTACGGGACCTGACCGTCAACGCAGGTTTAAACCTCAAGGGCAAACGCATCCTGTTGCTGGGCGCCGGCGGTGCTGTGCGCGGTGCCTTGGAACCGCTGCTGGCCGAAGCGCCGGCCTCGGTGATCATCGCCAACCGCACGGTGGAAAAAGCCGAGTTGCTGGCCGAGTTGTTCGCGGACCTGGGCCCGGTCTCGGCCAGCGGTTTCGACTGGCTGCAAGAGCCGGTGGACCTGATTATCAACGCCACATCGGCGAGCCTGTCCGGTGATGTACCGCCGATTGCCGCAAGTTTGATCGAGCCCGGCATGACGTTCTGCTACGACATGATGTATGGCAAGGAGCCCACTTCGTTCTGTCGCTGGGCCAGCGAACACGGCGCGGCGGTGGCGATGGATGGCTTGGGCATGCTCGCCGAGCAGGCGGGCGAAGCGTTCTACCTGTGGCGCGGGGTACGCCCGGACACCGCGCCAGTGCTGGCCGAATTGCGGCGCCAGCTCGCACTGTAGGCTACAGACTGTTGTGGCGAGGGGATTTATCCCCGTTGGACTGCGAAGCAGTCCCAAAAAACCAGGGCCGCTGCGCGCCCCAGCGGGGATAAATCCCCTCGTCACAGGGTGCGTCTACCTTAAGCCCTAGTCTTCGAAATGGATCGGACAGTGCTCCGGCCCTTCCAGCTTCTTCAACTCTTCCACCACATGGGGCCTGGCCCTGCGCAACGTCAGGCTGCGCCCTTGGGTGCGCAAGCGCCGGGCTTCCTGGTGCAGCATTTCCACGCCGGAGTAGTCGATGAAGTTGATCTGCTGGGCATCGATCACCACCCGTTGTGCCTGCAACCGTTGCAGACGCACTTGCAGGTAATGGCTGGCACCAAAAAAGATCGAACCGCCAACCCGCAGGATGTCAGCTTCACCCTCACGGGCGTGTTGCACCCGCGGTTGCGAGGTGCGCTTGAGGTAGAAGAACAGCGACGCCAGCACGCCGGCATAGATAGCGGTCTGCAGCTCCAGCAGCAGCGTGGCCAGGCAAGTGAGGCTCATCACCACGAATTCGGCGCGACTCACGCGAAACAACGCCCGGACGCCGCGATAATCCACCAGCCCCCAGGCGATCAGCAGAATGCTGCCGGCCATGGCCGGTATCGGAATGTGCGAAATCAGCTTGGCACCGGTTACCGCAAACAAAGCCACCCACAGCGCCGAGAACACCCCGGCCAGGGGCGAGCAAGCGCCGGCTTCATAGCTGAGGCCGGAACGGGTAAAGGAACCCGCTGACAAGGATCCGGAAAAGAACCCTCCCACAATATTGGAAAGCCCCTGCGCCCTGACCTCTTGGTTCGCATCCAGCAATTGCCCCGAGCGTACCGATAACGAGCGAGCAATGGACAGGCTGGTCACCAACCCGAGCATGCCCACCGCAACCGCGCCGGGCAGCAGGCGCAGGATCAGATCCAGGTCCAGCGGCAGCGCAGAGAACGGCGGCAAGCGCCCGGCAAAGGCGCTGACCAGCGCGACATGCCCGAACATCCCTGGCCACAGCCAGACCACCAGGCTGCTGATGACCAAAGTTATCAACAGGCTCGGCCAGCGCGGCAGCAGCCGTTTGAGCACCACGCCCACCACCAGCGTGCCCAAACCGAGAAACAGAGAAGGCTTATTCACAGCCTCGATATGACTGACCAACATCAGCAGCCCTTTCAACGCCGTGGCTTCGTTGGGCAGATCAAGACCCACCAGGTTGGGCAACTGCCCCAGGGCGATCACCACCGCCGCGCCCAGGGTGAAACCCAGCACCACCGAGTGTGAGACGAAGTTCACCAGCGCGCCGAAACGCAACAACCCCAGCAGCCACTGGAAAACCCCCGCCAGCACCGTCAGCAACAGGATCAAGGTGACGTAGTCCTGGGTGGCCGGCATGGCCAGGGGACTGACGCTGGCATACAGGACAATGGAAATCGCCGCCGTAGGACCGCAGATCAGGTGCCACGACGAACCCCACAAGCAGGCGATCAGCACCGGCACAATCGCCGCATACAAGCCGTATTCCGGCGGCAGTCCGGCAATCAGGGCGTAGGCAATCGACTGCGGCAACGCGAGAATCGCACCGCTCAGGCCGACGATCAGGTCACGGCCGACACTGGCGCGGGTCTGCCGCGGCAGCCAGCTCAGGAACGGAAAGAGTGAATGGCGGGTGGGCAATGCCATGGGGCCTCAAGGGTGGGGTTTGGCGCAAGAGTATCAGGACAAGGCACCGTTCTCGCTGTGGCGAGGAGATTAATGTGGGAGCAAATCTTGCTCGCGAAACAGGCAGCTCGGTCTCTGAAAGACCGAGTCGTCTTCATCGCGGGCAAGCCTTGCTCCCACATAGATTCCCTCGCCACATGATTGTCAGAGCTTGGCCTTCACCGCCGCCAACGCATCCTTGCCATCCAGCGTCTTCACACCATCCAGCCATTTATCCAGCACCGCCGGATTCGCCTTGATCCAGGCCTTGGCCGCATCGGCATTGCTGACTTTGTTGTTCACCACCTCGGCCATGATGCTGTTTTCCATTTCCTGGGTGAAACTCAGGTTGGTCAACAGCTTGCCTACGTTCGGGCAGGCCTGTGCATAACCTTTGCGAGTCAATGTATAGACACTGCCCGTGTCGCCAAAATACTTCTCGCCGCCCTTGAGGTAGTGCATTTTCAGTTGCACGTTCATAGGGTGTGGCGTCCAGCCAAGGAAGGTCACGAACTTCTGTTTCCTCACCGCCCGGGAGACTTCCGCGAGCATGGCCTGCTCACTCGACTCCACCAGTTTCCACTCGCCCATGCCGAAATCGTTGGTCTTGATGATTTCCTTCAGGGAGAGGTTGGCCGGGGCGCCGGAGCCGATCCCGTATATCTTCTTGTCGAACTTATCGGCGAACTTGTTCAGGTCAGCGAAGTTATGCACACCGGCATCCCACACGTAATCCGGGACCGCCAGGGTGAATTCGGTGCCGTCCAGGTTCTTGGCCAACTGCGTGACATCGCCAGTGGCCACGAACTTGTCGTAGAACCCTTGCTGCGCCGGCATCCAGTTACCCAGAAATACATCAACCTGGCCGTCCTTGAGGCCGCCGAAGGTGATCGGCACCGCGAGGGTGTCGACCTTGGCCTTGTAGCCCATGCCATCAAGCAAAAAACCCGTGATCGCGTTGGTCGCAGCGATGTCACTCCAACCGGGGTCGGCCATCTTTACCGTCTCGCAGCTTTGCTCGGCCCACGCCGAACTGCTAAGCGCCAACAGCCCAGCGGTCAGTACTGTGGATAACTTTTGCATGTGCTTCCCCTTACGTTATTGGTTTTGGCAGGGTTGTGGATAACGGGCCTTGCGTTCCAGATCGTCGAGGTCAATGTGGTTACGCATGTACTGCTGGCTGGCGTCCACCAGCGGCTGGTGATCCCAGCTCTTGAGTTTGCCCAGGGTCAACGCGTGGGCGACGAAACGTCGACGTCGCTGACTGGCGAGCACCTGTTGGTGAATGGTTGGGATATCCCATTTAGCTCGCGCTTCGGCGAGAAAATCCGCGCACAGGGACTGATGCTCAGCCGATTGGCTAAGGTCCTCCAGTTCTTTGGGGTCATTGCGCAGATCGAACAGCAGGCACGGATCGTCTTCGCTGTAGATGAATTTCCAGGGTCCACGACGGATCATCATCAACGGGCTGATGGTGCCTTCGGCCATGTATTCACCAAAGACCTCGTCATGACCGCCCTGCCCCTGCAGATGGGGCACCAGCGAACGGCCATCCAGCGGCAGTCCGGGCTCAAGCCGGCCACCCGCCAACTCCACCAGGGTCGGCAGCAAGTCGGCAGTGGACACCGCCGCCCCGACCCGCCCGCTGGCGAACTGGCCCGGTGCGCTGATCAGCAAGGGAACGCGAGCCGCCATCTCGAACCAGTGCATTTTGTACCAGAGGCCTTTTTCACCGAGCATGTCTCCATGATCGCCGGAGAACACTATGATCGTGTCGTCCATCAAGCCGGTGTCTTCCAGGGTTTGCAGTAACTTGCCGACGTTGCTGTCAATGTAGCTGCACGCACCGAAGTACGCGCGGCGCGCATCGCGGATCTTATCCACAGGCAGTGGCTTGTCCCACAGGTCATAGACTTTCAACAGGCGCTGGGAATGCGGGTCCAGCTCCGTTTGCCCCGGGGTTTGCGGCAGCGGGATGTCCTTGTCGTCATACATATCCCAAAAGGTCTTGGGAATGGTGTACGGGTCGTGTGGGTGGGTCATGGACACCGTCAGGCAGAACGGCTGGTCGCCATCCTCGCGGATGTGGTCGAACAGATACTGCTGGGCCTTGAACACCACTTCTTCGTCAAAATCCAACTGGTTGGTGCGCACGCACGGACCAGCCTGCAACACCGAAGACATGTTGTGATACCAGCTTGGCCGCACGTCGGGCTCGTCCCAGTTCACGGCCCAGCCGTAATCGGCCGGGTAAATGTCACTGGTCAGGCGTTCTTCGTAGCCATGCAACTGGTCCGGCCCGCAAAAATGCATCTTGCCGGACAGCGCCGTGCGATAACCCAGACGCCGCAGGTAGTGGGCGTACGTCGGGACGTCCGCAGGAAAATCCGCCGCGTTATCGTAGGCGCCGATCTTGCTGGGCAACTGACCGCTCACCAGGGTAAAGCGCGACGGTGCGCAGAGTGGGCTGTTGCAATACGCGGCGTCGAACACCACGCCCTGCTCGGCCAGGCGCGACAGGTTCGGCAGCTTGATCGGCGAAGGACCGTAGATCGGCAACATTGGCGCGGCCATTTGATCGGCCATGATGAAAAGAATGTTCTTGCGCTTCATGTATTCGCGGCATTCCATAGTAAACAGTTATGCGAAATTGCTGCGATTGAGCATGTAGCCCCCGCCTTTATGGGTAAAGCCCACGCAAGGCAATGACTAGGATAAGCACAGCTTATGTATGAAGCCCTGGGTGACCTGTCCCTTGACCTGTTCCGCGCCTTTGAAGCCGCGGCGCGCCACCGCAGCTTTACGGCAGCGGCGATCGAACTGGGCACCACGCAACCGGCCATCAGCCAGCAGATCAAGCGCCTGGAAGAACAACTGGGTACACGGTTGTTCGATCGCATCTATCGCGGCATCGAGCTGACCGAGGCCGGAACAATCCTGTTCGAGCAGGTGCAGGCCGGTTTGCAGAATATCGACGCAGGATTGAGCGCGATCACCGCCCATGACCAGCATGAGGTGCTGCAAGTGGCCACCGATTTTGCGTTTGCCGCCTATTGGCTGATGCCCCGCTTGCATCGGTTTCACGCCGCCAACCCACAGGTGGACGTCAGCCTGGTGACCAGCGAACGCAATCACAACATGCTGCGCACGGATATCGACGTTGCGGTGCTATTTGGAGACGGTCGCTTCAAACAAGGCGAAAGTCGCTGGCTTTTCAGCGAAGAAGTCTTTCCCGTGTGCAGCCCGCTGTTGCTCAAGGAACGCTCCCTGCCCTTGTCGGCTCAAGCCTTGTCGGAGTTCCCGCTCCTGCATTTGCGCGGGGAAAACAGTAGCCACTGGTTCGATTGGAGTGGCGTTTTCCGTGAGCTGGGCATTACCTCACCCCCGGCGCCCGGGCAGTTGCGGTTCGACAACTACACCTTGCTCATCCAGGCGGCGATTGGCGGTCAGGGCGTTGCCATCGGTTGGCGATACCTTGTGGATAACTTATTGGCCCAAGGGCTGCTGTGCCGTCCGGTCGCTGAAACAGTGTTGTCGCGGTCAGGGTATTACGTGGTCTTGCCCCAGCGTAAACGGCGCGGGGTATTGATCAGGCAGTTTGTGGACTGGTTGATGGAGGAGCAGGCCAACAGCGCCGAATCGCTCACGGGGTTGGCCTTGCCTTCCATTGCGGTGTAACCAGCCCTCCCCTGCGCCAACTCGGGAGACGGCGACCGCACAGGCTAATCGGCGGCGACAAAACTGACATGCTGGCCCACATGCAGGTTCAGGCGCAGCTCATCGGCAATGCCGACGGCCACACGGCCAAGCCGCTCCAGTGATTCGGCCATGCCGGCCTCCAGGCTGGTGCTGACCTGGCTGAAGTGCTCGATGCTCAAACCGGGCGTTGCGTAGGGTGAGTCAATCAGGGTCCATTGCAACGTGCTGTTGTTCAGGGCGTCGAGGACTTCTTCGGCGGCATGGCGCTGCAATACATCGTCTGCCGGCTCCTCGTCGAGCACGGCGAAATCGCCCACCAGAAACAGCCGGGAAATACTCGCCGCCTCCATCCCGGCGATCAGCGCATCCACCGCCAACACCTGCTCCACGGGACCGGGAATGAGCGTGCGCTCCACGTGCTCGCTGTTCATCGGCAACCCTGGAGCGTTCAACAGACACACCACGGCATTGGCGCCGGCCACGCTTTGCTTGACCCGCTGGGGATCGTAGAGGTCGCCGGTCTTGGCCCGCAGGCCGGGGCGCGGCGCCAGGGCCGTAAGGTCGTCGAGAACAGCGATGACTTCGTGCTGGCGCCGCAGCATTTCAGCCATCAACGCACTGCCGAGGCTACTCATGGCACCATAGAGCACCACTTTGGTGACCGGGGTTTCGGCATTTTTCATGGCTGTTTTTCCTTTTTTGTCCCGCATGTAAAGGCTCTGACCCGCGGGAGACAACCTCGGTTCGGCCAGTTTTCGAGGAGAAGCACATGCAGCGGATCAAGGGCTACCACGCCCATGTCTATTTCGACGCCAATACCATCGCCCAGGCGCGGGCACTGTGCGAGGAAGCAACGCGACTGTTTGGGCTGAAAATGGGCCGTATCCACCAACGCCCAGTCGGGCCGCACCCGGACTGGAGCTGCCAATTGGCGTTCGATCCACAGCACATCGGCGTGGTCTTGCCGTGGCTGGCGCTCAATCGCAAAGGCCTGGTGATATTTCTTCACCCGGACACCGGCGACGACCTGACGGACCACACCGAGCATGCGATTTGGATGGGCGCGGTGCGGCCGTTGGATCTTTCGGTGTTTTGATTTATCGGTGGAGCGCAGATTGTCTGTGGGAATAAAGCTTGCTCCTACAGGTAAGACTTGCCCTACAGAAAAACTCCATTACAGCGGCGAAAGGTGGCTGAAAGCTTGCGCGATTAGGATCGCCCCCACTACCGGCAACAGACCGGTGGCCAGAAGCGAGCGGCTAAGGCTCGTTAGGCCCTTTTAACAACAACAATGGTGATTCTGATGTCCGCTGCTACGCGCCCCGCTGAACCCACTCCCTCCGTCCGTCCCGTGCTTTGCATTCTGCGCTGACCTGTTCGGTCTGCCTTTGCCCGTCGCGCCACGCCTGGAGTATTTCCTATGCTGACTTTCCTTGGCTTTGCCATGGTCATCACGTTCATGTTCCTGATCATGACCAAGCGCCTGTCCGCGCTGATTGCCCTGATCATCATCCCGATCCTGTTCGCTCTGTTCGGTGGTTTTGCACCAAAGATCGGTCCGATGATGCTCGAAGGCATCACCAAGCTTGCCCCGACCGGGGTGATGCTGATGTTCGCGATTCTTTATTTTGCCCTGATGATCGACTCCGGCCTGTTCGACCCGGCCGTGCGCAAGATCCTCAAGCTGGTCAAGGGCGACCCGTTGAAAGTTTCGGTCGGCACCGCCGTTCTGGCGCTCGTCGTTTCCCTCGATGGTGACGGCGCGACCACTTATATGATCTGCGTGGCCGCCATGCTGCCGCTCTACAGCCGCATCGGCATGAGCCCACGGATCATGGCCGGCCTGATCATTCTCGCCGGTGGCGTGATGAACATGACCCCCTGGGGCGGCCCGACGGCCCGTGCAGCCAGCGCGCTGCATGTCGATCCGTCCGACATCTTCGTTCCGATGATTCCTGCGATGCTCGCGGGTGTAGCGGCGATCCTGGCGATTTCCTACATGTACGGTAAACGCGAGCGCGCCCGTCTGGGTGAATTGCACCTCGCCGGTGATGACATCGACCACAGCGAAATCAGCGTTTCCCAGTTCCCGGACGCCCGTCGTCCGAAGCTGATCTGGTTCAACGGTGCGTTGACCCTGGGCCTGATGTGCACGCTGATCGCCGGCCTGTTACCGCTGCCGGTGCTGTTCATGGTGGCGTTCAGTATCGCGATGATCGTCAACTACCCTTGCCTGCAACAGCAGAAAGACCGCGTTGCGGCCCATGCCGGCAGCGTATTGGCGGTGGTCGGTTTGATTTTCGCGGCGGGTATCTTCACCGGCATCCTGTCCGGGACCGGCATGGTCGACGCCATGTCCAAGAGCCTGCTGGCGGTGATCCCGGATTTCCTGGGCCCATACCTGGCAGTGATTACCGCGCTGGCGAGCATGCCGTTCACCTTCTTCATGTCGAACGATGCGTTTTATTACGGGGTGTTACCGGTCATGGCCGAAGCCGCCAGCCACTACGGCATCACTGCCGTTGAAATGGCCCGCGCCTCGATCGTTGGCCAGCCCGTTCATTTGCTGAGCCCGCTGGTTCCATCGACTTACCTGCTGGTGGCCCTGGCGGGGATCGAGTTTGGCGATCACCAACGCTTCACCTTGAAGTGGGCAGTATTGGTTTGCCTGTGCATAATGTTTGCCGCCTTGCTGATGGGGATTTTTCCGCTGTTCAGCACTCTATAAAAGCAATGCCCGCTGCGTCGCCCCTTTCGATAATCGAAGGCGCGGCGCGGCCCAACACTCGCTAAAGGAACTCACATGGAATGGCTGACCAACCCGGAAATCTGGGTTGCCTTCTTCACCCTGACCGCCCTGGAAATTGTCCTGGGCATCGATAACATCATCATGATCTCGATCCTGGTCAGCCGCATGCCCAAGCACATGCAGGCACGCACCCGGATCTTCGGTCTGGCCCTGGCCATGATCACGCGGATCCTGTTGCTGCTGTCCATCACCTGGGTCATGCGCCTGACCGCCGACCTGTTCGAAGTGTTCGGCCAGGGCATTTCCGGTCGTGACCTGATCCTGTTCTTCGGTGGCCTGTTCCTGCTGTGGAAAAGCTCCCAGGAGATGTACCACGCGCTGGAAGGCGAAGACGAAACCGGCGAGACGCCTGCGGGCACGGGCGGCAGCTTCATCTACACCATCGTCCAGATCGCGATCATCGACATCGTGTTCTCCCTGGATTCGGTGATCACCGCCGTGGGCATGGTCTCCCATGTACCGGTGATGGTCGCGGCAATCGTCGTGGCGGTGCTGGTGATGATGCTGGCGGCGGGCACCATCAGCTCGTTCATCGACAAGCACCCGTCGCTGAAGATGCTGGCGCTGTCGTTCCTGCTGGTGGTCGGTACCGTGCTGATCGCTGAGTCCCTGGACGTGCACGTGCCAAAAGGCTACGTCTACTTCGCCATGGCCTTCTCCCTGGCGGTCGAAGCGTTCAACATCAAGATGCGCACTGCCATGGCGCGCAAGCGCAAGCAGCAGGATCCGGTAAAACTGCGTAAGGATATGCCGGGTCAGTAAGCGGCACAGGGCAATGAACGAAGGGGCTCATCGAGCCCCTTTTTCATGCCTGCCGGAAAGTAACTGGATGCAAAACCGGTGGGAGCGAGCCTGCTCGCGATGAGGCCGCAACATTCAACATCTTCATTGGCTAACAGACCGCTATCGCGAGCAGGCTCGCTCCCACTGGGTTTCGTGGGGTCTTTGGTCAATGGCTTTTTATGACAGTTTTGTTTCAAACCCGTCTTTAGCTGTGCAATGCTGGCGCTCGAACCGTTGGCCAACTACAGCTTAAGTACAACGAAGAAAAATGTGGCACCGTCAATTGGTCCCTTTGGGACGCTAACAGGGGGCTTCTCATGCTGACCCTGCTGAACTTGCTCTCCGCCGTGGCCCTGCTGATCTGGGGCACGCACATCGTCCGTACCGGCATTCTGCGGGTCTATGGCACGAACCTGCGCCATGTCATTGGCCAAAACATGTCCAAGCGCTGGCTGGCGTTCGTCGCAGGCATCATGGTCACTGCCATGGTCCAGAGCAGCAACGCCACGGCCATGCTCGTCACCTCATTCGTCGGCCAGGGCCTGATGGCGCTGACCCCTGCCCTGGCGACCATGCTCGGCGCCGATGTCGGCACGGCGCTGATGGCGCGGGTACTGACCCTGGATCTGTCCTGGTTATCGCCGCTGCTGATTTTCCTCGGGGTGATTTTTTTCCTGTCGCGCAAACAGACCCGCCTGGGGCAAATGGGCCGGGTCGGCATCGGCTTGGGCTTGATCATCCTGGCGCTGCAATTGATTGTCGAAGCCGCCGCGCCCATCACCCAGGCCCAGGGCGTGAAAGTTATCTTTGCCTCGCTGACCGGCGACATCCTGCTCGATGCACTGGTGGGTGCGCTGTTCGCGATGATCTCCTATTCCAGCCTCGCCGCCGTGCTGTTGACCGCGACACTGGCCGGCGCAGCGGTGATCAGTCTGCCGGTGGCCATCGGCCTGGTGATCGGCGCCAACATCGGCAGCGGCGTGCTGGCCTTTCTCAGCACCAGCATGCAGAACGCCGCCGGCCGCCAGGTGGCGCTGGGCAGCCTACTGTACAAGTTGATCGGCCTGTTGTTGATCATTCCAGTGCTCGATCCGTTGGTGGGCTGGTTGGACGGCCTGGATTTCAGCCACCAGGAAACGGTGATCGGTTTTCACCTGCTCTACAACACCGTGCGCTGCCTGGTGCTGCTGCCCAGCGTCGGGCCGATGGCCAGACTGTGTGCCTGGCTGCTGCCGGAGCGTCCTGACACCAACGGCACGGCCAAGCCCCGCCACCTGGACCTCACCGCCCTCGCCACGCCGAGCCTGGCCCTGGCGAATGCTGCCCGGGAAACCCTGCGCATCGGTGATCTGATCGAAACCATGCTCGAAGCCATGCTCGACGTACTGCGCGGCGGGCAGACCGCAGTCACCCAACAAGTACGGAGCATGGGCGATGACGTCGAGGCGCTGTGCAGCGCCATCAAGCTGTATATGGCCCAAATGCCCCGTGAGGACCTCAGTGAACAGGACAGCCGCCGCTGGGCGGAAATCATTGAGCTGGCGATCAACCTGAAGCTGGCCAGCGACCTCATCGAACGCATGTTGCGCAAGGTCCAGCAACAGAAAACCGCGCAACGTCGGTCCTTTTCCGAGGTTGGCCTGGAAGAGTTGGCGACACTGCACAGCCAGTTGATCGCCAATCTGCGGCTGGGATTGTCGGTGTTCCTCAGTGCCGATCCCGAGAGCGCCCGTCAGCTGTTGCGTGAGAAACGTCGCTTTCGAGCGCAGGAAAGACGACTGGCCCACGCACACGTCAGCCGTCTACAGCGAAAAATCGTACAAAGCATCGAGACCAGTTCCCTGCACTTAGAACTGATCGCCGACATGAAACGCCTCAACTCGCTGTTCTGCGGCAGCGCCTACGTGGTGCTGGGGACTTCCGAGACAGGTGCGCTCGCGGTTGATGAAATTTCCGACGTCACCCATTCGCCTTGAACGACTGGCGCATTGCTCAGTCAGTAAGATTGGCCTGGGCTTAAACCATTCGCACGCAAGCCGGCCCCACGTCGCCATGGAGATCCATTGGGTTCGAGGTGGGGCGCGAAGTTGCCTGCGATGACGGCCTGCCCGGCACATGGACCTCCAATCAGCCGCCAGGAAGCTCGCTATGCGTTGTCTGTTGCTCGCCGTTCTTTTGCTCGGTTCACTGCCGTCGGTCGCGCTGGATCGATTCCAGGTCGAGGGGTATGTGCTGCCCAACGGTATGCAACTGCTGCTCAAGCCGGGCAGCGAGCGCGGGCATGTGGCGATCCGGCTGGTAGTGGGCGTGGGACTGGACGACTTCAACTGCGCCGACAAGGAACTGCCCCACCTGCTTGAGCATTTGCTGTTCAGCGGTGTCGATGACGGCGGCGAAGGCGGGCTGGAAGAGCGTATGCAGGCGCTGGGCGGCGAGTGGAATGCCTTCACGAGCAACGCCGACACCACGTTCGTCATCGAGGCACCGGCGCGCAATCAACGCAAGGTCCTGGACCTGTTGATCGCCCTGCTGACTCGTACCCGCATCGACGACAACGCCCTGCAGGCGGCCAAACGTGTGGTGGAACGCGAGGATGGCGGCCACTACACCCATCTGCAACGCTGGCTCGATCATCAGGACCTGGGCCACAAGGCGGGCAATCAATTGGCAGTGGAATTGGGTCTGCGCTGTGCCGAACGCGCCGAAGTCGGGCACCTCACCCTTGCCAGGATTGAGCAGGCACGCAAGGCCTGGTATGCACCGAACAACATGACGCTGATCGTGGTCGGCGACCTGGACCGGTTGCTACCGGCCTATCTGGAGCGGACCTTCGGCGAACTGGAGCCGGTCGAGCCCAGCGCTCACGCAGCGTTACCGCAGATCCGCTACAGCGCGGTCACCAAGCGCAACCTGATGCGCGGCCTGGTGGGCAATAGCGCCAAGCTTCATTGGCTGTTTCCGGAGCCGGTGCTGGAACAGCAACACGACGAAACCTTCGACCTGCTCAAGGACTATCTGGACTGGGCGCTCTATCGCCAGCTGCGCCTGGCCCGCAGCCTGTCCTACGGGCCGTGGGTGGAGCGAGAGGTGTTTGGCGGCGTTGGCTTCTTCAGCCTGAACGCGGACCTGGCCCGTGATGACCTGCCCCAGGCCGAGCAGGCGCTGGAGCAAATGCGCACCACGTTGCTCAAGGATGGCCTCGACCCGGAGAGTTTCGTGCGCATCAAACGCGCCGCCATCGCCCATCAGTCGTGGGCGGTTCAAGGCAACAGCGCACTGGCCGATTACTATTGGGGTGCCCTTGGCGATTACGACGACGGCCGCTTCACCAATCCGGCCGTGCGCCTTCAGGCGGTGAGCCTGGAACAGGCCAACCAGGCCCTGCGTGAACTGCTCAAGGACCCGGGCTACCTGCGCATCGAGAAACCCATGCTCGGCGACGATGAGCTGGTTTGGGGCGTGGCCGGGCTGCTGGGGTTGCTGTTGGTCCTGGTCGGGTGGAGATTGCGTCGCAGGGCTTAGAGCGCTCGTCACATCGATGTCCTGGCGATACTCTGTCAGGGATATTTCCTACGACTCACTGTGAACTGCCGAATGCCGAACCTGACTCATTACATCCAGCGCCTTCTCGAATTGATGAAGCGCTATCCAGGGGTCATCGCACTCGGTGGCTTCATCTCTGGAGTCGGCAGTTTCATGCTGGTGGACCGCCAGCAGGGTCTTGCGACCTGGATCACCATCATCATGCTGGTGAGCTGGCTCTGGCTGATGCTGGAGAACAGCCTGACCCGGCTTTTTACCCGCATATTCAAACGGGAAATCCCCCAGCCGCTGCTGCGTTACGCCACGCAGATGATTCACCAGGAAAGCCTGTTTTTCGTCTTGCCGTTCTTTTTCATCACCACCACCTGGAACAGCAGCCAAGTGATTTTCACCGGCCTGCTGGCGGCCTCGGCACTGGTCTCAATCATTGATCCGCTGTACTACAAATGGCTGGCGCCCCGGCGCTGGGCGTTCCTGGCGCTGCACACCCTGACGCTGTTTGCCGCCCTGCTCACCGCACTGCCGATCATCCTGCACCTGACCACCGACCAGAGCTTCAAGCTGGCGCTGGGCACTGCCATGCTGTTGTCGTTCCCCAGCCTGGCTTCGATCTTTCCGATCCGCACCGTGCGCAACGCCCTGGCGATTCTGTGCATCACGGTGGGGATCGGCGCGGCCGGGTGGGTGCTGCGCTCCTGGGTGCCGCCGGCAACCTTGTGGATGACTGAGGTGGCAATCAGCACCCAGCTGGAGGACCGCACGCCGGGCGCCAGCCTGAAGGAAGTCACCGCTGACCAGATACGCGGCAATGGTCTGTATGCCTACACCGCTATCAATGCGCCGCGAGGGCTCGATGAGCGGATTTATCACGTCTGGCAATTCAACGGCAAAGAAGTGGACCGTATCGCCCTGGACATTCATGGCGGGCGCAAGGAAGGCTATCGCGCCTGGACCCACAAGCAGAACTTCCCGGAAGACCCCACCGGTAAATGGCAGGTGCGGGTGCTGACGGAAAATGGCCAGGTGATTGGTGTATTGCGCTTTAAGGTCAGCGCTGCGCTCGAGCCTGGGACAAAATAATGCCGGGCGTGCTATTAGGTAACACTTTTCGAGCCGAACGAGCATGGCGCTTATGACCCCTGGCACTCTGGCTGGCAGTGCCCGACTGGATCGCTCTCACTCCCTGGCGCAGCTATGGATCAGCGGGGACTGGACACTGGCTCACTACACGCAGCTCAAGCGTTTGAGCGACTCGCTGCGCGGCCAGTACGACGACAACACCCTGATCGACCTCAATGGCTTGGGTGCCCTCGACACCGCCGGCGCTTCGTTGCTGGTGGAACTGCTGGGTGCCGAGCGGCTGGGCAAGACCGCCGAGCACCGCGAC
Source organism: Pseudomonas rhizophila (assembly GCF_003033885.1). Classification (NCBI taxonomy): domain Bacteria; kingdom Pseudomonadati; phylum Pseudomonadota; class Gammaproteobacteria; order Pseudomonadales; family Pseudomonadaceae; genus Pseudomonas; species Pseudomonas rhizophila. Next base: position 5,870,895 of record NZ_CP024081.1, on the reverse strand, counting down.
TGCACGTTGTCGTCCGCCGATCGGGCACTGTTGCAGACGGTTTATTGCTCGCTGACCGACTTCTGCGTGCCGGTCAAAGAGCCGACGGTGAGTGTCGTGACCCAGTTGTTGACACGCATCGGTCGAGCCGTGGACAAGGTCTGGCAAGATACCCTGCAATTACTGGGCTTTGTCGGCTTGATCCTAGAAACGCTGGCCCGGGGCCTGTTTCGCCCGAAACGCTGGCGCATTACCCCGATGGTTGTTCACATCGAACAGACGGGGCTGGACGCGGCCCCTATCGTCGCCCTGCTGACTTTTCTGGTGGGCGCGGTGGTGGCGTTTCTCGGGGCGACGGTGCTGGCCGATTTCGGCGCCAGTATTTTTACCGTGGACCTGGTGGCGTTCTCGTTTCTGCGCGAATTCGGCGTGTTGCTGACTGCGATTCTTATGGCAGGTCGCACCGCCAGCGCCTTCACCGCCCAGATCGGCTCGATGAAGGCCAACGAAGAAATCGACGCGATTCGTACCCTGGGCCTCGATCCCATCGAGTTGCTGGTGGTGCCGCGAGTGCTGGCCCTGTTGGTGGCGTTGCCGATGCTGACCTTTGTGGCCATGCTCTCGGGCATTGTCGGCGGCGGTGTGGTGTGTGCCCTGTCGCTGGATATTTCTCCGGCGATGTTCCTGACGCTGTTGCAGTCGGACATCGGCGTCCAGCATTTCGTGGTGGGAATGGTCAAGGCGCCGATCTTTGCCTTCCTGATTGCCGCGGTGGGATGCCTGGAAGGCTTCAAAGTCAGCGGCAGCGCCGAGTCTGTCGGGGCTCACACCACCTCGAGCGTGGTGCAGTCGATTTTTGTGGTGATCGTGCTCGATGCGGTAGCCGCGCTGTTTTTCATGGAGATGCAATGGTGAGTCGACCTTCCAGGCCGCCCACCGAGGCGGTGATACAGGTACGTGGCTTGTGCAATCGCTTTGGCCTGCAGAGCGTGCACGAAAACCTCGACCTGGACGTATACAAGGGCGAGATCCTCGCGGTGGTCGGCGGCTCCGGCAGTGGCAAATCGGTGCTGTTGCGCAGCATTGTCGGCTTGAACCGGCCCAGTGAAGGGGCCGTGCGAGTATTCGGCCAGGATCTGCCGAGCCTGCCCCAGCAACAGCGTTCGCAAGTGGAACGACGCTTTGGGGTGCTGTTTCAGAAAGGCGCGCTGTTTTCTTCGCTGACTGTGACAGAGAATGTCGCCCTGCCCCTGATCGAACACGCCGGGCTCAGCCGGGCCGATGCCGAACATCTGGCGGCGGTGAAACTGGCGTTGGCCGGGCTGCCGCTATCGGCGGCGGACAAATACCCCGCCTCGCTGTCCGGCGGCATGATCAAGCGTGCAGCCTTGGCCCGGGCGCTAGCCCTGGACCCGGACATTCTGTTTCTCGACGAACCCACCGCCGGCCTCGACCCCATCGGCGCGGCAGCGTTCGACCAATTGATCCTGACGCTTCGCGACGCCTTGGGCTTGAGCGTATTTCTGGTCACCCATGACCTGGACACCCTCTACACCATCACCGACCGGGTGGCGGTGCTGGCCCAGAAAAAAGTGCTGGTGGCCGATGTCATCGACAAAGTGTCGGAAACCGACGATGCCTGGATCCATGAATACTTCCACGGCCCTCGCGGCCGCGCGGCCTTGACGGCCGCTACACAATTGAACGAGGTCTGACATGGAAACCCGAGCCCATCATGTATTGATCGGCCTGTTCACCGTGATCGTGGTGGTCGGCGCCCTGCTGTTTGGGTTGTGGCTGGCCAAGTCCAGCGTGGACAGCGAATTCAAGGATTACGAAGTGGTGTTCAACGAAGCGGTCAGCGGCTTGTCCAGAGGCAGCTCGGTGGAGTACAGCGGCATCAAGGTCGGAGACGTGGTCAATCTGCGCCTGGACCCGAACGACCCGCGCCGGGTACTGGCGCGGGTACGCTTGAGTGCTGAAACACCGGTCAAGCAGGACACCCAGGCCAAACTGGCACTGACCGGCATCACCGGCACCTCGATTATCCAACTCAGTGGCGGCACCCCCAACAGCCCGCCACTGACCGGGCACGATGGCGAGCCGCCAGTGATCATCGCAGCGCCCTCGCCCATCGCCCGCCTGCTGAACAACAGCGATGACCTGATGACCAGCATCAACCTGCTGCTGCATAACGCCAACGCGGTGTTTTCCTCGGACAATGTCCAGCGGTTGGGCAAGACCCTTGAACACTTGGAGCAAACCACCGGGGTCATCGCCGATCAACGCGGCGATATTCGCCAGGCCATGCAGCAACTGGCATCTGTCGGCAAACAGGCCAGCGCCACCCTGGAGCAGACTACGGCATTGATGCGCAGCGCCAATGGTCTGCTCAACGATCAGGGCAAAGAGGTCATGAGCAGCGCAGACCAGGCCATGCAATCGCTGGCCCACAGCACCGCAACCCTCGACAAACTGCTCAACGACAATCGCGACGCGCTGAACAATGGCATGCAGGGGCTCAATGCCCTGTCGCCGGCGGTGCGGGAACTGCGCGACACCCTGAGCGCGCTGCGGGGTATTTCCCGGCGCCTGGATGCCAACCCCAGCGGCTATCTGCTGGGCAATGACAAGAACAAGGAATTCACGCCATGAAGCCGTTTGCTCGGTTCGTCCGCCCTATCCTCTTGCTGGCAGGATGTGTCCTGGTTGGCGGTTGCTCGATTCTGCCCCAGGCCGAGCCCGCGGACGTCTATCGCTTACCCGCGACTCAGGCGCCCGCAGCCCCGGGCACGCCCGTGAAGTGGTCGTTGCGCCTGGCCAGCCCGCAGGCCAGCGAAGTGCTCAACAGCCCTAAAATCGCGGTCATTCCCCACGGCAATCTGTTGAGCAGCTACGCAGCCTCACGCTGGAGCGACCCGGCACCGGTGTTGCTGCGCAATCGCTTGCTCGATGGGTTCGCACAGGATGGACGTGTCGGGCTATTGAGTGTCGCCGACAGCAACTTGCAAACGGATTTGGAGTTGGGTGGCCAATTGCAGGCCTTCCAAACCGAATATCAAGGCGCGGGGGCCAGCGTGGTGATTCGCCTGGACGCATTGCTGGTGCGAGGATTTGACCAACGCATCCTTGCCAGTCATCGTTTTGAAGTCCGCCAGCCCTTGAGCGACGTGCAAGTGCCGGCAGTGGTGCAAGGTTTCGGCCAGGCCAGCGATCGACTGACCGCCGAGGTTGTGAACTGGACGGTAGAACAAGGCCAGCGCTTGGCGATACCCGCACGCCCCTAAAGGCCCGTGACTGCAATCCGGGCCTGTGGCAAGGGGATATGGTTCAGCCAAAGAACCAGTAGCAAACCCCGATCGCCGCCACGACGCCGCTGAACTCGGCCAGCAGCGCGCAGCCCACCGCATGCCGCGCCCGCTGGATACCGACGGCGCCGAAGTACACCGCCAGCACATAGAAGGTGGTTTCGGTGCTGCCCTGAATGGTCGCGGCCACCAGCGCGGGGAAGCTGTCCACGCCGGAAGTCTTCATGGTTTCGATCAGCATCGCCCGGGCGGCGCTGCCGGAGAATGGCTTGACCATGGCAGTCGGCAAGGCGTCGACGAAACGGGTGTCCCAGCCGGCCCACTGCACCAGGTGCCGGATGCCGTCCAGGCCGAAGTCCAGCGCACCCGAGGCCCGCAGCACGCCGACGGCGCATAACATGGCCACCAGGTATGGCAGCAACGTCTTGGCGACGTCAAAGCCCTCTTTGGCACCTTCAATGAAGGCTTCATAAACCTTGACCTTGCGCAGCGCGCCCACCACCAGAAACATCATGATCAAGCCGAACAGCGTCAGGTTGCCGAGAATCGAAGACAGCCCGGCCAGCGCCGTGGCTGAGAGCGTCGCCAGCAGCGCCATGAAACCGCCCAGTACCAACGCACCCGGAATCAGATAAGCCAGCACTACCGGGTCCCACAGGCGCAGGCGCTGCATGAACGCCACTGACAGCAGCCCCGCCAGGGTTGAGGCGCTGGTGGCGAGCAGGATCGGCAGGAATACCAGGGTCGGGTCCGGCGCCCCTTGCTGGGCGCGATACATGAAAATGGTCACCGGCAACAGCGTCAGCGATGAGGCGTTGAGCACCAGGAACAGGATTTGTGCATTGCTGGCGATGGTCGGGCTGGGGTTCAAGTCCTGCAGGGCTCGCATGGCCTTCAGGCCGATCGGGGTCGCCGCGTTATCCAGCCCCAGGCCGTTTGCCGCAAAGTTGAGGGTAATCAGGCCAATCGCCGGATGGCCCGCCGGCACCTCCGGCATCAGCCGCAAAAACAATGGCCCGAGCGCCTTGGCCAGCCAGTCGACAATACCGGCCTTTTCGGCGATCCGCAGAAACCCCAGCCACAGGGTCAAGGTGCCGAACAGCAGGACCATCACCTCCACCGACAGCTTGGCCATGGCGAAAATGCTTTCCACCATGGCGGCGAAGATCCCGGCGTTACCGCCGATCAGCCACTGCGCCAGCGCCGATACGGCTGCCACGATAAAGAAGCCAAGCCACAGGCCATTGAGCATCGGTTAAGTCCCCCGGAAGATGCCGCGAATGATAGCGGGGCTGGCAGAAACGACAAACCCCGGATTTCTCCGGGGTTTGTTTGGCACTGCGCAGGGGCTACAAAAATCCTATGGCAGATCCTGTGGGAGCCGAGCTTGCTCGCGATGGAGCCGGATCAGTCAGCATTGATGTTGGCTGACACACCGCAATCGCGAGCAAGCTCGGCTCCCACAGGGATCATGCGCCTCAACGGCTGGCAGTTTCTCCCGCCGGCATCGGCTCTTTGCTGCGCCAGTGGGGCAGGGAATTCCAGTAGCGCTGGCCCTTGGCATCGTCGTACATGCCTTCCCAGCGGGAAATGACCAGCACGGCCAGGGCATTGCCGATCACGTTCAGCGCGGTGCGGGCCATGTCCATGATGCGGTCGACACCGGCAATGAACGCCAGACCTTCCAGCGGAATACCGACACTGCCGAGGGTCGCCAACAGCACCACGAAAGAGACACCCGGTACGCCGGCGATGCCTTTGGAGGTCACCATCAAGGTCAGCACCAACAGCAATTGCTGGCTGATGGACAGATCGATGCCGTACAACTGAGCGATGAAAATCGCCGCGATGCTCTGGTAAAGGGTCGAACCGTCGAGGTTGAACGAATAACCGGTCGGCACCACGAAGCTGCAAATCGCCTTGGGTGCACCGTAGGCTTCCATCTTCTCGATCACGCGTGGCAACACGGTTTCGGAGCTGGCGGTGGAGTAGGCCAGCACCAGCTCATCCTTGAAGATGCGCATCAGTTTGACCACGGAGAAGCCGAACAGACGTGCAATCAGCCCCAGCACCACGAAGGCGAAGAACGCGATGGCGACGTAAACTAGGATCACCAGCTTCGCCAATGGCAACAGCGAAGCGAAGCCGAAGTTGGCAACCGTCACCGCGATCAGGGCGAACACGCCGATCGGGGCGTATTGCATGATCATGTGGGTGACCTTGAACATGCTTTCCGAGACGCCCTGGAACATTTTCACCAGGGGGTCGCGCAGATCCGATTGCAGGCTGGACAGACCCAGGCCAAACAATACGGAGAAGAAAATGATCGGCAGCATCTCGCCACGCGCCACCGCCGCGAAGATGTTCGACGGGATCAGATTGAGAATGGTCTGGATGAACGCATGTTCATGCTGAACCTCGGCGGCCGTGGCCTGGTACTTGGAAATATCCACCGTACCCAAGGTGCTCATGTCGATGCCGCTGCCCGGCTGGAAGAAATTGGCCAACAGCAAACCGACGACGATGGCGACAGTGGTGACGATTTCGAAGTAGAGGATGGTCTTGAGGCCGATACGCCCGAGTTTCTTGGCGTCACCGACCCCGGCAATACCGACGATCAGCGAAGAAATCACGATCGGGATCACGATCATCTTGATCAGACGGATAAAGATATCGCCTGCCGGTTGCAGCACGTTGCTGATCCACCAGGCCTTCTCGGTACTGAAATGGTTGAGCAGCGCGCCAATTGCAATCCCGAGCACCAGACCGATGAGGATCTGCCAGGCGAGGCTTAGTCTTGCCTTCTTCATATCTTTACCCTTACTTCAGTTGGACTCGGGCAACTGCCACAAACCGAACCACCCGATGGCGATACGAATGCGTGCCGCTGCCCCCATATAAGGTCACCCCGAGTACGCGCCAAAGGCGCACTGGCAGGCGAAAAAAGGCGCAACTATTGCGATGCAAAGGAGGGGCGTCTAATGCCGTAAACGCCTACCCTATGCCGAATCGGCATGATGTCTTTGAAATAAAACGTGCGTACCCATCGGTTCGAATACGCCATTTCGGCAGGCAAAAATGCCGTGAACCGGCCATTTTCCGCGCAACGGGGTTTTTGTCCGGCCTCGTAAAAAGCGCTCAAAGGACGGAAGAATGAAGCACACTTGAAAGAGCGGACCGGGCGGATAAATCTCCGATATACGGTCGGATGCGGGGGAGTGGAGCAGCGTGGAAAAACGATGGTGGTACGCAGGGGTGGCGCAGACGCCAGGATAGCCAACCGCTCTGGCATGAACTTTACAACGCACGAAGCTCCACGCAAGTTCGCCAGTCGTCATGACTGTGCGAACCTGCGTGGAAGCTTTTTCCTGACCCGGCCCTTTCGCAGGCACCCCTTGTGCCCGTAGGTCACTGCGCCCTTAGACGGGCAGAGCGTCCCGGCCCCCTGGTCATGCATCGGCCCTCTTCGGACTGTGCAGAGGAGAAAAACAACGTGCTTTTCTCGCTTTCAGAATCAGTACCAGTTCGGATCTTTCTTGAGTTGCTCCATTAACAGTTCTTGCATACCTTCATCAGGATTGCCGAGGAACCGGTAATCAGCATGACGTGTCGGCGACTTGTCGGCCGGAAGTCCGGCAGGGACTTCAACCAGCAATGCATAAGCCTCGTCCTTGTCGAAACTGAAAGCGACGAACAAGCGCTTGCTGCGGCATGTCGCCTGGGTTTCGCACAACGGACCGACCAGGTATTTGTCGCCATCTTCCTCGACAGCATTCATCTGCTGCGAATCGCCTGACAGGTTCATCACCCATTCCGGCAGGCGTTCTTCCTTTTTAACCACTTGCTGCCAAGTCTCGACATATTGCGGGTCGGCCTTGAGCAACTGATTGACCCGCATCTGTCCGTCGTTGGCAGCCATGGCCATGGTGCCGCCGCCCAGCAGCAGGGCAGCGACCAATCCTTTGAGTGCGACGCTCATGGTCAGCCTCGGCCGCGGCGGCCAAAGAAGAAGGAAGCGATGAACATCACCAGGAACACGACAAAGAGAATCTTGGCGATGCCCGTGGCGGTGCCTGCGATACCACCGAAGCCCAGTACTGCGGCGATGATGGCAATGATCAGGAAAGTAATTGCCCAGCTCAACATGGTGATTCTCCTTACGCTTTTCTATTTAGTTAGGGTCTTGCAGTGATGGTTCCGGCGCAGTGGACGACCGGTTCATCGAGTTAAAACACCCAGCGCTCCTGGTGGGGCATGCCGTTCACAGACTGATCGACTTCCATCATTCGCATCGAGGCGGAAATATCCGAGAGGCTGCTGACAGCGCTGAAATGAGTTTGCGGGGCGCGCTGAATTGACAACAGAGGCGCTTCAGGCTGTTGGCTCTGATGCCAAAGCATCAACTGCTGGCCAGCCACAAGCGTGATCAGCAGGGCCACTGCTGCCCACAAACCCTGCTGAACATGCAGGGCAGAGATTCGAAACTGAGCGGCACGTTGACGATTCATCCTGAAATTCCTCCCCACCCCGAGTGGTGACCTGGTTGAGGCGCCTTGACGCCACGTTGAGCTAACCATTGCACTCGGCATGCCAGAATTTTTGGCGATATAAATATCTTTAAAATCAATTAGTTATGGATGACTTGCGAGCCAGCCGGAGCGCATCCTGCACGATGGCCACGACAAAGGTCGTGCGTAATGCACGAACGGCGGAGATAGACGCGATAGAATCTTTTTGAATTGCCCGTCGGAAATAGATGTCGGAATGGGCAAGCCATACCGTACGAGGCGGCCGCGGGCGCAAAAAAGGGACCTAAATCAACCTTTTAGGAGTCAGACACTCGCAAGTACGCTGTCGGTGGGTAATATCCCCTCAGAAACGACCATGCAACTTGCCCGATTTTTCTGACACTAACCAACATCATTCATTAAAGGAGCGTAGGAAAAATGGAATCCGCCACTGAGCATCAAGGCCGCATTCTGCTGGTAGACGACGAGTCCGCCATCCTGCGTACATTCCGTTATTGCCTGGAAGACGAAGGCTACAGCGTCGCCACCGCCAACAGCGCTGCCCAGGCGGACACCCTGCTGCAGCGGCAGGTGTTTGACCTGTGCTTTCTGGACTTGCGCCTGGGAGAAGACAACGGCCTTGATGTCCTGGCGCAAATGCGCATCCAGGCACCCTGGATGCGGGTGGTGATTGTCACCGCCCACTCGGCGGTCGACACCGCCGTTGATGCGATCCAGGCGGGCGCCGCCGATTATCTGGTCAAGCCTTGCAGCCCCGATCAACTGCGCCTGGCGACCGCCAAACAGTTAGAGGTGCGCCAGTTATCGGCGCGACTGGAAGCCCTGGAAGGGGAAGTGCGCAAACCCAATGACGGCCTCGACTCCCACAGCCCGGCGATGAAAGTCGTGCTCGAAACCGCTCGCCAGGTCGCCAGCACTGACGCCAACATTCTGATCCTTGGCGAGTCCGGCACCGGTAAGGGCGAACTGGCCCGAGCCATCCATGGCTGGAGCAAACGCGCGAAGAAGTCCTGCGTCACGATCAACTGCCCGTCGTTGACCGCTGAGTTGATGGAAAGCGAACTGTTCGGCCACAGCCGCGGTGCATTTACCGGCGCCAGTGAAAGCACGCTGGGACGGGTCAACCAGGCCGACGGCGGTACGCTTTTTCTCGACGAAATCGGCGATTTTCCCCTGACATTGCAGCCCAAGTTGCTGCGTTTCATTCAGGACAAGGAATACGAACGGGTCGGCGATCCGGTGACCCGTCGTGCCGATGTGCGAATCCTCGCGGCGACCAACCTCAACCTTGAGGACATGGTGCGCGACGGGCGCTTTCGCGAAGACCTGCTGTACCGCCTGAATGTGATTACCCTGCATCTGCCACCACTGCGCGAGCGGGCCGAAGACATTCTGACGTTGGCCGACCGCTTCCTGGCGCGCTTCGTCAAGGAATACGCCCGCCCGGCGCGCGGCTTCAGCGACGAGGCTCGTGAAGCGCTGCTAGGCTATCGCTGGCCTGGCAACATCCGGGAGCTGCGCAACGTGGTCGAGCGCGCCAGCATCATCTGCGCGCAGGAAAAAGTCGAAATCAGCCACTTGGGCATGGCCGAGCAACCCGTCAACAATGCACCGCGAATCGGGGCTGCGCTAAGCCTCGACGAATTGGAAAAGGCGCATATTGGCGCAGTGCTGGCCACGGCCGACACGCTGGATCAGGCCGCCAAGACTCTGGGAATCGATGCCTCCACGCTGTATCGCAAACGCAAGCAGTACAACCTGTGAGCGTCATCTTATGAAACTGGCGATGAAGCTGCGCACACGGCTGTTTCTGAGTATCTCGGCGCTGATTACCGTGGCATTGCTGGGGCTGTTGCTTGGCCTGGTCAGCGTGGTGCAGATGGCCAATACCCAAGAACAATCGGTGCGCGACAACTTCATCCTGCTCGACCTGGGCCTCAAGCTGCGTCAGACCCTGGGCGACCAGTTGATGATCATGCTCGATGAGAAGCCCGACCTGGTGGCTCTGGAAGCATCCAAACGGCAATACTTCGAGTTGCTCGACGAGGGCATCGCCCACGAACAGGTGCTGGACGATTCAGCCGACAGCTTCAGCAAGGCCAAAGCCGATTACATCAGTTTTCTGGAGGCTTTTTCAGCCTCTCGCCAGCTACCGGCCCAACTGTCCGGTATCCAGAACCTCACCGAAAAATTCAACGTGCTGCGCACGGGCTTGATCGACGCGTATCGGCAGGCGCTGAACAACATCAGCGACACCCAGAACAAAGCTCGCGAGCGCGCGTTGCTGATTTCCGGATTACTGGGGCTGGTAGGGTTGGCAGTGCTGATCATCGGCTTCATCACAGCCCACGGTATCGCCCGACGTTTCGGGGCGCCGATCGAGGCGCTGGCGGCGGCGGCGGATAATATCGGTCAGGGCAACTTCGAGGTGACGCTGCCGATCTCCTCGGCCTCGGAATTGAACTTGCTGACCCGACGCTTCGGCATCATGGCCCAGGCTCTGCGCGAGCATCAGGCCACCAACGTCGATGAGCTGCTCGCCGGCCAGCAACGCTTGCAAGCGGTACTCGACAGCATCGACGACGGCTTGCTGATGATCGATCGCCAGGGTCGCCTGGAGCACCTCAACCCGGTGGCCCAGCGTCAATTGGGCTGGGACGAGGAGCGCCTGGGCCAGGGATTGGGCGAGGCGCTGGAACGCAAGGATCTGGATGAGGAACTGCAACTGGTGCTGCGCGGGGGAACGCTGGAGCGGGCGCCGGACGACTTGAGCATCGAAGTGGATGGCGAGTCGCGGTTGCTGACGTATAGCCTCACCCCCGTCAGCCATACCCAGGGGCACATCCTCGGGGCGGTGATGGTGTTGCACGATGTCACCGAACAACGCGCTTTCGAACGGGTGCGCAGTGAGTTCGTGTTGCGCGCGTCCCACGAGCTGCGTACCCCAGTGACCGGCATGCACATGGCGTTCGGCCTGTTGCAGGAGCGCGTGCATTTTCCTGAGGAATCGCGCGAAGCCGATCTGCTCAACACCGTCAACGAAGAAATGCAGCGCCTGATGCAGCTCATCAATGACCTGCTGAACTTCTCCCGCTACCAGAACGGCCTGCAAAAGCTGACGCTGGCACCTTGTTCCATCGAAGAACTGCTGGAGTCGGCCCGGCTGCGGTTTGCCGCACAGGCCCAGGCCAAGGGCATCCAATTGCTCGTGGCGATCCAGGGACCCTTACCGCGCCTGCATGCCGACGCTGCGCAACTGGACCGGGTGCTGGATAACCTGATCGACAATGCCATGCGTCACACGGGCGACCACGGTCAGATCCGCCTGCAGGCCCGTCGTCACGGCGAGCGGGTGATCATCAGCGTCGAGGACAATGGAGAGGGCATTCCCTACGGCCAGCAGGGAAGGATCTTCGAACCTTTCGTCCAGGTCGGTCGCAAAAAGGGCGGCGCAGGGCTGGGGCTGGCGCTGTGCAAGGAAATCGTGCAGCTCCACGGTGGGCGCATGGGCGTTTATTCACGGCCGGGGCAGGGCACCCAGTTCTATATGGCGCTGGCGGTCTGAGTCGGCTCAGGCCTCATCGTCCAGGCGTCGCCCCAACAGGCGCCGGCCGCGGGTAATCAGCTCGATCAACTGCACGGCACTGAGCGCATGGGCAAACAGCCAACCCTGCCCGAAAGTCACGCCTTCGCTGCTCAGGTAAGACGCCTGGGCTTCATGCTCGATGCCCTCGGCAATCACCTTGAGCTCTAACGCGTGGGCCATGCGGATAATATGCGGGGCCACACCGCTGCTGGCGGCATCGTGCCCCAGGGCGTCAATGAAGGCTTTGTCGATTTTCAAGCAGTCCACCGGCAAGGTTTGCAGATAGGCGAGGCTGCAATAGCCCGTGCCAAAATCATCGATCAACACCTGATGCCCGACATCGCGCAGCGATTGCAGATTATCCCGGGCGACCAGGACATCGACCAATCCGCGTTCGGTCACTTCAAAGGCTATCTGGTGCGCCGACACCCGATGCAACGCCAGCAGGCGGGCGATCACTTCGCCGATACGTGGCACCATGACGTCGCACGCTGCCAGGTTCACCGAGATGTAGAGCTGCGGATTGGCCCGCAGCAGCTGACCCAACTGGTCGAACAGGCGTTGCAGCACGAAGTCTGTGATCTGACGGATCTGCCCGGTGTTCTCTGCCATCGGAATGAACAGATCCGGGCTGGTGAGGGTGCCGTCCGGGCGCCGCCAGCGCAACAGGGCTTCAGCACCGACGCAATTGCGACTGCGCAGGTCGAAGATCGGCTGGTACAGCACCTGCAATTCCCCGCGCCGGATGGCCCCGTGCAGCTCGGCGTCCATCGATTGGCGCTGACGCGCCAGCAGGAATACCTGGAAACCAATCCCCAGGCCCAGCATCAGGCTGATGGGCAGCAACCACCAGGCGTTGGAGGGAATATTGAAACCATTGCGTTGAGCAATCAGCACCAGTTGATATTCCGGGCTGTCGGTCTGCATCCGATAGATCAGGCGGTTCTGCGTCACTTGCAATGCATTGCGGCTTTTCGAGGGCCAAGGCTCCGTGGGCGGCCAGTATTGATCGGTGCCCAGCACCGGTATCGCCCGCTCGCCATGATCGAGCACCACAAGCAGGCTACTGCCGGGGGGCAGGTCGACCACGTCGGTCAGATGCCCGCGGGAAGTCGCAACGCGAAAATTGCCACGCCCCAGCATCAATGCAGCACGGTTTTCATCCGGCTCGGTGGTGGTATTGAGCCAGTAGCTGTAGGTCGGGCCCCGGATGTCAGGCGGTCGGATCACCGATAACCCGCTGCGGCGTGGACGATTGGAACAAACCCCGCTGCTATCGATATACGCCGCTTCGTAGACGAAACGGTAGTTGAAGCTGACCTGCTGCAACGTCGCGATCATGTCGTCGTCGCATCTGCGCAACGGCTGGTTTTGCAGATCGTCGAGGCTTTCGCGCAACTGTCCGAAAAGCTGCTCGAGTCGCTGCAGAAAGCGCTCGCCCTGAGCATTCATCTGGTCGCTTTCGCGCTGCTGGATTTGCTGCATCACCACGAACAGACTGGCGCCCAGCAATAGCACGGTACTCAGGACAGCCGCCATCATCGCCAGGAGAAACGGGCGATGGAGCCAGCTTTGCAGGGTTTCGCGGGCAGGCGTCATCATTGGTAATCCGAAAGTTACCAATGAGTTATAGCTTCTGATTTGGATTTAGCCCTGACCGTCGGACGGGCGTCATTATTTTGTCTGGTTGAGCACCTGCAGGATAGCCGCACTTTGCGCATCCGGCATGCCGTCGAACCGGGTCGGCCGGAAGCGCATCTGGAAGGCAGCGAGCACATGATGAGTGGCCACATCCCATTCGCCGGTGCGGGGCGTCGGGTAACCGAAACGGGCCAGCTCGGCCTGGAACCAACTGGCGTTCGGTACCTGCGCCGCGAAAACCGCCTGCTGGCGGATTACCGCCTGCTCGTCTGGCCAAATCCCCACCCCAGCTTGCGCCAGGCGCTTCCAGGGAAACAGCGGCCCAGGGTCAAGCTTGCGCATCGGGGCAATATCGCTATGCCCAATGATGTTGCGCGGGTTGATCCCATTACGCTGGGAGATGTCCTTGAGCAAGGCGATCAAGGCCTGGACCTGAGCTTCGCTGTAGGGATACCAGAGGCGCCCGGTGGGCGTATCGACGAAACCGGGATTGACGATCTCAATGCCGATGGAGCTGGAATTGAGCCAGGTCCGGCCATCCCATTCACTGTCTCCGGCGTGCCAGGCGCGCCGGCCTTCATCTACCAGCTTGTAGACGGTCGCGCTTTTATCATCGCCGATCAGGTAATGCGCACTGACTTCGCCGTGGGTGAGCAAAGCCAGGGACCGCTCCAGGGAAGCGGAAGTGTAATGCAGCACCACGAACTGGATACGGTTGTCATGATTGACTGAAGGGTGGCTGGTATCGAGCCTGGGGCCGCTGGCGCAACCGGCCAGAACCAGTAAGAAGGCAATGAGCGAAAAAAATTTCATGGCAAGGTGCATTACACGCTGGGGGTAATGCAACAGTGTAACGTATCGCGTTGCGATGATCTGGCTCGTATAGCGGGATTCACAAAATGGAACAATTGCCTTCAGCCCCATTCCACTCGGTTGCGCCCGGCATTTTTGGCTCTGTATAGCGCCTGATCGGCTCTTTTAAGCACCGAATCGCTGTGCTCCCCGCTTTTGAACGCGGTCATGCCCACGGACACGGTGATCGTGACCGGCTCACCCTTGAAGTGAAACGGGCAGGCCTCGATGGCTGCGCGCAGGGACTCGGCCAGTCTTGCCCCGGCCGCCAGCGGTGTGTCGGGCACCAGCAGGACAAATTCCTCACCGCCAAAGCGGGCGATAAAATCGCTGCCACGCAAACGTCTGCGCAGCACCGAAGCGATGATCTTCAGCACCCGATCACCTGCCAGGTGGCCGTAGTTATCGTTGATGCGCTTGAAGTGATCCAGATCGAGCATGGCCAGCAGCAGACTGTTGCCGTGCCGCTGCCATTGGGCAACTTCCTGTTCGAGACGCTCGGACCAGGCGGCGCGGTTAGGTAGCCCAGTGAGCGGATCGATAAGCGCTTTTTGCCGCTGCTCTTCAAGATTATCCCGGACAACCTGGGCATCCTGCTCCATCAGCGCGACGCGCTCGGCCAGGCTTTTGAGGCGAGCCGACACTTCCTGCTCGCGCTGATCGCGCTGCTTCTGGTGCTGGTCCATCGTGCCAAGCAGGCCTTCAAGATGGTTCTCCAGCACTTGCTTGAGACCTTCCAGGTCATCAGCTTCCTGCACGCTGCTTTGCAAGCCATCCACCTGCTCGCGAATCTGCGTGTCCATTTCCCGGGAGGCCGACTGGTTATCGGCATGGTCTTCACTGGCTGCCCGTAAACTGCTCTGGAAGGACTCAAGCCGATCATTGAGGCGCTGCAGGTACGCTTCGAATTCATGTTGGCCGGTGTCGGTAATTGCCAGCATGAGCACGGCAAGATCGTCGAGAATTGGCAGTAATTCATACCAGTTCAAGCCATTTTGCAGCCGTTCGCGCATGGCCTCGGCCTGGGGACGATGACGCTCGGGCAGGGTCAGATCGCCCAGCAGGCCCAACAGGGTGTCTTCTATATGCCTGGCCACCGAACTGTAGGACGGCTCCGGTGAGTCGGGCAGTTCATAATGGTCGTCCTCCGGCTCAGACGCTGCCGGCTCGACCGCGGCCGAGGGTTCGACGGGCTCTTCCGGGAGGGGCAGCGACTCGTCCAGCGCTTGCGGCGGCTCCTCGGGCATCAGCTCATCAGGGTTCCCAAGGGCGGGTACCGGCACCGCCTGTTCCGTGGGAATCGGTGCCGGCTCGGTTGCCTCCTCCTGCTCGGTAGCTTCATCTCGTTCCAGAGTCGGCTCGGCAGCTTCGGATACCGGCGACGGAGAGCGTTCTGGATCGGGATCGACCATTGGCGGAATGAACGCGACCGGTTCAGGCGCTTCATCCACCGTTGCCACGGGTCCGGCTAACATTGCCGGGGCTGGAGCTGGAGTTATGACAGGCGCAGCGTCAGTCGCTAACTGTGCCGGTGCCGGCGGTGTCGTTTCCAAAACCGGCACCGCGCTGCGCTGGGCAGGTTCGTGCGGCGGAGGCGCCGCTTCTTCCTGGCCGTGGCCACCAAACAACCGTTGCAGAAGGCCGGGACGATTCGGTTCAGTGGGCGCTTCCAGCACACTCAGCGCCTGGCCCTGCAAGCTGCTCAGTTCACTGAGCAGCAAAGGAATCTCCCGAGCCTGGTCCACCCGGTCTTCCAACTGCTTGGAAAACTTTTTCAAGGGCCGGCTGACTTCCTTTGGCAGCGGCAAGGTTTGCAACTGAGCGACCAGGGAAGTCAATGCGGCGCTCACCTGTTCGACCCGAGTCTCGCGACGCTGCTCGGAATCAAGCACAGCTTTTTCCAGGCGGGGCAAAAGAGCGGCGAGGGCGGCATCCATGTCATCGCTGCGCACCACTTCGCGCATTTCTTTCATGCACTGATCGACCGCCCGGTCAGTGCCTTCGGCGGCCAGCGTACTGCGCACCAGGCCGCGACGCAGCAAGTCGAGCCGAGCCGCCCAGCGGCGCTCGAGCTTTTCTTGCTGTTCGATGCTCTTGAAGTACTTCTCTCTCCAGCGTTCGGCTTCGTCGCTCATTCATGGGATCCGCGAGGGGCAGGACTCAGTGCGGGGAATGCATCCGCCGTGAGCGAACCCGGCAGACGAATTTCGACCGCGACAGGCAGGTGGTCGGAAATGGGGTGAGCCAGCACCTCGAACCGTTCGAGGGTCAAGGTGGGGCTCAACAGAATATGGTCCAGACAGCGCTGGGGGCGCCAGCTGGGGAATGTGGCTTCGAGTTGGGGGGCGAGCAGCCCAAGATCACGCAACGGCGAATTTTGCAGCAAGTCGTTGGCATGGGTATTCATGTCGCCCATCAATACCTGGTGCTTGTAGTCACCAATCAGCTCGCGGATGTAGGCCAGTTGCATCGTTCGGGTACGAGCCCCAAGGGCCAGGTGCATCATGACCACGATCAACGCCTCCGGACCTTCGCCAAAGCGCGCCAGGATCGCTCCGCGTCCCTTGGGACCGGGTAACGGGTGGTCTTCTATCGCCCACGGCCGCAGGCGGCTCAACACACCATTGCTGTGCTGGCCCAGGCGTCCGAGGTTGCGATTGAGTTGTTGGTACCAGTAGGGGAAAGCACCCAGTTGAGCCAGATGCTCCACCTGATTGACGTAGCCCGATCTCAGGCTCCCACCGTCGGCCTCTTGCAAGGCCACCAGGTCGAAATCTTTCAGCAGGTCGCCGATCTTCTGCAGGTTGACGGCGCGTCCGGTGTGCGGCAGCAGATGTTGCCAGCCACGGGTCAGGTAATGCCGGTAACGCTCTGTGCTGATGCCCACCTGAATATTGAAACTGAGCAGCCGCAGACAGTTGTCGGCAGGCAGGCCCGTGGAGGCGATATGATGCTCATTGACCCGCGGTTCATGCAGGCCAACGACGCGTTCGGTGCTCCAGCGGGCCATGGTCAGCGCCGCGCTTAGTTGGCGGCGGCCTTGGTTGCCGCTCGTTCTTTGGCAATCAGCTGGTCGGCCAGCTCCAGCGCCTGGTTAGCACCACCGGCCGAACCGATATCAAAGCGGTATTTGCCGTTGACGACCATGGTGGGTACGCCAGTGATCTCGTATTTCTTGGCAAGTTCTTTGGCTTTGTTGATCTGGCCCTTGATGGCGAAGGAGTTGAACGTCGCCAGAAACTTGTCCTTGTCCACACCTTGGGTGGCGAGGAATTCAGCCATTTCTTCAGGATCGGTCAGACGCTTCTTCTCAACCTGGATCTCATTGAACACTGCAGCGTGAACCTTGTGCTCGACGCCCATGGCTTCGAGGGTCAGGAACATCTGGCCGTGGGCGTCCCATGGGCCGCCGAACATGGCCGGAATGCGTACGAAATTAACGTCCGAAGGCAGTTTCTCGACCCATGGGTTGATGACCGGCTCGAACGCGTAGCAATGCGGGCAGCCGTACCAGAACAGTTCCACCACTTCGATCTTGCCAGGCACGGCCACCGGAACGGGATTGCTCAATTCGACGTAAGGGGCTTTCGATTCCTCGGCGTTGGCTTGGGCGGCCATGCCGAACAGGCTGACAGCGGCGAGCGCGGCGCTGATGATCAGATTACGCATGCTTTACTCCTGGACAATGAGGTGACCTCGCGAGGCGTGTTTTTCAGACAGGCCGTGACGGGTTCAAGTTCGCTAGTGTAACGGTAGCGGCCACAAAAAAGGGCGGCCAAAGCCACCCTTTTGATGTTCGCATCGACAGATTAATCGAGCGTTAACGTTGCAAGAGATGTAAACCCTCACAACGCCCGGCCAACGGTCTTAGTGCAGGCCCTGGATGTAGCTGGCCACCGCCGCGATCTCTTCGTCGCTCAGCTTGCGGGCAATGGTGCGCATCATCGCCTCGCCATCATTGTTACGACCGTCTGCTTCCTTGCGGAAGTCAGTCAGCTGCTTGGCAATGTACTGAGCGTGCTGGCCCCCAAGGTGCGGGAAGCCGGCCGCTGCGTTACCTTTGCCGTCAGGCGAGTGGCAACCGGTGCAAGCTGGAAGCCCCTTTTCCAGGTTGCCTCCGCGAAACAGCGCTTCACCACGTGCGACCAGTTTTGGATCGGCGGCGCCAACGCTGCCCTTCTGGCTGGCGAAATAAGCCGCCATGTCCGCCAGGTCCTGATCGTTCAGGTTGGTCAGCAGGCCGGTCATTTCCAGCACGACACGCTTGCCGTCCTTGATGTCCTTCAACTGCTTGGTCAGGTAACGCTCGCCCTGGCCCGCCAGTTTTGGAAAGTTTGGTGCCATGCTGTTGCCATCCGGACCATGGCAGGCCCCACATACGGCGGCTTTCGCCTGGCCGGCGGCGGCATCGCCAGCGGCATGGGCTACGCCGGATATCCCCAATGTCAACAGCAGACTCACGATCAGTTTGTTCATCAGCTAATCCAACTACGGCTAAGGGTTAAAGAGTTATGGACCGGGTTTACTCGCTCATCCACTGGATGATGGCTCGGTAATCCTCGGCACTGCAGTCCATGCACAAACCACGCGGCGGCATCGCCTTGAAACCCTGGGTCACGTGTTGCACCAGCGTCTCCATACCTTTCGCCAACCTCGGCGTCCAAGCTTCCTGATCACCCTTGCGGGGTGCCATGGGGAGTTGGCCGGAATGACAGGCACCACAAACACGGTTGTACACAGCTTCCGGATCCTGTGTAGCCTGAGCGCTGTAAAGCGGCATCAAGACACCGGCAGCTAGCAGCCATTTCGTCATAAAACGACCTTTTCAGGGTTGAGAGCGAGCTGCGTTCTAGTGCGCAATTTCAGTCGGTCGCTCCCGTGAGCTTCATCCTACGCTGGGACAAAGCGCACACAAAATCTGCGGCATTATATACTGGCGTCACTGAAACGGAAACGACACAGCTTGCCGCGTCCATTCCCGACGCCACCCACATCGGAAATCCCATGCAACTGAAGAACCCCATCCTTGGCCTGTGCCAACAGTCCACCTTCATGCTCAGCGCCGCCAAAGTCGATCAATGCCCCGACGACGAAGGCTTTGAAGTGGCTTTCGCCGGGCGTTCCAATGCCGGTAAATCCAGCGCGCTGAACACCCTGACCCATGCAAGCCTGGCACGCACCTCGAAAACTCCGGGCCGCACGCAGCTCTTGAACTTCTTCAAGCTAGACGATGAACGCCGTTTGGTCGACCTGCCCGGCTACGGCTACGCGAAAGTACCGATTCCGCTCAAGCAGCATTGGCAGCGCCATTTGGAAGCCTATCTGGGCAGCCGCGAGAGTTTGAAAGGCTTGATTCTGATGATGGACATCCGCCATCCGATGACCGACTTCGATCTGCTGATGCTCGACTGGGCTGTCGCCAGCGGCATGCCGATGCACATCCTGCTGACCAAGGCAGACAAGCTCACCTACGGCGCAGCCAAGAACACCCTGCTCAAAGTGCAGTCGGAAATTCGCAAAGGGTGGGGCGAGACGATCACCATCCAGTTGTTCTCGGCGTCCAAGCGCATGGGCCTGGAAGAGGCCTACACTGTATTGGCCGACTGGATGGAATTGGCAGACAAGGGCAGCGAAGAGGCGGAATAAGCCAAATCGCGGGCAAAAAAAACCCCGGACTTCGTATGGGGAGGGGGAAGTTCGGGGTCCAAGTTCCGGACCGCTAGGGCGGGGTCCAGATATCTGCCAACACTTAACACAACATAGGAGCATTGAAGGGCTTCACCAGCCTTTCAGAAACTCTGAGTAGCAATTCACGGTTTTAGTTCAGATTATTTTTGGAAATAACCTTAGGAATTTTCCGAACTAATGAGGCCAGGATTCGATTTGGCGAGGGGATTTCCCTCGCCACAGGGCCTACCATATATCCCTGACCCACACAGGTCCCCGCAATTTCAGCAGTTGAGACTCAGTGCGCCTCATCCCAGTTATTGCCCACGCCCACTTCCACCAGGAGCGGCACATCCAGCGTGGCGGCGGCACTCATGTGCTGGCGAATTTCCTCGCGCACCTGGTCGACCAGATCCTCGCGCACCTCCAGCACCAATTCGTCGTGGACCTGCAGGATGACCTTGGCATCCAGCCCCGACGCAGTCAGCCAGCGATCAACCGCCACCATGGCTTTCTTGATGATATCTGCCGCAGTGCCCTGCATCGGCGCGTTGATGGCCGTGCGTTCTGCGCCTTTGCGCAAAGCCGGATTTTTCGCGTTGATATCCGGCAGGTACAACCGACGCCCGAAAATGGTTTCGACGTAACCTTGCTCGGCTGCCTGGGCACGAGTGCGCTCCATGTAGGCCAGTACGCCTGGGTAGCGGGCAAAGTAGCGGTCGATGTAAGCCTGGGACTGCTTGCGATCCACACCGATCTGCTTGGCCAGACCGAAAGCACTCATGCCGTAGATCAGGCCGAAGTTGATCGCCTTGGCGCTGCGGCGCTGGTCATGAGTGACGGCGTCCAGCTCTACGCCGAAAACCTCGGCGGCGGTGGCCCGGTGCACATCCAGATTATTGCGGAAGGCGTGGAGCAGGCCTTCATCCTTGGCCAGGTGCGCCATGATCCGCAGTTCGATCTGCGAGTAGTCCGCCGCCAGCAGCTTGTAGCCTTTCGGCGCAACGAATGCCTGACGAATCCTGCGGCCTTCGGCGGTGCGAATCGGAATGTTCTGCAGGTTGGGGTCGATCGAGGACAGTCGCCCGGTAGCGGCGACCGCTTGCTGATAATTGGTATGGACGCGGCCCGTGCGGCTGTTGATCTGCTCTGGCAGGCGGTCGGTGTAGGTGCTCTTGAGCTTGCTCAGCGAGCGGTACTGCATCAATACCTTGGGCAGCGGATAATCCTGCTCGGCCAGCTCGGCCAGCACCGCTTCGGCGGTAGACGCCTGGCCCTTGGCGGTTTTGCTGAGCACCGGTAAGCCAAGTTTTTCGTAGAGGATCACCCCCAGTTGCTTGGGTGAACCCAGGTTGAATTCCTCCCCGGCGATGGCAAATGCCTCGCGTTCCAGAGCCACGAGCTTCTCGCCCAACTCAACGCTCTGCACCCCCAGCAGGTTGGCATCGACCAGCGCACCCTGGCGCTCAATGCGTGCCAGGACCGGCATCAGCGGCATTTCGATTTCGTTGAGCACCTTGCCCAGACTTGGCGTGGCAGCCAGTTTTTCCTGCAAGGCCTGGTGCAGGCGGAAAGTCACGTCCGCATCTTCGGCGGCGTAAGGGCCGGCCAGTTCCAGGGCAATCTGGTCAAAGGTCAGCTGTTTGACGCCTTTGCCGGCGATGTCCTGGATATCGGTCTTGCTTTGTCCCAGGTACTTGAGCGCCAGGCTGTCCATGTCGTGACGGGTTGCTGTGGAGTCCAGTACGTAGGACTCAAGCATGGTGTCGAAGGCAATGCCTTGCACAAGAATGCCGTTGTTTTGATCACCACCGATGGCGCAGTTGGCCAGGATGTTGGTTTCGAATTTGGCATGCTGGCCGACCTTGAGCTTGTTCGGGTTCTCCAGCAATGGCTTGAGCGCCTTGAGCACCGTGTCGCGATCCAGTTGCTCCGGCACGCCCATGTAGGAATGGGTCAAGGGAACGTAGGCCGCCTCAAAGGGCGCGACGGCAAACGACAACCCTACGAGTTGCGCATGCTGGGCGTCGTTACCATTGGTTTCGGTGACGAAAGCAAACAGCGGCGCCTGTTCAAGCTTGGCGAGCCAGGCGTCGAAACGTGCCTGGTCGAGAATGATCTCGTACTTGGCCTCAGCGGCGCCGGGTTGTTCGTCGGCAGCTTCGACGATCTCCTGACCGGCACGCTTGGCATCGCGCTGGTTTTCTTCGAACCAGCTCTTGAACTCCAGCAACGTATACAGCTCGGCGAGTTTCTCGTGATCCGGCTGGCCCATTTGCAGGTCGTCGAGACCGACATCCAACGGCACGTCGGTCTTGATGGTCGCCAGCTCGTAGGAGAGGAGGGCCATTTCCTTGTGTTCTTCGAGTTTGGCGGCCAGGGTCTTGGCGCCACGAATCGGCAAGGTGGCGACGATGTCCAGTTGCGCATACAGCTCGGTCAGGCCGCCATTGACGCCCACCAGCAGGCCCGAGGCGGTCTTCGGACCGATTCCCGGAACACCGGGAATGTTGTCGGAAGAATCGCCCATCAGTGCCAGATAATCGATGATCTGCTCCGGAGCGACGCCAAACTTCTCCTTCACGCCAGCCACGTCCAGGGCGCTACCGGTCATGGTGTTGACCAAGGTAATGTGCCCGTCAACCAGTTGCGCCATGTCTTTGTCGCCGGTGGAGATCACCACCGGACGGTCGGCTGCGGCGCTGCTGCGGGCCAGGGTGCCGATCACGTCATCGGCTTCGACGTTGTCCACGCACAGCAGCGGGAAGCCCAGGGCCTTGACGCTGGCATGCAGCGGCTCAATCTGCACGCGCATGTCGTCGGGCATGCTGGGGCGGTTGGCCTTGTATTCGGCGTACAGCTCATCGCGAAAGGTCCCACCCTTGGCATCGAACACCACGGCGAACGGGCTGTCCGGATACTGTTTGCGCAGGCTCTTGAGCATGTTCAGCACGCCCTTGACCGCGCCTGTCGGCAGGCCTTTGGAGGTGGTCAACGGTGGTAGCGCGTGAAAGGCGCGATAAAGATAAGAAGAACCGTCCACCAGGACGAGGGGGGCTTGGCTCATGAGCAGGATCAACCTTTTCGGCGGGTCCGGGGCTAGAATAGCGGGACCGTTGACGACAAAGGGACAAGGTTATCATGCGTACACTAAATCGCCTGTTACTGGCTGGCTTGTTTGCAATCACCCCGCTGGCCGTCATGGCGGCGGACGACGCCCCCTCGGCGGACCCGGATGTCACCATCCGCACCGAAGGCGATAGGACCATTCAGGAGTACCGGCAAAACGGCTTTCTGTACGCGATCAAGGTCACGCCCAAGAACGGCAAGCCTTATTTCCTGGTCCGTGCCGATGGCAGCGACGGGAATTTCATCCGCTCGGATCAGCCGGATATGCTGATTCCATCGTGGAAAATCTTTGAGTGGTAATACCGCTCTCGACTTCAACCGGCGCTCGCTGATGGGCGCCCGTACTGGCAGTTTTTAACCATGTCTGTGTTCACTCCCCTGGCTCGGCCCGAGCTGGAAACCTTTCTCGCCCCTTATGGGCTCGGCCGCCTGCTTGATTTCCAGGGGATCGCCGCCGGCAGCGAAAACACCAATTTTTTTATCAGCCTGGAGCAGGGTGAATTTGTCCTGACCCTGGTGGAACGCGGCCCGGTGCAGGAAATGCCCTTCTTCATCGAGCTGTTGGATGTACTGCATGACGCCGACCTGCCGGTGCCTTACGCCTTGCGTACCACCGACGGCGTTGCGCTGCGAGAACTGGCTGGCAAGCCGGCGCTGCTGCAACCGCGCCTGGCCGGCAAGCACATCAAGCAGGCCAACGCACAGCATTGCGCCCAGGTGGGGGAGTTACTGGCCCATCTGCACCTGGCGACCAAGAACAACATGATCAAGCGCAAGACTGATCGCGGCCTGGACTGGATGCAGGAGGAGGGCGCGAAGCTGTTGTCGCACCTGGATGCCGAACCCCGTCGGTTGCTGGAGGCTGCGCTGGATGAAATCGCCCAACAGAAGGAAAAAATTCTGGCGCTGCCCCGGGCCAACATCCACGCGGACCTGTTCCGCGACAATGCGATGTTCGAGGGCACACACCTGACCGGGCTGATCGACTTTTATAACGCCTGCTCCGGGCCAATGCTGTATGACGTTGCCATCGCCCTGAACGACTGGTGTTCGGATGACAACGGTGTGCTCGATGGCCCACGGACGCGGGCCTTGTTGGGGGCTTATGCTGCGCTGCGCCCATTCACCGCTGCCGAGGCCGAGTCATGGCCGACGATGCTGCGCGTGGCATGCGTGCGCTTCTGGCTGTCACGGTTGATCGCCGCCGAGTCTTTTGCCGGGCAGGATGTACTGATCCACGATCCAATGGAGTTTCAGCAGCGCCTGGCGCAGCGGCAGACGGTCAGTGCGATGTTGCCGTTCGCCCTCTGACGCAACTGAATGCCTCTGTGGCGAGGGAGCTTGCTCCCGCTGGGGTGCGTGCGCAGCAGCCCTAAGATTTTGCGGTCGCTGCGCAACCGAGCGGGAGCAAGCTCCCTCGCCACAGGGTTTGCGCTCGGCAGTTATAGCGACTCCAGGCACCCCGCCAGATCATTCCCCAACTTCTCCAGCAACTGCTCATACCCTTGCGCCGTCGCAGGGGTATAGCCGCCCAGCGCATCCAACTCCGCCAATTTCACCGGTAACCCGGCCACCAGGGTTTCGGCCAGGCGCGGGCGCAGGGGCGGTTCGCTGAAGACGCACGTCTTGCCCACGGCCTGCAAGCGATTGCGCATCGCCGCCACGTGTTGGGCGCCGGGCTGGACTTCGGTGGCCACGGCAAAAACTCCGGCGTGCTTGAGGCCGTAGTGGTCTTCGAAATAGTCGAACGCTTCGTGGAACACGAAATACGGCTTGCCCGCGACGCCGGCCAGACGGGTCTTCAAACGCGCATCCAGCGCATCGAGACGCTGGTTGAAACCCTTGAGGTTGCTTTGATAGCGGCTGGCATTGGCCGGATCGGCCGCGCTGAGGTCGGCAGCCATCTTGGCGGCAATCACCCGGGCATTGGTTGGCGAGAGCCACAGATGGGCATCGATGGTGCCGGGGCGATGGTCGTGATCATGCTCATCGGCGTCATGCTCATCTTCGGCGTGGGAATGACTGTCCTGGGCGAAGTGACGCAGCTTGAGTCCGGGCACATCCTGCACCGCGACGGACGGCAACGTACGACCGTTCAGCACGCGCGGCAGGAAACTTTCCATGTCGGGGCCAATCCAGTAGAGCAAATCCACCGACTGCACCTTCCGTACGTCGGAAGGCCGCAGGGCGTAATGGTGAGGTGAAGCGCCGGGCGGCAGCAGGACCTCAGGAACCGCCACGCCGTCCTGCACCGCGGCGGCAATCAGTTGCAATGGCTTGATGCTGGTAAGCACTTTGACTTCGGCCTGGGCCGGGCCGATCAGCAGAAAACTGGCGACAAAAGCGACAAAGATCGAAAAATTTCGGGACACGATGACCACTCGGAGAGGCGAGAACGGGTAACATAATAACGTCTCTCACTAAAATCGTCGCTGCCCATGCCTATTACGCCCCTTGCCAGTCGTCCCCATGACCATTCTCACTGCGTGCACACCGCGCTGTCCGAGGCCGACGCCATCTGTGCGCGCCAAGGGTTGCGCCTGACCGCTTTGCGTCGACGCGTGCTGGAGCTGGTCTGGCAAAGCCACAAGCCGCTGGGCGCCTACGACATACTCGCGGTGCTCAGTGAGCAGGACGGCCGCCGCGCCGCGCCGCCCACGGTTTATCGGGCGCTGGATTTCCTGCTGGAAAACGGCCTGGTGCATCGCATCTCGTCGTTGAATGCCTTCGTTGGCTGCAATCATCCGGAACACGCGCACCAGGGCCAGTTCCTGATCTGTCGCGAATGCCACGCAGCCATCGAGCTGGAGCAGAAGTCCATCAGCGATGCCATCGTTGCCAGCGCCAAAGAAGTGGGTTTCGTGGTTGATACCCAGACCGTCGAAGTGGTCGGGCTCTGCTCCGGTTGCCAGGGGGCCTGATGAGCAATGCGTTGATCCGTCTCGAGCACGTAGGCGTGACGTTCGCCGGCCAGAGCGTGCTGGATAACATCTACCTGAGCGTCGAGCCGGGGCAGATCGTCACCCTGATCGGCCCCAACGGCGCCGGCAAGACGACTCTGGTGCGTGCCGTTCTGGGGTTGCTCAAACCCGACAGCGGCAGCGTCTGGCGCAAGCCGAAGCTGCGGGTCGGTTACATGCCGCAAAAGCTTCATGTGGACCCGACGCTGCCCCTGTCGGTCCTGCGCTTCTTGCGCCTGGTGCCTGGCGTGGATCGCGCACGGGCCCTGGCGGCGCTCAACGAAGTCGGTGCCGAACAGGTGATCGACAGTCCGGTACAAAGTGTTTCCGGCGGTGAAATGCAGCGCGTGTTGCTGGCTCGCGCTCTGCTGCGCGAACCCGAGCTGCTGGTGCTCGACGAGCCCGTACAAGGGGTCGACGTGGCCGGTCAGGCCGAGCTGTACAGCCTGATCACCCGCCTGCGCGACCGTCACCGCTGCGGCGTGCTGATGGTTTCCCATGACCTTCACCTGGTCATGAGCACCACTGACCAGGTGGTCTGCCTCAATCGCCACGTCTGCTGTTCCGGGCATCCCGAGCAGGTCAGCGGCGATCCGGCATTCGTCGAACTGTTCGGAAAGAACGCACAAAGCCTGGCGATTTATCACCACCATCACGATCACGCCCATGACCTGCATGGTTCGGTGGTCAGCGACTCGTCTGTTACTACCCATGTTCATGGAGATGGCTGCAAGCATGGCTGATTTTCTGTTGTACGCCCTGCTCGCAGGCCTGGCCCTCGCGATGGTGGCCGGCCCCCTGGGCTCGTTCGTGGTCTGGCGGCGCATGGCCTATTTCGGCGATACCTTGTCCCACGCGGCCTTGCTGGGCGTGGCCCTGGGCTTTTTGCTGGACGTCAGCCCCGCAGTGGCGGTGACCGTCGGCTGCCTGTTGCTGGCGGTGCTGCTGGTGACGCTGCAACAGCGTCAACCGCTGGCGTCCGACACGCTGCTGGGCATTCTGGCGCCCAGCACCCTGTCTCTCGGGCTAGTGGTACTAAGCTTCATGCATGACGTGCGGATTGATCTGATGGCCTACCTGTTTGGTGATCTGCTTGCCATCAGCCCCATGGATCTTTCGTGGATCCTGGGTGGCAGCGCGGCCGTCCTGCTGCTGCTGGTAGCGCTCTGGCGCCCGTTGCTGGCGGTTACTGTGCATGAGGAACTGGCGCGGGTCGAAGGCTTGCCCGTGGTGGGTTTGCGGCTGGCGTTGATGCTGTTGATTGCGGTGGTCATTGCCGTGGCGATGAAAATCGTCGGTGTATTGCTGATTACTTCTTTGCTGATTATCCCGGCAGCCGCAGCACAGCGGCACGCCCGCTCCCCGGAGCAGATGGCCCTGGGCGCCAGCCTGCTGGGCATGCTCGCAGTATGCGGCGGGCTGGCGCTATCGTGGTTCAAGGACACCCCGGCCGGGCCGTCGATTGTGGTCAGCGCCGCCGCGCTATTTCTGCTGAGTTTTGTCCTGCCCCGCCGAGGGGTGTAGACTTGCTCGCTTTTTGCGCAAATAGAGAGTCGCAGGAATGAAGCCGTTCGCCTCCCGTTATCTGCTCCTTGTCGCATTTTCCCTGCTGCTGGGCGCCTGCCAGAGTTCGCCGCCAGTCGCCGAGGCCCCCGACACCCGGGGCCCGGCCCTCGCGCAGTTTGAACAAAGTCTGGCCGGCAATGAGCTGGCCACTGCTGAAGACCAGCTGGCCGCCTTGCAGGCCCAGTCGCCGGAAGACCCGGCGCTGGAACCCTACCAACGGCAACTGGCCGAGGCGTATCTGCGCCGCAGCCAAATTGACCTGCAAAAAGGCGATGTAAACGCCGCCGCCACCGCCCTGAGCCGAGCCCGAGCCTTGATGCCCAAGGCGCCGGCGCTCTCCGGTGAGGTCAACAGCGCCATTGCCGAGGCCCGCAAGGTCGAGCTGGAAAAAGCCGAGGCCGCCCTCAAGGCCGCTGAAGCCAAACCGGTCGCCAAAGTGATCGACCCGAGTGCTGAAAGCACGACAGTTGCGCTGAATATCGGCGATATCCAGAAAATGCGTCGACAACTGGATGCCATTGCCGCCGACGTGGTGAATTTTCAATGTGACGTCAGCATCCAGGCGCCGCGTACCGACGATTATCCGTGGTTGGCGACTTTGCTGACCAAGCGGGTCAAGAAACTGGACCCGGGGTTTGATTTGAAACTGCAGAAGCAGATTCTGCGCAACGTACCGGCGCAAATGGTGCTGACACCGCGCAATCCCTAAAAAGCATCGCGAGCAGGCTCGCTCCCACATGAGGCTTTGTGATCGACACAAAACCACTGTGGGAGCGAGCCTGCTCGCGATAGCGTCCTACCAACAAAAGCTCTGTCAGCCGCCCATCAAGCCGGAATCGCCTTGGCCTTAGGCTCCCGCGCCCACACCCGATGTTGGGCAATAGCGTCGAAGAATGCCGGGAACTGGCTGGCATCCGCGTCGGGAATCAGCCCCGCATCCGCCTCCAGCTTCAACAGCACCAGCAATTGCCGGGCCTCGCCGTTGAGCGCGATGGCTTTCAGGTGCTTGTAGGCTTCCAGTACGTAATGCAACGCCACGCCGTCCGCACTCAAGGCTTTGATCGATTCCGCGCCACCTGGGACGAACACCGCATCAAAGGCAATGGACGGCATACCTTCCATGGACGCATCCACCGGCAGTTTTTGCCCAGCGGCTGTGGTGACGGGGGCGGAGGTCGGCCCCAGCACTTTGGCGTGAGCTCCCTTGGCTTCCAAGGCTTGCTTGAGCGCATCGATAATCGCTCCATCGACACCGTTGGCCACCAGCACAGCCACCTTACGGGTCTTGATGTCCCCGGACAGCAGGTTCGCCTGACTCAAGGCGGGGGATTGTTCCAACGAAGGTTTCGGTACGTCCACGGTGCAGGCGGTCGGTGCTGGCAGCCCGAGGTTTATTGCCACCCGCTCGGCCAACTTCAGATCAATGTTGGCGAGGATTTCATTGACCTGTCGTGCCCGAATGAACTCCCGCTCCACCTTGCCCAGTTCGAAACTGTAGGCGGCGATGATGTGTTCCTGCTCGTGGGGGCTCATGCTGTTGTAGAACAGCCGCGCTTGGGAAAAGTGATCGCCAAACGACTCGCTGCGTTGACGAATCTTGTGGGCATCAATGCGCTCTGGATAACTTTCGAAGCCGCCGTCCTGCGGGCCGGGCGGGGTTTCCTTCGGCCAGCCGCCATCGATGGAGTTCGGCTCGTAGGAAGCGCGGCCCTTGTCGATGGTGGTGCGGTGCATGGCGTCACGCTGGCCGTTATGCACCGGGGTAATCGCCCGGTTGATCGGCAGCTCATGAAAATTCGGCCCACCGAGTCGGCTGATTTGCGTATCGGTGTAGGAAAACAGCCGGCCTTGCAGCAGCGGATCATTGGTGAAATCGATGCCCGGCACGATATGCCCAGGGCAGAACGCGACTTGCTCGACCTCGGCAAAGAAGTTATCCGGGTTGCGGTTCAATACCATCTTGCCCAGGGGCGTGATAGGAACGAGCTCTTCGGGAATGAGCTTGGTGGGGTCGAGGAGGTCGAAGTCGAACTTATGCTCGTCTTCCTCGGGGACAATTTGTACGCCAAATTCCCATTCCGGGTAGTCCCCCATCTCGATCGATTCCCAAAGATCGCGACGGTGGTAGTCGGTATCTTTACCGGCGAGCTTCTGCGCTTCGTCCCACACCAGCGAACAGGTGCCGACTGTGGGGCGCCAGTGGAATTTGACGAAGCTGCTCCGGCCCTCGGCGTTGATCATGCGGAAGGTGTGTACGCCGAAACCCTGCATGGACCGCAGGCTTTTGGGAATGGCCCTGTCAGACATGGCCCAAATCACCATATGGGCCGACTCCGGCACCAGCGAGACAAAATCCCAGAAGGTGTCGTGGGCCGAACCGCCCGTAGGAATTTCATTATGGGGTTCGGGTTTCACCGCATGGACGAAGTCTGGAAACTTCACCGCATCCTGGATGAAAAACACCGGCATGTTGTTGCCCACCAGGTCGAAGTTGCCTTCGTCGGTAAAGAACTTCACCGCAAAGCCCCGCACATCTCGCACGGTGTCGCCGGATCCTCGTGGACCTTGCACCGTGGAAAAACGCACAAATACCGGCGTTTTTTTGCTCGGATCCTGTAGGAAACCAGCCTTGGTCAGCGCCGAATGCGCTTCATAACTCTGAAAGTAGCCATGGGCGCCGGTGCCGCGGGCGTGGACAATACGCTCCGGGATGCGCTCATGGTCAAAATGCGTGATCTTCTCACGCATGATGAAGTCTTCCAGCAATGAAGGCCCGCGCGCCCCGACCCGGAGGGTGTTCTGGTTGTCGGCAATCTTCACGCCCTGATTGGTGCGTAGCGCCTGCTCGGTGGCGTCGGAGCGAAACTGTTCCAGGCTTTCAAGCTTGGCGTTGGTGTTGCCGCGATCCAGCGTGTCGGTCCCGGCCAGTTGGCTCTCGGTGCCGGTGGGCTTGTTGGTACTCATCAGACATAACTCCTCGTTGCGATCCCCGCCGTGGCCAGGACTCTTGAGTTCGATGCCGCAGGCACGGTACCCGGGCATTTTCGAGTTGCTTAGTGAGTGACCGATACCGATTCGCCGCGTTCCTTTTTTATGTCCTTTGATCGCCTTATTGCCAAATGGCTGGTTCAATCGCAAATAAATGCTAAGAACCTCTATACGGACAGGCTAAAATGCGCGCCCGGCTAACCGCTGATCCTTTTCCAACGCGCCCCACAAGGTTCGCTACGTGATCGAGTTTCAAAACGTCCATAAAACCTACCGGGTCGCCGGTAGGGATATCCCCGCCCTGCACCCGACCAGTCTGACGATTGAGAACGGTCAGGTCTTCGGCCTGATTGGCCATTCCGGTGCGGGAAAAAGTACCCTGTTGCGCCTGATCAATCGCCTGGAAGACTCCAGCGGCGGCAAGATCATCGTCGACGGCGAGGAAGTCACTGCCCTGGACGCCGGCGGCTTGCGGCGTTTCCGTCAGCAGGTCGGGATGATTTTCCAGCACTTCAATTTGCTGGCGTCCAAGACCGTGGCCGACAACGTGGCGCTGCCACTGACGCTGGCGGGTGAATTGTCCCGCAGCGAAATCGACCAGCGCGTCGCCGAATTGCTGGCGCGGGTGGGCTTGTCCGACCACGCCAAAAAATACCCGGCGCAGTTGTCCGGTGGCCAGAAGCAGCGCGTCGGCATCGCCCGCGCCCTGGCGACCAAGCCCAAGATCCTGCTGTGCGATGAAGCCACCAGCGCACTGGACCCACAAACCACCGCATCGGTGTTGCAACTGCTGGCGGAAATCAACCGCGAGCTGAAGCTGACCATCGTGCTGATCACCCATGAAATGGACGTGATCCGCCGCGTCTGCGATGAAGTGGCGGTGATGGACGCCGGCGTGATCGTCGAGCAAGGACCCGTGGCCGAGGTCTTCTTGCATCCCAAGCACCCGACCACCAAGCGTTTCGTCCAGGAAGACGAGCAGATCGACGAAAGCGAACAGCGCGACGACTTTGCCCACGTACCAGGGCGCATCGTGCGCCTGACGTTCCAAGGCGAAGCGACCTACGCGCCATTGCTCGGCACCGTCGCCCGGGAAACCGGCGTGGACTACAGCATTCTGGCCGGTCGTATCGACCGCATCAAAGACACCCCCTACGGGCAACTGACCCTCGCCGTCACCGGCGGTGACATGGAGGCGGCATTCGCCCGCTTCACCGCGGCTGACGTCCACATGGAGGTGCTGCGCTGATGGAACTGTTGAATTCATTCTTCGCCAACATCGATTGGCTGGAAATCTGGCTGGCGACCGGCGACACCCTGCTGATGCTCTTTGGCTCGCTGCTTTTCACCGTGCTACTCGGCCTGCCGCTGGGCGTGTTGTTATTCCTCTGCAGCCCGCGCCAGTTGCTCGAAGCCCGCGGCGTTTATGCGCTGCTGTCGCTGATCGTCAACATCTTGCGCTCGCTGCCGTTCATCATCCTGTTGATCGTGATGATCCCGTTCACGGTATTGATCACCGGCACCTCCCTGGGCGTGGCCGGCGCGATTCCGCCACTGGTGGTCGGCGCAACACCGTTCTTCGCCCGCCTGGTGGAAACCGCCTTGCGCGAAGTCGATCGCGGCATCATCGAAGCGACCCAGGCCATGGGCGCGACCACGCGGCAGATCATCGTCAACGCCTTGCTGCCGGAAGCCCGTCCAGGCATTTTTGCCGCGATTACGGTGACAGCGATTACGCTGGTGTCCTACACGGCCATGGCCGGTGTGGTCGGTGCCGGTGGTTTGGGTGACCTGGCGATCCGTTTCGGTTACCAGCGCTTCCAGACCGATGTGATGGTGGTCACGGTGGTGTTGCTGCTGGTGCTGGTCCAGGTCCTGCAAACCGTGGGCGACAAACTGGTTGTGCATTTCTCTAGAAAGTAAGGCCTCGCGGCCAATAAACCATGAGCCGGCCATTCGCTGGCAGGCGCCGAGAGCGGGCGCCCCACAAGGAGTTAGCTGAATGAAAAAACTACTGGTTGCCTTCGCTGCCGCCGCAGCATTTTCCGTCCACGCCGCCGAGACCCTGACCGTCGCGGCGACGCCGGTGCCGCACGCGGAAATCCTCGAATTCGTCAAACCGGCCCTGGCCAAAGAAGGCGTGGACCTCAAGGTCAAAGTCTTCACCGACTACATCCAGCCGAACGTCCAAGTCGCCGAAAAGCGCCTGGACGCCAACTTCTTCCAGCACCAGCCGTACCTGGATGAGTTCAACAAAGCCAAGGGCACCCACCTGGTGAGCGTGACCGGCGTGCACCTGGAACCTTTGGGCGCGTACTCCAGCAAGTTCAAGACACTGGCAGAAGTGCCAGGCGGTGCCAACGTGGTCATCCCTAACGACGCCACCAACGGCGGCCGTGCGCTGTTGCTGCTGGCGAAGCACGGGGTGATCACGCTGAAGGATTCCAACAACATCCTGTCGACGACCAAGGACATTGTTGAGAACCAGAAGGATTTGAAGTTCCGTGAGCTGGAAGCCGCGACCATTCCGCGGGTGCTGACTCAGGTGGATCTGGCGTTGATCAATACCAACTATGCGTTGGAGGCCAAGCTTGATCCGTCCAAGGATGCGTTGGTGATTGAAGGGAACGACTCGCCGTATGTGAATATTCTGGTTGCCCGTGAGGACGACAAGAACAGTGAGGCGATGAAGAAGCTGGCGGCGGCGCTGCATACGCCGGAAGTGAAGGCTTTTATTCTTGAGAAGTACAAAGGGGCGGTTTTGCCGGCGTTTTGATCTGATCGGGTGGTAAAAAAAACGGGGCTGCGTGGGAATGCAGGCCCGTTTTTTGGTTTGGAATGTCGATGGGACGATGGGCAGGAAGTTTACTTCCACTCAGTGAGAGGAATAGATCAAGTAGTTACGCGGGTGGTGGAAAAATTCCATACCAGGCACTTGCAACCCAAAATACGCCTGATGCAAGACCCGTTAGTCCAGCTGTTACTCGGGTGAATTTATCCGGCGCTCGTATATTATCTCCTGGCTTTGGAGGTGAAAAATACTCACTAGCGACACACATAATAGCAAGTATAGCCAATAAGCCTGCCCCGAGATTTAACCAAGCAGCGGTTACACTTGAGAGAGGAAATGATTTAAAACAGACCCAAGTTAAAGCAAAAGAAGATAAAGCAATTGAAAGCAACGCTACTTTTTTTGAGTTTCTCATAAGCGATCCTTGCGACATCGTTTATTGCAGTTCGAATGAGGCAAAGCATAAATACAATTCCCCCACCACAATCTACCTGTTCCATTTTCATCGATAATCAGAAATCGGACAGGCAACATTTTTCCAACTTATTTAATTATCGGCTTATAGACCATTTCTCTATTTGCTTGTACCCCACATACATAAGTAGCCCCACAAAGGTCGAAGTGAGAAAAGCAATCCAGATAAACCAAGCTGTCCTTCGTGCAGCCTCATAGAAGCTCATCGTATCTGTGTAGTCGCGCTGGTTCAAAATAATATTTGATAACAGATTAGTCGCAAGACCAGCCGTGAAGAACGGAATAACATAAAGCGCTACTTGATACTCACTTTTTAAATCTCTATCGCTAATTGTGTCCTCTGGCAAAATATTAAAAATAGACTGTACCAAGCCTAAAAAAAGTGCCGCCAATAGCAGTAGGGTAATTGCAACTGCAACATCTAACCACTTCGGTGTTTTTGGATCACGTATAAGAAACATTAAGGATACGGAGCAGATGCCCACACCAACAGTTGCATATATATGAAATGCATTGACTGAACCCCACGACATTTTGTACTCCCTATGTGATTTTTCGTTCGTTATGCAACTATATAAAGCTCACGCAAAATATCGGCTGCTTTGTGTATAGCTTTAGTCCGAAACACCAAAAAGTGCGATAAACTTAACAACACAAACCATCGCGGCTCCGGCTTACTTTATTATGAAGGTAGTACCTGTCGGGACTTACTTGATTTGGACAAGTACTTTGCAAACATGATGGTCTTCGAATTTGGTAGTCATCCTCGGTATTAAAATAATGCTCTACGGATCTTAGAAGAAGTAAACAGTCCTGAGATTATCGAGGCTGCGCGGCTGAGCCTCGGCAACTTTAGGAAAGTTACAGTGCGCTAGTTGCCGGCCCGAAGCGGAACGTAGACCCCCGAGGACAAGGCGCATAAACGGGCGGATGCTGGCGTAGTTGTAGGCAAAGGCGCAAGGTTGGGTAGCCTGGCGGACGGGGAGTGGTGGTTGCTTGTCTTTCGGGTCCGCTTTGCAGTCGCAGGGGTGGAGGGGGCTACGGGCGCGCCGACTTTGGTCGGGACAGTCGCATCGGTGAGGGCGGCGAGAGCTACGCAGCCTTTTTCAGAAATCACTTGCTCCCGACCGCCTAGCAGCATTTGCCCGTTGTTCAGGCCGAATACGCCCTAGGATCTGCTTCATTGTTCTACAACCCTCATGATAAATTCCCCGCCGCGACCTCTAATGAATAGAGGGCATTCAGGGAGTGAAGTGAGTGATCAAGTCTTTGTTGGTTGGGACATTGCTGGCAATGGCATCGGCATCGGCATCTGCGATGAGTTGCGATAACCCTAGAAACGCCTATGACAGGACCTATTGCGCGTCGCTGAAAATGGTTCAGTCGGATCAGGAAATCAACGAGCAATACAAGAAGACGATGAGTGCTCTGAACCCGGAGCAAAAGAAAAAAGTGAAAGCCGCTCAAATCCAGTGGATCAAAATCCGTGACAACGCCTGTTCCAACGATGGCCTGCTCTACCTGGACTGTGCCAATGAGAAGACCGAGGCGCGTATCGTCATACTCAAGGCTGTCGAGCGCGAGTGCCGTGCTGCCGGTTGCGACGACGCTAAGCTGTCGCAAGTCGAGTGACCCGTAAACAAGGCTTGCTCGTGCTCTTTCAAGATTACGCTCCACCCCTTTTCCACCCGTGACTCACTTGCGGGTCGGAATATCCAGGAAAAACCCGACCTAAAGCGTCGGGTTTTTCTTTGGCGGGTTTACCCACTATCGCGGCTCAACGCCACGCTCGACCATGGCACGCCATGTCTGCACGCTGGGACGTTCCTGCATCCTGGCATGCCATGCGCGCAATGCGACACATTCTTCAGGAACGGAGAGCTGCACCAGCGAGGCGAAGATCATGCCGCCCAGCACCGCAATATCGGCCATCGAGAACTTGTCACCCGCTACAAAAGGCCGGTCTTTGAGCAGGTTGTCGAAATAGCGCATGCCTCTGATCGCCTTATCGCCCATTCGGCCGCCCCATTCTGCATTCTGGTACAGCTCGACCTTTGGGCCCAGGCCCGGCGTTGCATGGTGGAAGTACATGCTGACCGCATCGAGAAACTCGATCTCGGCGCGCTTGGTCATCATGTGGATGAGGCCTTTTTCAACAGGTGTTTCGCCCGTCAGCGTCGGTTCGCCGACCAGGCTATCCAGGTATTGGGTAATCGCCGTGCACTCGGCAATCAGCGTCCCATCGCTCAGCTCCAGCACGGGCAGTGTCCCGGAGTAATTGAGGGCCAGGAACTCGGGTTGCTTATGTTCGCCGCTCCAGAGATTCACCGACACGAATTCGATTTTCGAGAGCAATCCCTTCTCCGCCAGCGCTATGCGCACTCGGGCGGGGTAAGGGCCGTTGAACCAATCGTAAATTTTCATCGTAGGAACGGTGTAAACATCAGCGCTCTGTTGTGAAGAAGTCATGATTCGGTTACCTGCCTGTCAATTGGTAGGTAAAAGATTGAGCTGGAGATCGGGCGCTGTCAATCCCCTACCTGACAATTGGCAGGTAAGCAAATCCGGGCGTAGAATCGCGACGACATGAGTGAATCGAATTTCGAAACGAGGCCAAAACGTGAACGAAAATGCTCGAGAAGCCATCTTGGCGGCAGCGAAATCCGCTGCACAACTGCACGGTTACAATGGGATAAATTTCCGTAACATTGCCGAAGAGGTGGGCATCAAGAACGCCAGCATTTATTACCACTTCCCGAGCAAGGCCGGCCTGGCCGCGGCGGTTGCTGAACGCTACTGGCAGGACACGCGGCGGGTGCTTGAAGGGATCCGGGCCGGCAATACCGATCCTAAGGAGTGCGTGCAGCTGTACGCCGCCATTTTTCGAACGTCGCTTCAGGACGGCAACAAACTTTGTCTTTCCAGCTTCATGGCAGCCGAATACGAAGACCTTCCCGATGAGGTGTCACGAGAGATCAGGACCTTTGTGGACGGTAACGTAACGTGGCTTGCCCAGGTATTGGCAGATGCCGGAACTGGCGGCACGCAAGAATGTGAACGCCGAGCCCTCGCTATTTACACCGCTGTGGCGGGTGCTCAGTTAATCGCGCGAACTCGGGCGGATGTGAGCCTGTTCGATGATTTGATATCGAGCTATCAGGAGGCGGGATTGATGCCTGCCTGATCCGGTAAAGCAGACGATGCGATTTGTCTGTAGGAATGGTTGGCGCTGCTTCGCCGCCCAGCGGGAACAAGCTCCCTCGCCACGGGGTTCGGTTTAATCGGGATATCGGGACTGTGGGTGTAATTCAGTTGTTCGCCTTACTGGCAGGGTGCCACAATCGCTCTCTTTCAGTTGCGTCACGATCAGGTGGATCACATGGATTGCCCAGGATCTCGGAATGACCAGGCTTTCTTCATAGCCGAGCAGGTGCGAACTGACCGACTGCAGCAACTGTTTCGCCAATCGGTTTCTGCGGTGTTCGGGAGCTACCTCGCTGCCATCATGCTGTGTTGGCTGTGCTGGGATCGCTTTGAACACAGCGTCATCTTTTGGTGGTTGGCCATCTTGACTGGCTCGACGCTGTTGCGCATTTCGTTGTTCGTTGCCTATGTTCGCAGCGACGAAAGCGAGCGCACCCCCCAACGCTGGGAGCGCAAATACTGGATCACACTGGTATTGTCCGCCAGCATCTGGGGAGGAGGCGCATTAGCGGTCATGCCGGCGGACGATCTGTTGTCCCAGGCATTGGTCATGCTTTTTACTGTCGGCATGTCCGTCAGCGCGGTGTCCTGCTACTCCGCCTACCGTGATATGACCCTCGTCTCCATTGGCCTGGTGCTGTTGCCGTGCACCGCCTGGCTGCTGTTTCAACCGTCGCCGATTCAAGTGGGCATCGCACTCTCGATTTTGGTGTTCGCAGCATTTGCCGCCCGCGCTACACACAAAATGTCCCAGGCACTGGAAACCGCTTTTCGACTCACCCGCGAAATGGAACAGGCCAACAGCATTTCAACTCGCGCAGCCCAAACCGATGAATTGACCGGCCTGAAGAGCCGTCGGGCTTTTTTCGAGCATGCCCAACAGCTCTACGACGAATGCAAGGCCAAGCGGGTAGGGTTGTGCGCCGTCATGCTGGACATGGATCACTTCAAGCACATCAACGACACCTACGGCCATCAGGTGGGGGATCAGGTTCTGCGCCAGATGGGGGCGGTCATCAGTTCGTCGTTTCGGGGAACGGATATTCATGGTCGGCTAGGCGGGGAAGAGTTCGCCATCCTGCTTCCGGACACTTCCATCGAAGTCGCTACCCAAATTGCAGAACAGCTCATCGATACGATTGCGGGTTTGATGATCGAGCCTGTTCACTGCATATCAGCCAGCCTCGGCGTCGCGTCGACGGAGGCTTGTAATAAGGACCTTCACAGCCTGATGAACGATGCGGACAAAGCTCTGTATCGAGCAAAGGCCTTGGGGCGTAATCGAGTGGCTGTTGCTTAGTCGGATTGGCTTACATCATCAGTTGGAATTTGATCGTGTCCACGCTCTGCATCACCTTCCAAAAGCGGAACGCGGAGCGTCCCTGGCGGCATTCCCACGCAGGAGCGTGGGAATGATCGAGAAGCCCATCATTCTACTTTGAACGCCCTTTCTCCGAAGGTCTGCAATTGCGCTGGCCCTGCTGATACCCCCTAGCACCTCCTTCCCCTTGAATCACTTCGCGGCCCACACGCTCTGTCGACACGGCGGCGCTTAAAAATAAATTTCCTTTCGGATCAACTGGTTAATTCAAATTCGGCAAATTTTCAAAAATTTATATTGCGCGCAAACTATTTGTCCGTTAATTTTATCTCAACTGGTTAGCGCACAAACATTTAGCGCAAACAAAATCGGTCAAACCAATCAGCAAGCGAGGAAACACCATGAACGTTCTCTATACCGCAGTCGCAACCTCCACTGGTGGCCGTGATGGCCGTGCTGTTTCCAGCGACAAGATTCTCGACGTGAAACTGGCCACACCAAAAGCCCTGGGCGGCGCCGGTGGTGAAGCCACCAACCCTGAGCAGTTGTTCGCCGCCGGTTACTCGGCCTGCTTCATCGGCGCATTGAAGTTTGTCGCCAGCCAAAGCAAACGCAGCATCCCTGCTGACGCCTCAATCACGGCACACGTCGGCATCGGCCAGATCCCTGGCGGTTTCGGTCTGGACATTGACCTGCACATCAATCTGCCGGGTCTGGATCAAGCCGATGCTCAAGCGCTGGTCGACGCGGCTCACCAGGTCTGCCCGTACTCCAACGCGACACGCGGCAACGTCGACGTCCGTTTGCACGTCACCGTCTAACTCACTTCATCTACGAATAAAAAGGATCAGGACATGAACACTTTCAACAAAACGCTTGTTGGCTCGCTTCTCGCACTGGCGCTCGGCAATGCATTCGCAACTTCTTTTGTTCAACCTACGGTCGCTGAGGGCGGCTCGGACCGGCTGATCGAAAAA
This sequence comes from Pseudomonas rhizophila, assembly GCF_003033885.1. NCBI lineage: Bacteria > Pseudomonadati > Pseudomonadota > Gammaproteobacteria > Pseudomonadales > Pseudomonadaceae > Pseudomonas > Pseudomonas rhizophila. The sequence continues at coordinate 5,831,923 of NZ_CP024081.1, read as the reverse complement.
CGTGTCGCTGAAGGTGGTTCGGATCGGCTGATCGATAAACGTGTCGCCGAAGGCGGTTCGGATCGACTGATCGATAAACGTGTCGCCGAAGGCGGCTCGGACCGGCTGATCGATAAACGTGTCGCCGAAGGCGGCTCGGACCGGCTGATCGATAAACGTGTCGCTGAAGGTGGTTCGGATCGGCTGATCGATAAACGTGTCGCCGAAGGTGGTTCGGATCGGCTGATCGAAAAACGTGTCGCTGAAGGCGGTTCGGATCGGCTGATCGATAAACGTGTCGCTGAAGGTGGTTCGGATCGGCTGATCGATAAACGTGTCGCCGAAGGTGGTTCGGATCGGCTGATCGAAAAACGTGTAGCCGAAGGCGGTTCGGATCGGCTGATCGATAAACGTGTCGCTGAAGGTGGTTCAGATCGGCTGATCGAAAAACGTGTCGCTGAAGGTGGTTCGGATCGACTGATCGAAAAACGTTTAGCCGAAGGCGGCTCGGATCGCTTGATCGAAAACCGGGTAGGCTGAACAAACCCTTCAACGCTCCGAAAACGGGTCAAATCAACCCATGTTGCTTCCAAAAGAAAAAACGCCGCTTATCTCTCATGAGGAAGCGGCGTTTTTTTGCAACGTGTCATAGGGCCCTAAACGATGCTATCCACCACCCCACCATCCACACGCAACGCCGCACCGGTGGTGGCCGAGGCCTGTTCCGAGCTGGCATAGATGATCATGTTGGCGACTTCCTCGACGCGCGCCGCACGCTGGATGATCGAGGTGCTACGGTGCTGGTTGACGAAATCCGCCGCGACTTTTTCCAGGCTTTCCCCGCTGCGCTCGACGTCTGCCTGGAGCATCTGGGCAACTCCTTCGGAAAGCGTCGGCCCAGGCAGTACCGAATTCACCGTAACGCCGGTGCCGGCGAGGCGCTTGGCCAGGCCGCGAGCAATGGACAGTTGGGCGGTTTTGGTAAAGCCGTAGTGGATCATGTCGGCGGGGATGTTCAGACCCGATTCCGACGAGACAAACACAATCCGCCCCCAACCGCGCTCGACCATGCCCGGCGCGTAGGCCCTGGAAACCCGCACGCCCGACATCACGTTGGTTTCGAAAAAGCGCTGCCATTCGCTGTCCGGCGTTTCGAAAAAGTCTTCCTGTTTGAAAATGCCCAGGTTGTTGATGACGATATCGAAGCTTGGGTGCTTGGCGATCAGTGCCTGGCAGCCAGCCTCATGACTAAGGTCACCCACAAAGCCAGCGGCATTTGAAGCAAGGTCGCCCAACCGCTGCAACGCGTCCTCCACGCTGCTCTCGCTGCGACCATTGATGACCACGTGGGCGCCGGACTCGAGGAAGCCTTTGACTGTGGCGAAACCAATGCCGCTGGAGGAGCCGGTGACTAAGACGTGGCGTCCGGTGAAGTCGATTTTCATGAGGGGACTCCTTGATTAATGAACCAGAGGAAGTGCGATATTTCTGAACGGACGGTAATCCGACGGATTTAGAGATGGCTTTGCCATTCCAACGTCACCGATATCGCAGGTCCTTAATCATGGACACGATTGAGGCTTTGCGCCTCCTCGTGATCAATCAGCCATCAGGAAGCCGACCACACCGCCAGCTCATAGCCATCCGGATCGATAAAGTGAAAACGTCGGCCACCGGGGAAATCGAACACTTCACGGCTGATGATCGCCCCAGCGGCCTTGAGTCTGAGTTGGGTGCCTTCAAGGTCATCCGCGTACAGGATGATTAACGGGCCGCCTGGGCGCACAGGTTCACCGGTCGTGAAGCCACCGGTCAGACGACCGTCGCTGAATTCGGTGTAGGTCGGGCCGTAGTCGACGAAACTCCAGCCGAATGCGCTCGCATAGAAGGCTTTGCTTCGGGCGATGTCGCTGACATTGAGCTCGATGTTGTCGATCTGGCGGTCATTACCTCGAATGCCCATTGACGCGTCCTTGGCTGATTGGGGCTAGGCGAGATTAGGACATTCAGCCCGCACTGTGCTTGGAAAAATAGACCTCTGTGCCTGAAAGAATGTGTCAGCTTGGTTGGGGCTGCTGCGCAGCCCAGCGGGAGCTAGCTCCCTCGCCACAGGGTGAGCCGTTCGGTTGGATATGTGTTGTCTGTCAGGCTCGCTCCCACAGTTTTTCCGGGTTGTTCACAGATATCGCATCCATCACAAATCCCCGTGGGAGCTGAGCTTGCTCGCGATAGCGGTGGGTCAGCTTGCACTGATGTTGAATGGGCCGCCGTCATCGCGAGCAAGCTCGACTCCCACATGGGTTCTTGGGTGTTCGCATATCCTGCATTCACCACAAATCCCTGTGTCACTCATATGCAGCAACAGGCCTTCAGTACCACCGCGCCTCACCTGGCGGGCGTTTTTTGAAGCGTTTCATGCTCCACATGTACTGGCTCGGGTAGGCGCGTACATAACGCTCCACAACCTGGCTCATGGCGGCGCAGGCGGTTTCGGTGTCGGTGCTGTACATGGCGTCTGGGGCGGCTTCGAGGATGACTTTGTAGCCGGAGCCGTCCGGCAGGCGCAGGGCGTGGAGGAATACGCCGACGGCCTTGCCACCGGCGAGCATGTTCGGTACGAACTTGCTGGTCAGGGCCTGGGTGGCAAAGAAGGGGACGAAGATGCCGGCAGACTCGGCCGGTTCCGGGTCGGCGGGAATGCCCACTTGACCGCCCTTTCGGACCTCTTTGATGACGCTGAGGATACCTTCCTTAGTCGACGCCGCGACTTTGTTGCCCAGTTGCACGCGCTGTTTGCGCAGCAATTCATCCACCGCTTTAAGCTTGGGCGGACGGTAGAAAATGATCGGTTTGCACTGGCTGCAATAGAAGTGGTTGAGCACTTCCCAGTTGCCCAGGTGGCTGGTGATGCCCACCACGCCTTTGCCGGAAGCGAGCGCTTCTTTTAATACGTCCAGGCCTTCGACTTCCCGCACCAGGTCGATGGAGCGCTGGGCCGGCCAGATCCAAGCGCAGGCGCTTTCGGTCAGGGATTTGCCGATGTCCTTGAGGCTTTGGCCCACCAGGCGTTCGCGCTCGGCCGGGTCCATCTCGGGGAAACACTTGGCGAGGTTGATCCGCACCACGTCGCGGGAACGATTGGGCAGCTTCCACATGAGCCAGCCGATGGCCGAACCCGACGCCTGCACCGCGCGCCAAGGCAGCATCGCAAACAACCGCAGAGCGCCGACCAGCAAGGCGCCTTTCAACTTATCCACAGGTCACTCCTGAATTCATGGGCGTGTTGCGAGCCGGCTATTCTAACCGCCGTTTGCCAGCTCCGCGTAGCGGTCGCAGTCCTGGGTGTGGTCCATGACCATTCCCGAGGCCTGCATCAAGGCGTAACAAATGGTCGGCCCGACAAAGGTGAAGCCGGCTTTTTCCAGGCCCTTGCTCATCTGCACGGCCTGGGGCGTGATGGCCGGCACTTCGGAGCGGTCCTTGAAGTGGTTGATGACCGGCTTGCCGTCCACGAACGACCAGAGGAACGCCACCGGATCCTCCAGGGCCAGCCAGGCTTGGGCATTGCGCCGGGCCGCATTGAGCTTGAGGCGGTTGCGGATGATGCCGGGGTCGAGCATCAGCTCGTCGATTTCTGCATCGCTCATCTGCGCCACGCGCTGCACGTCAAAGCCGAACAGCACCTGCCGGTAGCGCTCGCGTTTGCGCAAAACGGTGATCCAGGACAGCCCGGCCTGGAACCCTTCGAGCAAAAGCAACTCGAACAAACCCTGCGCATCGCGCAGCGGCGTGCCCCACTCCTGATCGTGATAAGCCATGTACAAAGGATCGTCAGAACACCAAAAGCAGCGTGGCATAAGGCTCCAGGGGGCGTGCGCACGAACGAATCGGGTATACTCCCGCTCTTTAAATCGCAGCCCAAGAAACAGGTGAATTTCGTGAGCCAGCCTACGCCAGCCGTGCGTACCTTCCAAGACTTGATCCTCGCCCTCCAGCAATACTGGGCCGAGCAAGGTTGCGTGGTACTTCAGCCCTACGATATGGAAGTAGGCGCCGGCACTTTCCACACTGCCACGTTTCTGCGTGCCATCGGCCCGGAAACCTGGAACGCCGCTTATGTGCAGCCCAGCCGCCGCCCGACTGACGGCCGCTACGGCGAAAACCCGAACCGTCTGCAGCACTACTACCAGTTCCAGGTGGTCCTGAAACCGAACCCGGAAAACTTCCAGGAGCTGTACTTGGGCTCGCTCAAGCACGTCGGCCTCGACCCGCTGGTGCACGACATTCGTTTCGTTGAAGACAACTGGGAATCGCCAACCCTGGGCGCCTGGGGCCTGGGCTGGGAAGTCTGGCTCAACGGCATGGAAGTGACCCAGTTCACTTACTTCCAGCAAGCGGGTGGCATCGAATGCTACCCGGTGACCGGCGAAATCACCTATGGCCTGGAACGCCTGGCCATGTACCTGCAAGGCGTGGACTCGGTCTACGACCTGGTATGGGCCGACGGCCCGTTCGGCAAAGTGACCTACGGCGACGTGTTCCACCAGAACGAAGTGGAGCAATCGACCTACAACTTCGAACACGCCAACGTCGACAAGCTGTTCGAGCTGTTCGATTTCTATGAAAGCGAAGCCAAGCGCCTGATCGAGCTGTACCAGCCGCTGCCGTTGCCGAGCTACGAAATGGTGTTGAAGGCGTCCCATACCTTCAACCTGCTGGACGCACGCCGGGCGATTTCCGTGACTGCGCGCCAGCAATACATCCTGCGTGTACGCACTCTGGCGCGTTCCGTTGCGCAAGCCTACCTGCTGGCCCGTGCCAAGCTGGGCTTCCCGATGGCGACCCCGGATTTGCGTGATGAAGTGTTGGCTAAGCTGGAGGCTGCACAATGAGTGCTCAAGATTTTCTGGTTGAACTGGGCACCGAAGAACTGCCACCCAAAGCCCTGAACACCCTGGCCGATGCGTTCCTGGCCGGTATCGAGAAGGGCCTGCAAGCCGCTGGCCTGAACTTCGAAGCCAAGCATGTCTACGCCGCGCCGCGTCGTTTGGCCGTGCTGATCACCGCCCTGGCGACCCAGCAGCCGGACCGCAGCATCAACCTCGACGGCCCGCCACGCCAGGCCGCGTTCGATGCCGACGGCAACCCAACCCAAGCCGCCCTCGGTTTCGCCAAGAAGTGTGGCGTGGACCTGAGCGAAATCGACCAGAGCGGTCCGAAGCTGCGCTATAGCCAGAGCATCAAGGGCAAGCCGACCGCCAGCCTGTTGCCGACCATCGTCGAAGATTCCCTGAACGACCTGCCGATTCCCAAGCGCATGCGCTGGGCCGCGCGCAAGGAAGAGTTCGTGCGTCCGACCCAATGGCTGGTGATGCTGCTCGGTGACCAAGTCATCGACTGCACGATCCTGGCCCAGAAGGCCGGTCGCGATTCCCGCGGTCACCGCTTCCATCATCCGCAGAGCGTGCGCATCACCTCGCCGGCCAATTACCTGGCCGACCTGCGTTCCGCCTACGTATTGGCTGACGCCAACGAGCGTCGCGAACTGATCAGCAAGCGCACCGAAGAGTTGGCCACCCAGCAGGAAGGCACCGCCATCGTGCCGCCAAGTCTGCTGGACGAAGTGACCGCGCTGGTGGAATGGCCAGTGCCGCTGGTGTGCTCGTTCGAGGAACGTTTCCTTGAAGTGCCGCAGGAAGCGCTTATCACCACCATGCAGGACAACCAGAAGTATTTCTGCCTGCTGGACGCTGAAGGCAAGTTGCTGCCGCGCTTCATCACCGTCGCCAACATCGAAAGCAAGGACCCGCAGCAGATCATCGCCGGTAACGAGAAAGTCGTTCGCCCGCGCCTGACGGACGCCGAGTTCTTCTTCAAGCAGGACAAGAAGCAACCGCTGGAAAGCTTCAACGAACGACTGCAGAACGTGGTGTTCCAGGAAAAACTCGGCAGCGTCTATGACAAGGCCGAGCGCGTTTCGAAACTGGCTGCTTTCATCGCTCCACGCATTGGCGGCGACGCCCAGCGCGCGGCCCGTGCCGGCATCCTGTCCAAGTGCGACCTGTCCACCGAAATGGTCGGTGAGTTCCCGGAGATGCAAGGCGTTGCCGGTTACTACTACGCCCTCAACGACGGCGAGCCGCAAGACGTGGCCCTGGCGCTGAACGAGCAGTACATGCCCCGCGGTGCCGGCGCTGAACTGCCGACCACCCTGACCGGTGCGGCCGTGGCCATCGCCGACAAGCTCGACACCCTCGTCGGTATTTTCGGCATCGGCATGTTGCCTACCGGCAGCAAAGACCCGTACGCCCTGCGTCGCGCGGCACTGGGTGTGCTGCGGATCCTGATCGACAAGCAACTGGACCTGGACCTGAACGACGCCGTGGCGTTCGCCGTCAATGCGTTCGGCAGCAAGGTCAAGTCTGCCGGTCTGTCCGATGCGGTGCTGGAATTCATCTTCGACCGCCTGCGTGCGCGTTATGAAGACGAAGGCGTCGATGTCGCCACCTATCTGTCGGTGCGTGCCCTCAAGCCCGGTTCGGCCCTGGACTTCGACCAGCGCGTCCAAGCGGTGCAGGCTTTCCGCCAACTGCCGGAAGCAGCAGCGCTGGCGGCGGTGAACAAGCGGGTGTCGAATCTGCTGAGCAAGGCCGAGCCTACAATTTTCGCCGTACCTGAGGCGCGGTACTTTGATAACGCCGTGGAGTTCTCACTAAACTCGGCTATCCAGCAGGCGTCTACGTCCGTGCAACCGCTGATGGAAAAGCGCGAGTATGCCGAAGCGCTGGCACGCCTGGCAGCACTGCGCGATCCTGTCGATGCGTTCTTTGAAGCCGTGATGGTGAATGCGGACAACGAAGATGTTCGCAAGAATCGCTATGCACTGCTGGCGCGCCTGCGGGGCCTGTTCCTCAATATTGCCGACATTTCCATGCTGGGTTGAGGGGCTGCTGTTGAAACTGCTGATTCTCGATCGGGACGGAGTGATCAACCACGACTCCGACGCTTATATCAAATCGGTGGAGGAGTGGTTGCCGCTCCCCGGTTCGATCGAAGCCATCGCGCAGTTGAGCAAGGCCGGCTGGACGGTGGCGGTTGCCACCAACCAGTCGGGCATTGCCCGCGGTTACTACGACCTCGCGGTCCTTGAGGCCATGCATGAGCGCTTGCGCGCATTGGTGGCCGAGCAGGGCGGTGAAGTCGGGCTGATCGTCTACTGCCCGCACGGGCCGGACGAAGGTTGTGATTGCCGCAAGCCCAAGCCGGGCATGTTGAAAACCATTGCCGCTCACTACGATGTAACGCTGGCGGGAGTGTGGTTCGTCGGCGACAGCCTGGGTGACCTGGAGGCGGCCAAGGCCGTCGATTGTCAGCCCGTTTTGGTAAAGACCGGCAAAGGCGAAAAGACTCTGGGCAAGACCCTGCCGGTGGGCACCTTGATTTTTGAAGACTTGGCGGCGATTGCCGCTGAACTTATCCACAATTAGAGCTCCCAAGACATCCTGATCAAGGACTGTTCGGGAAGCGCTTAAACAGTCGGGCACTGCCCGCAACGGTAAATGCCGCTATGTCGATATTGCAGGCCATCAGAACCTTTCTCTTTTACCTGCTGCTGGGCACCAGTTCGTTGTTGTGGTGCACGTTGAGTTTTTTTGTAGCGCCTTTCATGTCGTTCAGGACGCGCTACCGTTTTATCAATGTGTACTGGTGCCGTTGCGCGCTGTGGCTGAGCAAGGTTTTTCTGGGGATACGGTATGAAGTAAAAGGCGCCGAAAACGTGCCTGAGCGGCCGTGCGTGATCCAGTCCAACCACCAGAGCACCTGGGAGACTTTCTTCCTTTCGGCTTACTTCGAGCCCCTGAGCCAAGTGCTCAAACGTGAGCTGCTGTTCGTACCTTTCTTCGGCTGGGCCATGGCAATGCTGCGCCCCATCGCCATTGACCGGGACAACCCCAAGGTTGCTCTCAAGCAAGTGGCGAAAAAAGGTGATGAGCTACTCAAGGACAAGGTTTGGGTTTTGATCTTTCCAGAAGGTACCCGTGTTCCCTACGGGACGATCGGCAAATTCTCCCGCAGTGGCAGCGCATTGGCGGTAAACGCTGACCTGCCGGTGCTGCCGATTGCACACAATGCCGGCAAGTTCTGGCCCAAGGGTGGCTGGCTCCGGACACCGGGCGTCATCACCGTGGTGATCGGCAAGCCCATGTATGCCGAAGGTAGCGGGCCCCGCGCCATTGCCGAGCTCAATGAACGCGTACAAACCTGGAACGAACAGACCCAACGGGAGATGGGTTCGCTTCCACCCGGTCCTGTCGCGGAAGTGCCCACGGAACAAGCCGCTGTTTGATATCTGTGGATAACCTGTGCACCGTTTTTTCGAAATTCGTAACTTTTCTGTTTTATGTCTTTGTTTTTAATACATATTTCATAAAAACATAAAAGCCGCCGACAGGTGCATAAGTTTTTTATAGCACCAAGATCGTCCGAAGGCTCGGGCCCCGTTCGGACGATCTTTACTCCGCCAACAACGGGAATCGCAGGCTGAACGTCGTGCCTTTGCCTACCACGCTATGGCATTCGATTTTCCCCTCATGATGGTCCACCACGGCCTTGACCATCGACAGTCCCAAGCCAATGCCATCCACACCGTGAGCCGAGGAAAACCGTCGATACTGGCTGAACAGGTCCGGTAGTTCTTCGGCGCTGATGCCCTTGCCCTGGTCGGCGACGTTGCAGGTCAACCAACCCGACGTGCAATGAACCTGCAGGGAAATGCAGGCGTCGGGCGGGCTGTACTTGATGGCATTTTCCAGCAGATTGAACAGGGCACGGGTCAGCAATGATTGATCCGCGCTCACCATCGCCTCTTCATCCTCTATTTCATGAATCAACTGGATGCGTTTTGCCTGGGCGATGGGCAGCGCCTGGTCAAGTACATCCAGGACCAACATGGCGAACAGCGTCGGTTGGAATTGATACGCCTCAGACTCGGCCTTGGCCAGTTGCACAAAGCCGTCGGTCAATTCCAAGGCGCGACGCACCTGCCGCTCGATCTGATCGAAGAGCGGATTATTCGCTCCGTTCTGATGCCGCTGCACATCCAGCAGGGCCAGGATCGCCGAGTGGGGCGCGCGCAAATCATGGGACAAAAAACGCAGCATGACGCTGCGCTGCTCTTCGGCTTCGCGCTCCGCGCTCAGGTCGATGAGGCTCAGTAACCAGCCTATCGGCGCCTCACCATCAACCGGCAATAGCGGGGCTCGTTCCAGACGCAGGCTGCGCTCCCGGCTGTCGCGAAACTCCACCAGGGGCAATGTGGATAATCGGTGAGGCACCCCGCGCTCCAGTCCTGGGTAACCCAGCTGCGCGAGATGCTCCAATACATCGCCCCCCGCCAAGCCATGGCCGAAGAGATCACGCGCTTTGCGGTTACCCAGCAATATCTTGCCTTGGGGATCGCTGATCATTGTTGCCACCGGCAGGTATTCGAGGCCATCGGCAATAAAGCGACGGGTGTCCCGGGTTCTCCCCATGGCTTGCTCCAGGGCCATGATCTGGCCCTGCAAGCGGTCGCTGCCCGTGTAGGGCGCACGACGCCGTTCGGGGAACACCTTGGGCTCCGCATCCAGGCGCGCCAGTTCCCAGCCAAAGTAGGCCAGCACCACGCTCAGCCGCCGCCAATTCCAGATCAGATAGCCAAACACGATGCCCAGCACGCTCGCCATGGGCGACCACCACCAACCTTCAGCCGCAAGTACGACACTGATCAGCAGGGCCATGCTCATGCCACCCACTGTCGTCCACAGCGCCAGGCGAGGGCGCAGCAATAGCAACCCCAGCACAACAGCGACCACAAACACCGACAACAACGCCGCTTCTGGCCCGTGGCGTGTTGGCTGGGTACTGAACGACAACAACGCGGTGAGCGGTAATAGAAGAAGACTTATCCACAACCATTCCCGTACCAATTGGCGAAACATGCGTTGGACTTGGGTCGGTTCACGGCTTTCACGACGACGCTGGTTGCTCATAAGCACCCTGACAGAACATAGGAACGGGGGATTTTTTTCATGGGGGGTCGCGTGTCGCACCAGCAGGCTGAAGACCAAAGACTATAGCGGACTCGATAGGTGGCGCGCTGCTACCTTTCCCTGCGCGTCATGAGCCGGTATTGTCACTGCCAGCGACAGGGGACCTGCAACCCGACAACTTATCGGCCCGCCGAGGTTACATCGGGCAAGTGGAATATTTGTTCAGATTGCAGGCCACCCTGATGATGTCCGTTACTCTCGAGATCAAGGAATCGCATCCCATGCGTGTCGCCATACTGGATGACGAACCGGCCGAGCTGCGCCGGGTGGAACAGACACTGCAACAAATCCCCGGCAGGGGCGAGCAAGCCTGGACCTTGCACAGTTTTGAGCGCGGCGAAGACCTGTTGCGGCAGCTGCGCCGGGAAACCTTCGACCTCTTGATCCTCGACTGGCAATTGCCCGACATCAGCGGGTTGTCGCTGCTGCGCTGGACGCGGGAGCACATGGACTCGCCCCCCGCCGCCATCATGCTCACCAGCCGCGACGGCGAGCACGATGTGGTCCAGGCCCTCAACGCCGGGGCCGACGACTACGTGAGCAAGCCCTTCAGGCCTAACGAACTCAAGGCCCGGGTCACAGCCGTATTGCGACGCCATAACCTGCAACGTGCTCCAGCCAGCGACGTGCTGGTATTCAACGACCTGGAATTCGACGACGCCGAACTGACCGTCACCCGCGCCGGTATCCCCATCAGCCTGACCGAACGGGAATACCGCCTGGCCCGCTGCCTGTTCGCCAACCTGGGCCGTCCACTGTCCCGGGAGTATTTCTACGAGCGCTTCTGGACCCACGAGGAAATGACCTCGTCGCGCCCGCTCGACACCCACATCTACCGTCTGCGCAACAAACTCGGGCTGACGGCGGATCGAGGTTGGCAGTTGCTGACGATTTATGGGTATGGGTATCGGTTGGAGAGTGTGGCGGCGGGGAGTGAGGCTTCGGTGGCGAGTTAGGGCCAACGGGCGAAAAAAGGCCAACGCATATGCGTTGGCCTTTTTCGTTGGGGCAGGGTGGCTGTGGATCAGAAATCCAGGTTAGACACCGCCAACGCATTGCTTTCGATGAAGTCACGACGAGGCTCGACCGCATCACCCATCAGGGTGTTGAAGATCTGGTCCGCGCCGATGGCGTCTTCGATGGTGACTTTCAGCATCCGGCGCGAGCCTGGGTCCATGGTGGTTTCCCACAGCTGGTCCGGGTTCATTTCACCCAGACCTTTATAGCGCTGGATGGTGTGGCGCTTGGTGCTTTCGGCCATCAGCCACTCAAGGGCTTCCTTGAACTCGGTAACGGCTTTCTTGCGCTCACCACGCTGGATGTACGCGCCTTCGTCCAGCAGGGTGCTCAGTTGCGCGCCCAGGGAGACGACAGTCTTGTAGTCGTTGCTGCCGAAGAAGTCGCGGTTGAAAGTGACGTAGTTGGACAGGCCGTGGGAGATCAGTTCGACCTCTGGCAGCCAGACGTTACGCTCACGGTCTTCACGCAGGCTGGCTTTGTACACCAGGCCAGACTTCTCTACGGTGCGCAGACGAACTTCGTACTGGGCCAGCCAATCCTGCATTGCAGCGTGATCGGAGAGCTGTTCCATGCTGACAGCCGGCAGGTAGATGAAGTGCTCGGTCAGCTCCTGTGGGTACAGGCGCGACAGGCGCTTGAGAGTCTTCATCACCAGGCGGAAGTCGTTGACCAGGCGCTCAAGGGCTTCGCCGGAAATGCCTGGGGCCTCTTCGTTCAGGTGCAGGCTCGCATCTTCCAGGGCCGACTGCGTCATGTACTCTTCCATGGCGTCGTCGTCTTTGATGTATTGCTCTTGCTTGCCTTTCTTGACCTTGTACAGCGGAGGCTGGGCGATATAGATGTAGCCGCGCTCGATCAGCTCCGGCAACTGACGGAAGAAGAACGTCAGCAACAGGGTGCGGATGTGCGAACCGTCGACGTCGGCGTCGGTCATGATGATGATGTTGTGATAACGCAGCTTGTCGATGTTGTACTCATCGCGGCCGATGCCACAGCCCAGCGCAGTGATGAGCGTGCCGACTTCCTGGGAGGAGATCATCTTGTCGAAGCGCGCCTTCTCGACGTTCAGGATCTTGCCCTTGAGCGGCAGGATGGCCTGGGTGCGGCGGTTGCGGCCCTGCTTGGCGGAACCGCCAGCAGAGTCACCTTCCACGAGGTACAGTTCGGACAAGGCAGGGTCTTTTTCCTGGCAGTCGGCCAGTTTGCCCGGCAAACCGGCGATGTCCAGCGCGCCTTTGCGGCGGGTCATCTCACGGGCCTTGCGCGCTGCTTCACGGGCACGGGCGGCGTCGATCATCTTGCCGACCACCAGCTTGGCTTCGTTGGGGTTTTCCAGCAGGAAGTCGGAGAAGTATTTGCCCATTTCCTGTTCGACTGCGGTCTTCACTTCGGAAGAAACCAGCTTGTCCTTGGTCTGGGAACTGAACTTCGGATCCGGCACTTTCACCGAAATGATCGCCGTCAGGCCTTCACGGGCATCGTCACCGGTGGTGGCGACTTTATGCTTCTTCGCCAGACCTTCCTGTTCGATGTAGTTGTTCAGGTTACGGGTCAGCGCCGAACGGAAACCCACCAGGTGAGTACCGCCATCGCGCTGTGGAATGTTGTTGGTGAAGCACAACAGGTTCTCGTTGAAGCTGTCGTTCCACTGCAGGGCGATTTCCACGCCGATGCCATCTTCGCGCTGGACGTTGAAGTGGAACACCTGGTTGACCGCAGTCTTGTTGGTGTTCAGGTATTCAACGAATGCACGCAGGCCCCCTTCGTACTTGAACAGCTCTTCCTTGCCGCTGCGCTCGTCCTTGAGGACGATACCGACACCGGAGTTGAGGAAGGACAGTTCACGAATCCGCTTGGCCAGGATGTCCCAGCTGAAGTGGATGTTCTTGAAGGTTTCGCTGGAAGCCTTGAAGTGAATCTGGGTGCCGGTGGTTTCGCTGTCGCCTACGATCGCCATTGGCGCCTGAGGCACACCGTGGACGTAGGTTTGTTCCCAGATCTTGCCACTGCGGCGAACGGTAAGAACAAGCTCTTCGGACAGTGCGTTCACGACCGATACACCTACGCCGTGCAGACCGCCGGAAACCTTGTAGGAGTTGTCATCGAACTTACCGCCGGCGTGCAGCACGGTCATGATGACCTCGGCTGCGGAAACGCCTTCTTCCTTGTGTACGTCTACCGGGATGCCACGACCGTTGTCACGAACAGTGATGGACTCATCCGGGTGGATGATGATGCTGATGTCATCGCAATGACCGGCGAGGGCTTCGTCGATGGAGTTGTCGACCACCTCGAACACCATGTGGTGCAGACCGCTGCCATCGTCGGTGTCACCAATGTACATACCGGGACGTTTGCGTACGGCATCCAGGCCTTTCAGCACTTTAATGCTCGTTGAGTCGTACGTATTTTCTTCGCTCAATGCCTTCACTCCCGATGGTCGTGGGTCTGGGTGATACGGCCCTGTTCCACGTGGAACAGAGCGACTGGCGTTTCCGTCTGCCAGCCTTCCCTCAATAATTCGTGATCTACACAGGTGATAAAAACCTGGCAGCGTAAGTCTTCCAGCAAGCGGCAGAGTGCGCGGCGGTGGGCTTCGTCCAATTCGGACGGCAAGTCATCCACCAGATAAATACACTGACCGCGTCGAGCCTGGCTGACCAAATGGCCTTGGGCAATCCGCAATGCACACACCACCAACTTCTGCTGCCCCCGGGACAAGATGTCCGCGGCATTATGTGCGCCCAATCTAAGGCGCAAGTCAGCGCGTTGCGGTCCAGCCTGGGTATGGCCCATCTGCTGGTCCCGCTGCAGCGAGCCAGCCAGTACGGTGCTCAGTTCCCGGTCCTTGTCCCAGCCTCGGTAATAGCTGAGCGTCAGGCCCTCAAGCTCAACCAGTTCGCTCAAGGTCTGCTCGAAGACCGGTTTCAAGGCTTTGATGTAAGCGCGGCGGTATTCATCTATTTCAGCGCTGGCCTGGCACAGTTCCCTGTCCCAAACCGCTTGCGAAACGGCGTCAAGTGTACCATGCCGCAGCCAGGAATTTCGCTGGCGCAGCGCCTTCTGCAAGCGCTGCCAAGTGGCCATGAACCGCGGTTCCACGTGGAACACGCCCCAGTCGAGAAACTGTCGACGAATCTTCGGGGCGCCCTCCAGCAAACGGAAACTGTCCGGGTTGATCAACTGCAACGGCAGGATCTCCGCCAGTTGCGCGGCGCTGCGGGCATTCTGCCCATCGATGCGGATCTGGAATTCGCCTTGCCGGTCCCGTGATATCCCCAAGGCACTGTGACCACCTTGCGCCAACTCCACCTGTCCGAACACGGTGCAGGCCAACTGATCGTATTGGATGACCGGTAACAGACGGGTGCTACGAAACGAACGAGCAAGCCCCAGCAGGTGAACAGCTTCCAGAACACTGGTTTTGCCGCTGCCGTTAGCGCCGTAAAGGATATTGATGCAGGGGGAAGGGGAGAAGGTCACCGGGTGCAGATTGCGCACCGCGGTGACCGAGACGCGACTTAAGGACATCTAGCTGATTACAGACGCATCGGCATGACAACGTAGGCCGAGTCGTCGTTATCGGATTCCTGCACCAGCGCACTGCTGTTGGAGTCCGACAGGATCAGACGCACTTGCTCAGTGGTCATCACGCCCAGTACGTCGAGCAGGTAGCTGACGTTGAAGCCGATTTCCAGAGAGCCGCCGTTGTATTCAACGCCCACTTCTTCTTCCGCCTCTTCCTGCTCCGGGTTGTTCGCCTGGATTTTCAGCTGACCGTTGGCCAATTGCAGACGAATGCCGCGGTACTTCTCGTTGGACAGGATCGCGGTACGGCTGAACGCCTCGCGCAAGGCTTGGCGGTCACCCAGGACCAGCTTGTCGCCACCTTTTGGCAGCACGCGCTCGTAGTCGGGGAACTTGCCATCGACCAGCTTCGAGGTGAAGGTGAACTCACCCGTGGTGGCGCGGATATGGTGCTGGCCCAACACGATACTGACATTGCCGTCCGGCTCGGTCAGTAGGCGCGCGAGCTCCAGGATACCTTTGCGCGGGACGATGACTTGGTGGCGGTCTGGCTGACCGATATCGGCCTGCATCGAGCACATGGCCAGACGGTGACCGTCGGTGGCGACGGCGCGGATGATACCGGCGGACACTTCCAGGAGCATGCCGTTGAGGTAGTAACGCACGTCCTGCTGCGCCATGGCGAAGCTGGTGCGTTCGATCAAACGGCGCAATTTGCTTTGCTCGAGGCTGCAGGTCAGCGAGCCTGGGCCTTCTTCCACCGTCGGGAAGTCGTTGGCCGGCAGCGTCGACAAGGTGAAACGGCTGCGACCGGCCTTGACCACGAGCTTCTGCTCATCGACCTTGATGTCGATCAGCGCATCGTTGGGCAGGCTTTTGCAGATGTCCATCAGCTTGCGCGCCGGCACGGTGATGGAACCTGGATCGGCCGGTTCCTCAAGCTGTACACGACCGACCAGCTCGACTTCCAGGTCGGTACCGGTCAGCGACAATTGCTGGCCTTCGACAACCAGCAGCACGTTGGAAAGTACCGGCAAGGTCTGGCGGCGTTCGACGACGCCTGCGACCAGTTGCAGGGGTTTCAACAGGGCTTCGCGTTGAATGGTGAAATGCATGGTCTAGTCCCTTGCCTTAATAAGCTGCGCTGGTGGTCATCAAGTGGTCAGTGTTCGCAGCAGGTTCTTGTAGTCCTCGCGGATGTCCGCGTCGGATTCCTTAAGTTCGTTGATCTTACGACAGGCGTGCAACACCGTGGTGTGGTCGCGTCCGCCAAACACATCGCCAATTTCCGGCAGACTGTGGTTGGTCAGCTCCTTGGACAAGGCCATCGCCACCTGACGCGGGCGAGCCACCGAACGCGATCGGCGTTTGGACAGCAGGTCGGATATCTTGATTTTGTAGTATTCAGCGACAGTGCGCTGAATGTTATCCACAGAAACCAGCTTGTCCTGGAGCGCTAACAAATCCTTCAAGGACTCGCGAATCAACTCGATGGTGATGTCGCGGCCCATGAAGTGGGAATGAGCGATGACCCGCTTAAGGGCGCCTTCGAGCTCACGGACGTTCGAGCGGATACGCTGGGCAATGAAGAATGCGGCATCGTGAGGCAGTTCGACCTTGGCCTGATCAGCCTTCTTCATCAGGATCGCCACCCGGGTTTCCAGCTCCGGCGGCTCGACGGCAACCGTCAGGCCCCAGCCAAAACGCGACTTGAGACGTTCTTCCAGACCTTCGATTTCTTTCGGGTAGCGGTCACTGGTAAGAATGACCTGCTGCCCGCCTTCAAGCAATGCGTTGAAGGTGTGGAAAAACTCTTCCTGGGAACGCTCCTTGCGGGCGAAGAACTGAATATCGTCGATCAGCAAGGCGTCCACCGAACGGTAGAAGCGCTTGAACTCATTGATCGCGTTCAGCTGCAGCGCCTTGACCATGTCGGCCACGAAACGCTCGGAATGCAGGTACACGACCTTGGCATTCGGGTTCTTCTTTAATAGGTGGTTACCCACCGCGTGCATCAAGTGGGTTTTACCCAAGCCTACGCCACCATAAAGGAAGAGCGGGTTGTAGCCATGCTTGGGGTTGTCCGCGACCTGCCAGGCTGCCGCTCGCGCCAGTTGGTTGGACTTGCCCTCAACGAAGTTCTCGAAGGTAAAGGTGCGGTTCAGGTAACTGGTGTGCTTGAGCGCGCCTTCGACCTGGACGGTGCGCTGTTCGGCGCGTACCGGAGCTTGTTGGGAGCTGGCGCCGGCCATTGGGTCGAAGCTGTCCCGCGAGGGCTCTTCGCTGACCTCGGCCACTTTTTGTGCATTACGCTTGCTCGGTGCCGGCGTGGGGGCCGGTGCGGCATGGTTAACCGGCGCCGCGACAGCCTGGGCCTGGGAGGCCGCAGCGGCCAACGGGGCGTTGGGGGCGGCGCGCGGCGCAGAGCTGCGTTTGCTGCCTATTAATAAGGACAGCGCAGGCGCCATGCCATTGCCATGCTCATCGAGCAGTTCCATGACCCGTCCCAGGTACTTTTCGTTGACCCAGTCAAGAACGAAACGGTTCGGTGCATAGACGCGCAACTCGTCGCCTTCGGCTTCGACCTGTAGCGGACGGATCCAAGTGTTGAATTGTTGGGCAGGCAGCTCATCGCGCAAAAGCTCCACGCACTGCTGCCAAAGTTCCACTGACACGGATATCCCCTAAGTTGAAAGCCGGTGAGGCAAAAACAAGCGGCCATTGTAGCGAGCGGACGCCCACTTATCCACATGCAGGTTGCTCATCCACCATGATTTATCAATGCCTTAACAACGAGCAAGACGACAGGCGGTCGGTGGATAAGCTCTGTGGATAACCGCCCGTGAGGTCGTTGCACAAGTGGGGGTTGAAGTCGGTGGATAACCTCCCTGTGGATAAGTAGCCATTCCACACACAGCTTATCCGACAGCGCAGCACAGGCTGAACACCGCTTTCCCCTGTAGTTGTCATTCTCTGTACATGGCGGACTACAAGGCCTAGGCATGGTTATCCACAGATAGGTGCCAGCCTTGCTTTTATAAGCTTTACAGAAAAGCTTTAAATAATTCCCTTCTTTTTATTTCTATATCTGGAGTCCTGCGATGAAGCCGCTATCCAGGCGCGATATCTATTTGAAGTAAACGCTGGTTGGAAATTGACCTAGAGGCTTGCTTTCTCTAGAATCCCCGGTCTCTTAAAACGGGGGCCATTCCGGCCCGTTGTGGACGAACCCAGGTAACACGACATGAAACGTACTTTCCAACCAAGCACTATCAAACGCGCTCGTACCCACGGTTTCCGTGCTCGCATGGCTACCAAGAACGGTCGTGCCGTCCTGTCGCGTCGTCGCGCCAAAGGTCGTGCGCGTCTGGCAGTTTGATAATCCGGCACTGGAGGTGAGTCAGGACTTCAGTCGGGAAAAGCGTCTGCTTACACCCCGGCATTTCAAGGCAGTCTTTGACTCCCCTACCGGCAAGGTTCCGGGGAAAAATCTCCTGCTCCTTGCGCGCAGCAACGATCTTGATCACCCCCGACTAGGGCTGGTTATCGGGAAAAAGAGCGTCAAGCTCTCCGTTCAGCGCAATCGCCTCAAACGTCTGATGCGCGAATCGTTTCGCCTGAACCAGGATTCTCTGGTCGGTTGGGACATTGTTATCGTCGCGCGCAAAGGTTTGGGTGACGTAGAAAACCCCGAATTGATTCAGCATTTCGGCAAACTCTGGAAGCGCTTGGCTCGTAACAAGCCAGCACCGCCAGCAGTCAACACCGAAACTGTAGGGGTAGACAGTCCCGATGCGTAAACTGGCACTCGTTCCGATCCAGTTTTATCGCTACGCCATTAGTCCCCTGATGGCCAGTCACTGTCGTTTCTACCCCAGTTGTTCTTGCTACGCGTATGAAGCCATAGAAAATCATGGCCTTCTGCGCGGTGGCTGGCTGACCTTTCGTCGTTTAGGTCGCTGTCATCCGTGGAATCCCGGCGGTTATGACCCGGTTCCGCCTATCCCTACCTCCCGTTCTTCTTCGATGGCCGAGTAATCATGGATATCAAACGCACGATCCTGATCGTCGCCCTGGCAATCGTGTCCTACGTAATGGTTCTTAAATGGAACCAGGACTATGGCCAGGCTGCCCTGCCGACTCAGAATGTTGCAGCCAGCAATACCGCACCGAGCTTGCCGGACACCACGACTGGCAATAGCACCGCCAGTAATGACGACATCCCGCGCGCGGCAAACGATACCACTGCTCCTGCCGAAGCCCCTGTGGCTGCAAGCAAGGATCTGATCCAGATCAAGACTGACGTGCTTGAGCTGGCAATCGATCCACAAGGTGGTGACGTCGCTCAGTTGAAGCTGCCGTTGTATCCGCGCCGCCAGGACCATCCGGAAATTCCATTCCAGTTGTTCGATAACGGCAATGAGCGGACCTATCTGGCCCAAAGTGGTCTGATCGGCACCAACGGCCCGGATGCAAACCCGGCCGGCCGCCCGGTTTACTCCTCCGAGAAGAAGACTTATCAACTGGCTGACGGTCAGGACCAATTGGTCGTGGACCTGAAGTTCAGCAAGGACGGCGTCAATTACATCAAGCGTTTCACTTTGAAACGTGGCCTGTATGACGTGACTGTTTCCTATCTGATCGACAACCAGAGCGCACAGCCCTGGTCTGGTGCGATGTTCGCGCAGCTCAAGCGTGACGCCAGCGATGATCCTTCCTCCAGCACCGCCACCGGTACCGCGACTTACCTGGGCGCTGCCCTGTGGACAAGTTCGGAGCCGTACAAGAAAGTGTCCATGAAAGACATGGACAAGGCGCAGCTCAAGGAAACCGTACAAGGTGGCTGGGTTGCCTGGTTGCAGCACTATTTTGTCACCGCCTGGATCCCGCAGAAAGGCGAGAACAACGTCGTCCAGACGCGTAAAGACAGCAAAGGCAACTACATCGTCGGTTATACCGGCCCGGCATTGACCGCTGCACCAGGTGCAAAAGTCGAGACCAGCGCGATTCTGTATGCCGGTCCAAAAAGCCAAGCGGTGTTGAAAGAGTTGTCCCCAGGTCTGGAACTGACCGTGGACTACGGGTTCCTGTGGTTCATTGCCCAGCCAATCTTCTGGCTGCTGCAACATATCCACAGCATCGTCGGTAACTGGGGCTGGTCGATCATCTTCCTGACCATGCTGATCAAGGGGATCTTCTTCCCATTGTCGGCAGCCAGCTACAAATCCATGGCTCGCATGCGCGCAGTGGCACCGAAACTGGCCGCCCTGAAAGAACAACATGGCGATGACCGGCAGAAAATGTCCCAGGCCATGATGGAGCTGTACAAGAAAGAGAAGATCAACCCGTTGGGTGGTTGCTTGCCGATTCTTGTCCAAATGCCTGTGTTCCTGGCGCTGTACTGGGTGCTGCTGGAAAGCGTCGAGATGCGCCAGGCACCGTTCATGCTGTGGATTACCGACCTGTCGATCAAGGATCCGTTCTTCATCCTGCCGATCATCATGGGCGCGACCATGTTCATTCAGCAGCAGCTGAACCCAACGCCTCCGGACCCTATGCAGGCGAAGGTCATGAAGATGATGCCGATCATCTTCACCTTCTTCTTCCTGTGGTTCCCTGCGGGCCTGGTGCTGTACTGGGTTGTGAACAACGTGTTGTCGATTACCCAGCAGTGGTACATCACGCGTAAGATCGAAGCGGCTACGAAAAAAGCCGAGGCGTAACTTGCTCTGTGGATAACCACACAAAACGCCCCCTAGTGGGGCGTTTTGCTATCTGCCACTTTTGTCTGGATACCGGTTTATGAGCGCACCTCGTGAAACCATCGCCGCCGTTGCTACTGCCCAAGGTCGCGGCGGAGTCGGCATCGTCCGTATTTCGGGACCGTTGGCCAGCGTCGCGGCAAAGGCCATCAGCGGTCGAGAACTCAAACCTCGGTTTGCTCACTACGGCCCTTTTTTCAGTGATGACCAGCAGGTGCTCGATGAAGGCCTGGCTTTGTATTTTCCTGGTCCCAACTCGTTCACCGGCGAAGATGTGCTGGAACTGCAAGGCCATGGTGGTCCGATCGTCCTGGACATGTTGCTCAAGCGTTGCCTCGAACTGGGGTGTCGTCTTGCGCGACCAGGCGAGTTCAGCGAACGTGCATTCCTCAATGACAAGCTCGACCTGGCCCAGGCCGAAGCCATTGCTGATCTGATCGAAGCCAGTTCCGCACAGGCCGCGCGCAATGCCTTGCGATCCCTGCAGGGCGCTTTTTCCCAGCGTGTGCATAACCTCACCGAGCAACTGATCGGCCTGCGGATCTACGTCGAGGCCGCGATCGACTTTCCCGAGGAAGAGATCGACTTTCTCGCCGATGGTCACGTGCTCAGCATGCTCGACAAGGTCCGCGATGAGTTATCCACAGTACTGCGCGAAGCCGGGCAGGGTGCTTTGTTGCGCGATGGGATGACGGTGGTGATCGCCGGAAGGCCAAATGCCGGCAAATCCAGCCTCCTCAACGCCTTGGCAGGCCGTGAGGCCGCGATTGTTACCGAGATCGCCGGCACCACCCGGGATATTCTGCGCGAACATATCCACATCGATGGTATGCCCCTGCATGTGGTCGACACGGCCGGCCTGCGGGATACCGACGACCATGTGGAAAAAATCGGCGTGGAGCGTGCGCTCAAAGCCATCGGCGAGGCTGACCGCGTGTTGTTGGTGGTCGATGCCACGGCCCCGGAAGCGGATGATCCTTTCGCTTTGTGGCCAGAGTTTCTGGAAACCCGGCCTGACCCTTCGAAAGTCACGCTGATTCGAAACAAGGCCGACCTGACCGGGGAACCCGTGACCCTGGAGGTCAGCGCTGATGGCCACGTCACCATTAGCCTCAGTGCGAAATCCGCGGATATGGGACTGGAGTTGCTGCGCGAACATTTAAAGGCCTGCATGGGTTACGAGCAGACTTCGGAAAGCAGCTTCAGCGCCCGTCGTCGGCACCTTGAGGCGCTGCGCCATGCCAGCGCGGCGCTTGAGCACGGTCGCGCGCAACTGACCCTTGCCGGAGCCGGTGAGCTACTGGCCGAAGATTTACGTCAGGCCCAGCAAGCTCTCGGGGAAATTACCGGGGCCTTCAGCTCTGATGACCTGCTTGGTCGAATCTTCTCCAGCTTCTGCATCGGTAAATAACCCATTCCTTAAGAACCCGGCTGCTATCGACCCTACAACGAGTCCATGCAGCCGGTTTTTTCCCTTTTCTGGAACGATTGCCCTGCATGGCGGCTTGCCTGTGGGCGGTGTCTGGATCAAAAGCCAGTTTTCCTGTGGATTAAGCCCTGTGAATAACTGGCCCTGAGCTCGGTTGATAAACCCCCTTCAAAACTGAAGATAACCCCCTCTGTGGATAACCACCCCATTCATCCACAGGCTTACACCGGTTATCCAAGCCCCTCAGCCGCACCTGACCACAGGGTTTTGAATCTCTGTACATATTGAATATAAAGGCCTTCAGAGCTTTATCCACAGAAGTGAGGCTCAGTAAGAATAAACATAAAAACAAAGGTTTTATAAATTTCTTTCTTTTTAATTTCTTTTACCTCGACTTCTCCACAGCTGGTTAAATTTTGTGCAAAGGGTTCTTTAGGAAAGGGGAAGTCCCTATACTTGCCGACCTGGCTCGAAAAACGCCCAAAGCCAGGCTCAAACCTATTTTCCGAATTACCTGAATTAAGCAGGCACGAGGTGCGTGGTGGATTTCCCTTCCCGTTTTGAAGTGATCGTCATCGGCGGCGGTCATGCCGGTACCGAGGCAGCACTTGCATCAGCACGCATGGGGGCTAAAACCCTGTTGCTGACGCATAACGTGGAAACCCTCGGCGCCATGAGCTGCAACCCCGCCATTGGTGGGATTGGCAAAAGCCATCTGGTCAAGGAAATCGATGCCCTCGGTGGCGCGATGGCCATGGCCACGGATAAAGGTGGCATTCAGTTTCGTGTATTGAACAGCCGTAAAGGCCCGGCCGTGCGGGCTACTCGTGCCCAGGCCGACCGTGTCCTGTACAAGGCCGCTGTCCGCGAAATCCTGGAAAACCAGCCGAACCTGTGGATATTTCAACAGGCAGCCGATGACCTGATCGTCGAGCAGGACCAGGTGCGTGGTGTTGTGACCCAGATGGGCCTGCGCTTCTTCGCTGATTCCGTGGTGCTGACCACCGGGACCTTCCTCGGTGGACTTATCCACATCGGCATGCAGAACTATTCCGGCGGTCGCGCAGGTGATCCACCCTCAATCGCACTGGCCCAGCGCCTGCGTGAGTTGCCGTTGCGTGTCGGTCGCCTGAAAACCGGTACGCCACCGCGCATCGATGGCCGCTCTGTGGATTTCTCGGTGATGACCGAGCAGCCGGGCGATACGCCGATTCCGGTCATGTCGTTCATGGGCTCCAAAGCGCAGCACCCGAAACAGGTGAGCTGCTGGATCACCCATACCAACGCCCGCACTCACGAAATCATTGCTGCCAACCTGGATCGCTCGCCCATGTATTCCGGCGTGATCGAAGGTATCGGCCCGCGTTATTGCCCATCGATCGAAGACAAGATCCATCGGTTTGCCGACAAGGAAAGCCATCAGGTCTTCATCGAACCCGAAGGCCTGACGACGCACGAGCTGTACCCGAACGGGATTTCCACTTCCCTGCCGTTCGACGTGCAACTGCAGATCGTCCAATCGATTCGCGGCATGGAAAACGCCCACATCGTTCGTCCGGGCTATGCCATCGAATACGATTACTTCGACCCGCGGGACCTCAAGTACAGCCTGGAAACCAAAGTCATCGGCGGCCTGTTCTTTGCCGGACAAATCAACGGCACCACCGGTTACGAAGAGGCCGGTGCCCAAGGCCTGCTGGCTGGCGCCAACGCAGCGCTGCGCTCCCAGGGCAAAGGCAGCTGGTGCCCGCGCCGCGATGAGGCGTATATCGGTGTGCTTGTGGATGATTTGATTACCCTGGGTACTCAGGAACCGTATCGGATGTTCACCTCCCGTGCCGAATATCGTCTGATCCTGCGTGAAGACAACGCTGACCTGCGCCTGACCGAGAAAGGTCGCGAGCTGGGGCTGGTCGATGACGTTCGCTGGGCCGCGTTCTGCAAGAAACGCGAGAGTATCGAGCTGGAAGAACAGCGCCTGAAAAGCACTTGGGTTCGTCCTGGTACCGAGCAGGGCGATGCCATCGCGACCAAATTCGGCACACCGCTGACCCACGAATACAACTTGCTCAACTTGTTGAGCCGCCCGGAAATCGATTATGCCGGGCTGGTGGAAGTGACCGGTCAGGGTGCGGAAGATCCGCAGGTGGCCGAGCAGGTCGAGATCAAGACCAAATACGCCGGTTACATCGACCGTCAGCAAGACGAAATCGCCCGTCTGCGCGCCAGTGAAGACACAAAACTGCCTGTGGATATCGACTACACAGGCATTTCCGGGTTGTCGAAGGAAATCCAGAGCAAGCTCGGTGCAACTCGTCCAGAGACCCTGGGCCAGGCTTCGCGCATTCCCGGTGTGACCCCGGCGGCCATTTCCCTGTTGATGATTCATTTGAAAAAACGCGGCGCGGGCCGCCAGTTGGAGCAAAGCGCTTGAGTTCGATGGTCACCTCGCAACACGCCGAAGAGTTATCCACAGGTGCCCGTCAGCTCGGCGTCAGCCTGACCGAAGCCCAGCACGCGCAGTTGCTGGGCTATCTGGCCCTGTTGATCAAATGGAACAAGGCCTACAACCTGACCGCGGTGCGCGATCCGGATGAAATGGTCTCGCGGCATCTGCTCGACAGCCTCAGCGTCATGTCCTTCATCGAAGACGGCCGCTGGCTCGATGTCGGCAGTGGCGGTGGCATGCCGGGTATCCCGCTGGCGATCCTGTTTCCTGGCTCGCAAGTGACCTGCCTGGACAGCAACGGCAAGAAAACCCGCTTCCTGACCCAGGTCAAACTCGAACTCAAACTGGATAACCTGCAAGTTATCCACAGCCGCGTCGAAGCGTTCCAGCCTGCCCAGCCTTTCAACGGGATCATCTCCCGGGCGTTCACCAGCATGGAAAACTTCAGCAATTGGACTCGCCACCTGGGCGATGCCGATACGCGCTGGCTGGCAATGAAGGGCGTTCATCCGGCCGATGAGCTGGTAGCATTGCCGGCAGACTTCCACCTCGATAGCGAATACGCCCTGGCCGTACCCGGTTGCCAAGGCCAACGCCATCTGCTGATACTGCGCCGCACGGCATGATTGGGAATACAAGCAACAATGGCTAAGGTATTCGCGATAGCGAACCAGAAGGGTGGTGTGGGTAAAACCACCACCTGCATCAACCTCGCAGCATCCCTGGTCGCGACCAAGCGCCGGGTGTTGCTGATCGATCTCGATCCACAGGGCAACGCCACCATGGGTAGCGGTGTGGATAAACATGGCTTGGAAAACTCCATTTACGATGTCCTGATCGGCGAATGCGATCTGGGCCAGGCCATGCATTTCTCCGAACACGGCGGTTATCAACTGCTGCCGGCCAACCGTGACCTGACGGCGGCCGAAGTGGTTCTGCTGGAAATGCAGATGAAGGAAAGCCGCCTGCGCAGCGCCTTGGCGCCGATTCGGGAAAATTACGATTACATCCTGATCGACTGCCCACCGTCGCTTTCGATGCTGACCCTCAACGCCCTGGTGGCCGCTGATGGGGTGATTATCCCCATGCAGTGCGAGTACTTCGCCCTTGAAGGGTTGAGCGACCTTGTGGATAACATCAAGCGCATTGCCGAACTGCTGAACCCGGAGCTGAAAGTCGAGGGCCTGCTGCGGACCATGTATGACCCGCGCCTGAGCCTGATGAACGACGTATCGGCCCAGCTCAAGGAACACTTCGGCGAGCAGCTCTACGATACGGTCATTCCGCGTAACATCCGTTTGGCCGAAGCGCCGAGCTACGGCATGCCGGCCCTGGCCTACGACAAACAATCCCGGGGCGCGCTGGCCTACCTGGCCCTGGCGGGCGAGATGGTTCGCCGCCAGCGCCGAAACCCACGCACCGCTGCTGCCCAGCCAACTTAAGGAAACCCCATGGCCGTCAAGAAACGAGGTCTCGGACGTGGACTGGATGCACTGCTCAGTGGCCCCACTGTCAGTTCGCTGGAAGAGCAGGCCGTACAAGTCGATCAGCGCGAGCTGCAACACTTGCCCCTGGACCTGATCCAGCGCGGCAAGTATCAGCCGCGTCGGGACATGGATCCGCAGGCACTGGAAGAGCTGGCCCAGTCGATCAAGAGCCAGGGCGTGATGCAGCCGATCGTGGTTCGGCCGATCGCCAACGGGCGCTTCGAGATCATCGCCGGCGAACGCCGCTGGCGTGCCAGCCAGCAGGCGGGTCAGGAAACCATTCCGGCGATGGTCCGCGATGTACCGGATGAAACCGCCATCGCCATGGCGCTGATCGAGAATATCCAGCGCGAAGACCTCAACCCGATCGAAGAGGCTGTGGCCCTGCAGCGTTTGCAGCAGGAGTTCCAGCTGACTCAACAGCAGGTCGCCGAGGCGGTGGGCAAGTCCCGCGTGACCGTGGCCAACCTGTTGCGCCTGATTGCGTTGCCGGAAGTCATCAAGACCATGCTGTCCCATGGTGATCTGGAAATGGGGCATGCCCGGGCGTTGCTCGGTTTGCCGGAAAATCAACAGGTTGAAGGGGCGCGACATGTTGTCGCACGAGGCCTGACTGTGCGCCAAACCGAGGCACTGGTTCGTCAGTGGCTCAGTGGTAAACCGGCACCTGTCGAAGCACCGAAAACCGATCCGGATATCGCACGCCTGGAACAGCGCCTGGCCGAGCGCCTAGGCTCTGCGGTGCAGATTCGCCACGGCAAGAAGGGCAAAGGGCAATTGGTGATCGGTTATAACTCCCTCGATGAGCTGCAAGGTGTCCTTGCGCACATTCGCTGAAACAATTGCTCTTGTAGCGCGCAGTCGGAAATCACTACCTGGCAGTTGAATAGGGGCAGAACCGCCCCTATACTCTGCGCGCATTTTGTCGGCACAAATTATGCCAAGTTATTGAATTATGGCGGCCGATCATTGGAGAGCAAAAGCGATGGAAACACGCACGCCAAACCGCTTGCCGTTCCATCGTCTGGCTGTTTTCCCGGTGTTGATGACCCAATTCGTCGTTGTACTGATCGCTGCTTTGGCGCTCTGGCAATGGAAGGGAGTCGTCGCCGGATACTCAGGGCTTTGCGGAGGCCTGATAGCCTTGCTTCCCAATATTTATTTCGCTCACAGGGCATTTCGGTTTTCCGGCGCCCGAGCAGCCCAAGCCATCGTCCGGTCTTTTTATGCCGGTGAGGCGGGGAAACTGATTTTGACGGCAGTGCTGTTTGCATTGACGTTCGCAGGTGTGAAGCCACTGGCGCCGCTGGCTGTATTCAGCGTCTTCGTGCTGACCCAACTGGTTAGCTGGTTCGCTCCCCTGCTAATGAGAACAAGACTTTCGAGACCTTAGGGCGTTTGAGGCAACCATGGCAGAGACAACCGCTTCGGGCTATATCCAGCACCACTTGCAGAACCTGACCTTCGGGCAGCTACCCAATGGCGGCTGGGGCTTTGCTCACACCGCAGCAGAAGCCAAGGAAATGGGCTTCTGGGCCTTCCACGTCGATACGCTCGGCTGGTCGGTCGCACTGGGTCTGATCTTCGTGCTTCTTTTCCGCATGGCGGCGAAGAAGGCGACTTCCGGTCAGCCTGGTGCACTGCAGAACTTCGTTGAAGTATTGGTCGAATTCGTCGATGGCAGCGTGAAAGACAGCTTCCATGGCCGTAGCCCGGTGATCGCACCGCTGGCACTGACCATCTTCGTCTGGGTGTTCCTGATGAACGCCATCGACCTGGTACCGGTCGACTGGATTCCTCAGCTGGCCATCCTGATCTCCGGCGATTCGCACATCCCGTTCCGCGCCGTGTCGACTACCGACCCGAACGCGACCCTGGGCATGGCGTTCTCGGTTTTCGCACTGATCATTTTCTATAGCATCAAGGTCAAGGGCATCGGCGGCTTCATCGGCGAACTGACCCTGCACCCGTTCGGCAGCAAGAACATTCTCGTTCAGGCCCTGCTGATCCCGGTGAACTTCCTTCTGGAGTTCGTGACCCTGATCGCCAAACCGATCTCCCTGGCCCTGCGTCTGTTCGGCAACATGTATGCCGGCGAGCTGGTGTTCATCCTGATCGCCGTGATGTTCGGCAGCGGTCTGCTCTGGCTCAGCGGCCTGGGTGTAGTTCTGCAGTGGGCGTGGGCTGTGTTCCACATCCTGATCATCACCCTGCAGGCGTTCATCTTCATGATGCTGACCATCGTCTACCTGTCGATGGCGCACGAAGAAAACCATTAAGGCCAGTCTCGACTAGTCTGATGTCCTTCCCGGTCACACGGGAAGGGGCCCGAACGGGCTTGATGAAACGATTTGTTTTACCGCTTTAATCTAAAAAACCTAAACCATACGACGTAAAAGTCGGGAGGAAAGATGGAAACTGTAGTTGGTCTAACCGCTATCGCTGTTGCACTGTTGATCGGCCTGGGCGCACTGGGTACCGCAATTGGTTTCGGCCTGCTGGGCGGCAAGTTCCTGGAAGGCGCCGCGCGTCAGCCAGAAATGGTTCCAATGCTGCAAGTTAAAATGTTCATCGTGGCTGGTCTGCTCGACGCCGTGACCATGATCGGTGTTGGTATCGCTCTGTTCTTCACCTTTGCGAACCCGTTCGTTGGTCAAATCGCTGGCTAATTACTCGGATGTCTCGAGTAGATTGGTGTGATGGACAACGTAACTGCGAGGTGTTGGCGTGAACATTAATGCGACCCTGATTGGCCAGTCCGTTGCGTTCCTGATTTTTGTACTGTTCTGCATGAAGTTCGTATGGCCTCCGGTCATTGCGGCATTGCACGAACGTCAAAAGAAGATCGCGGATGGTCTGGACGCTGCCAGCCGTGCAGCTCGCGACCTGGAGTTGGCCCATGAGAAAGTGGGTCAGCAACTGCGCGAAGCGAAAGCTCAGGCAGCTGAAATCATCGAGCAAGCCAAGAAACGCGGTACCCAGATTGTCGACGAAGCCCGTGAACAGGCTCGCGTCGAAGCTGACCGTGTGAAGGCTCAGGCTCAAGCCGAGATCGAACAGGAACTGAACAGTGTCAAAGACGCCCTGCGTGCCCAAGTGGGTGCCCTGGCTGTTGGCGGTGCTTCGAAGATCCTGGGTGCCACAATCGATCAAAACGCGCACGCAGAGCTGGTAAACAAACTGGCTGCTGAAATTTAAGCGAGGGCGATCATGGCAGAACTGACCACGTTGGCCCGACCTTACGCTAAGGCGGCCTTCGAGCACGCTCAGGCCCACCAGCAACTGGCCAATTGGTCAGCCATGCTCGGCCTGGCAGCAGCGGTGTCGCAAGACGACACCATGCAGCGCGTGCTCAAGGCCCCGCGACTGACGAGCGCAGAAAAGGCCGCCACGTTCATTGACGTGTGCGGCGACAAGTTCGATGCCAAGGCACAGAATTTCATTCACGTCGTTGCCGAAAACGACCGTCTCCCGCTTCTGCCGGAGATCGCCGCATTGTTCGACCTGTACAAGGCTGAGCAAGAGAAGTCGGTAGACGTGGAAGTGACCAGTGCTTTTGCATTGAACCAAGAACAGCAAGACAAACTCGCCAAGGTTCTCAGTGCACGACTCAACCGGGAAGTGCGTCTGGACGTTACGGAAGACCCTGCCTTGATTGGTGGTGTCGTTATCCGCGCCGGTGACCTGGTTATCGATGGCTCGATTCGCGGCAAAATCGCGAAACTTGCCGAAGCATTGAAATCTTGAGTTTGAAGGGGCAGCAGAGCAATGCAGCAACTCAATCCTTCCGAAATAAGTGAAATTATCAAGGGCCGCATCGACAAGCTCGATGTGACCTCCCAAGCCCGTAACGAAGGCACTGTCGTCAGCGTATCTGACGGCATCGTGCGGATTCACGGTCTGGCCGACGTCATGTACGGCGAGATGATCGAGTTTCCGGGCGGCGTCTACGGTATGGCCCTCAACCTGGAGCAAGACTCTGTAGGTGCCGTGGTATTGGGCGCGTACACGTCTCTGGCTGAAGGCATGAGCGCCAAGTGCACCGGCCGCATCCTCGAAGTTCCGGTTGGTAAGGAACTGCTGGGTCGCGTAGTCGACGCACTGGGTAACCCAGTTGACGGCAAAGGTCCGCTGAACAACACCGAGACCGATGCGGTCGAGAAAGTTGCTCCAGGCGTGATCTGGCGTAAGTCGGTAGACCAGCCTGTACAGACTGGCTACAAGGCTGTCGATGCCATGATCCCTGTCGGCCGTGGCCAGCGTGAGCTGATCATCGGTGACCGTCAGATCGGTAAAACCGCTCTGGCGATCGACGCGATCATCAACCAGAAGAACAGCGGCATTTTCTGCGTCTACGTGGCAATCGGTCAGAAGCAATCGACCATCGCCAACGTGGTTCGCAAGCTGGAAGAAAACGGCGCCCTGGCCAACACGATCATCGTGGCTGCCAGTGCTTCGGAATCTCCTGCGTTGCAGTTCCTGGCACCGTACTCCGGTTGCACCATGGGCGAATACTTCCGCGACCGCGGTGAAGACGCGCTGATCGTTTATGACGATCTGTCCAAGCAGGCAGTGGCTTACCGCCAGATCTCCCTGCTGCTGCGCCGTCCACCAGGCCGTGAAGCTTACCCAGGCGACGTGTTCTATCTCCACTCCCGTCTGCTGGAGCGCGCATCCCGCGTTTCGGAAGAGTACGTAGAGAAGTTCACCAACGGCGCAGTGACCGGCAAAACCGGTTCCCTGACCGCACTGCCGATCATCGAAACCCAGGCTGGCGACGTTTCCGCGTTCGTTCCGACCAACGTGATTTCCATCACCGACGGTCAGATCTTCCTGGAATCGGCCATGTTCAACTCCGGGATCCGTCCTGCTGTGAACGCCGGTGTTTCGGTATCCCGTGTGGGTGGTGCCGCTCAGACCAAGATCATCAAGAAGCTCTCCGGTGGTATCCGTACCGCTCTGGCTCAGTACCGTGAACTGGCGGCATTCGCCCAATTCGCGTCTGACCTGGACGAAGCGACCCGTAAGCAACTTGAGCATGGTCAGCGCGTTACCGAGCTGATGAAGCAGAAGCAATACGCTCCGATGTCGATCGCTGACATGGCGTTGTCGCTGTATGCCGCTGAACGTGGGTTCCTGACTGACGTCGAAATCGCCAAGGTCGGCAGCTTTGAACAAGCGCTGATTGCTTACTTCAACCGCGATCACGCCGATTTGATGGCGAAGATCAACGTGAAGGGTGACTTCAATGACGAAATCGACGCTGGCATGAAAGCCGGTATCGAGAAGTTCAAGGCCACCCAAACCTGGTAAGCCGCAGCGGGAGTCGCAAGGCTCCCGCTTGCTAACCTGATAGGTGTTACATGGCAGGCGCAAAAGAGATTCGCAGTAAGATTGCGAGCATCAAAAGCACGCAAAAGATTACCAGCGCCATGGAAAAAGTGGCGGTCAGCAAAATGCGCAAGGCACAAATGCGCATGGCTGCTAGCCGTCCCTACGCGGAGCGCATCCGCCAGGTAATTGGTCATCTGGCCAACGCCAACCCGGAATATCGCCACCCGTTCATGATCGACCGCGCCATCAAGCGCGTCGGTTACGTTGTGGTGAGCAGTGACCGTGGTCTGTGCGGTGGCTTGAACACCAACCTGTTCAAGGCCCTGGTCAAGGACATGGCTGTAAACCGTGAACAAGGCGTCGAGATCGATCTGTGCGTGATTGGTAGCAAAGGTGCGGCTTTTTTCCGCAACTTCGGCGGTAACGTCGTCGCTGCTATCAGCCACCTGGGTGAAGAGCCGTCGATCAATGATCTGATCGGCAGCGTCAAGGTGATGCTGGATGCTTACCTGGAAGGCCGTATTGACCGCCTGTCCGTGGTATCCAACAAATTCATCAACACCATGACGCAACAGCCTACCGTGGAGCAGTTGATTCCACTGGTGGCGACCCCGGAACAGGAACTCAAGCACCACTGGGACTACCTCTACGAACCGGATGCCAAAGAGCTGCTTGACGGCTTGATGGTCCGCTACGTGGAATCGCAGGTTTACCAGGCGGTGGTCGAGAACAACGCAGCTGAACAAGCGGCGCGGATGATCGCGATGAAGAACGCTACCGACAACGCCGGTGATCTGATCAGTGATTTGCAACTGATCTACAACAAGGCGCGTCAGGCTGCGATCACCCAAGAGATCTCGGAAATCGTCGGCGGCGCTGCCGCGGTTTAACGGTTCAAATATTCAGAGGATCCAGCTATGAGTAGCGGACGTATCGTTCAAATCATCGGCGCCGTTATCGACGTGGAATTTCCACGCGACAGCGTACCGAGCATCTACAACGCGCTGAAAGTACAAGGCGCGGAAACCACTCTGGAAGTTCAGCAGCAGCTGGGCGACGGCGTGGTACGTACCATTGCGATGGGCTCCACCGAAGGCTTGAAGCGCGGTCTGGATGTTGTCGACTCTGGCGCAGCCATCTCCGTACCGGTCGGTAAAGCGACCCTGGGCCGGATCATGGACGTACTGGGCAACCCGATCGACGAAGCAGGTCCGATCGCCACCGAAGAGCGCTGGGGCATTCACCGTCCTGCGCCATCCTTCGCTGAACAGGCAGGCGGCAACGACCTGCTGGAAACCGGCATCAAGGTTATCGACCTGGTTTGCCCGTTCGCCAAGGGCGGTAAAGTCGGTCTGTTCGGTGGTGCCGGTGTGGGCAAGACCGTAAACATGATGGAACTGATCCGTAACATCGCCATCGAGCACAGCGGTTATTCCGTGTTCGCCGGTGTGGGTGAGCGTACTCGTGAGGGTAACGACTTCTACCACGAGATGAAGGACTCCAACGTTCTGGACAAAGTGGCACTGGTTTACGGTCAGATGAACGAGCCGCCGGGAAACCGTCTGCGCGTAGCCCTGACTGGCCTGACCATGGCCGAGAAGTTCCGTGACGAAGGTAACGACGTACTGTTGTTCGTCGACAACATCTACCGTTACACCCTGGCCGGTACTGAAGTATCCGCACTGCTGGGCCGTATGCCTTCGGCAGTAGGTTACCAGCCGACCCTGGCTGAAGAGATGGGCGTGCTGCAAGAGCGCATCACTTCGACCAAGGAAGGTTCGATCACCTCGATCCAGGCGGTATACGTACCGGCGGACGACTTGACCGACCCGTCGCCAGCGACCACCTTCGCCCACTTGGACGCCACCGTCGTTCTGTCCCGTGACATCGCTTCCCTGGGTATCTACCCAGCGGTAGACCCACTGGACTCGACTTCGCGTCAGCTGGACCCGAACGTGATCGGCCAGGAGCACTACGACACCGCTCGCGGCGTTCAGTACGTGCTGCAGCGTTACAAAGAGCTGAAGGACATCATTGCGATCCTGGGTATGGACGAGCTGTCGGAAACCGACAAGCAGTTGGTATCCCGCGCTCGTAAGATCCAGCGCTTCTTGTCGCAGCCGTTCTTCGTGGCTGAAGTCTTCACCGGTGCCTCGGGTAAATACGTTTCCCTGAAAGACACCATTGCTGGCTTCAAAGGCATCCTCAACGGTGACTACGACCACCTGCCAGAACAAGCGTTCTACATGGTCGGCGGCATCGAAGAAGCGATCGAGAAAGCCAAGAAACTGTAATCCCGGCGCCCGGCAACGGGCGCTAATTTAGGTTGAGGCAATCAGATGGCTATGACAGTCCATTGCGATATCGTCAGTGCGGAAGGGGAAATTTTCTCCGGTCTGGTCGAGATGGTGGTTGCGCATGGTGAGCTGGGCGATCTTGGTATCGCTCTGGGTCACGCACCGCTGATCACTAATCTGAAACCAGGTCCGATCCGCTTGATCAAGCAGGGCGGGGAATCCGAGGTGTATTACATCTCCGGTGGTTTCCTCGAGGTTCAGCCGAACATGGTCAAGGTCCTTGCCGACACCGTGCAACGTGCTGCCGACCTGGACGAAGCCTCCGCTCAGGAAGCCGTCAAGGCTGCTGAGAAGGCCTTGCATGAGCGCGGCGCCGAGTTCGATTACGGCTCTGCTGCTGCACGTCTGGCCGAGGCCGCAGCTCAGCTGCGCACCGTCCAGCAGATCCGCAAGAAGTTCGGCGGTTAAGCCGTCTGCTTTCTGTGCGATTGATTAAAAAGGGTAGCCTCGGCTACCCTTTTTTCTTTTTCCGACACTCATCATCTGGTCGCAGCCGCTGACCACCCAGGATTGGTAGCCAGTCATGTCTCTCGAAATCGTTATCCTCGCGGCGGGTCAAGGCACTCGCATGCGTTCGGCGCTGCCCAAGGTATTGCACCCGGTGGCCGGCAATTCCATGCTCGGTCATGTTATCCACAGCGCCCGGCAACTTGATCCACAGCGCATTCACGTGGTGATCGGCCACGGGGCGGATGCTGTGCGTGAGCGTTTGGCGGCGGATGACCTTAATTTTGTCCTGCAGGATAAACAACTGGGGACCGGCCACGCGGTGGCCCAGGCGGTGCCATTTATTACTGCCGATACGGTACTGATTCTCTACGGCGACGTGCCGCTGATCGAAGTCGATACCTTGCAGCGCCTGCTCAAGCATGCTGCTCCACAGCAATTGGGCCTGCTGACCGTCGAGCTGGATGACCCCACTGGTTACGGCCGCATTGTGCGCAACGCCGACGGCCAGGTGACAGCGATTGTCGAGCAAAAGGACGCCAACGAAGCCCAGCGCGCGATCACCGAAGGCAACACCGGCATTCTTGCCGTACCGGCTGAACGCCTGGGCGACTGGATGAGTCGTTTGTCGAACAACAATGCCCAGGGCGAGTACTACCTGACCGACGTGATTGCCATGGCGGTCAGCGACGGGCTGGTGGTCGCCACTGAGCAGCCGCTGGATGCCATGGAAGTGCAGGGCGCCAACGATCGCCGGCAACTGGCCGAACTGGAGCGTCACTATCAATTGCGCGCCGCCCGCCGCCTGATGGCTCAGGGCGTGACCCTGCGCGACCCGGCCCGTTTCGATGTGCGCGGTGAAGTCAGCGTCGGCCGCGATGTGGTCATCGACATCAACGTTATCCTTGAAGGCAAGGTCATCATCGAAGACGACGTGGTCATCGGCCCGAACTGTGTGATCAAGGACAGCACCCTGCGAAAAGGCGTGGTGATCAAAGCCAACAGTCACCTCGATGGCGCCGTCATGGGCGAAGGCAGCGACGCGGGCCCATTTGCTCGCCTGCGTCCGGGTACCGTGCTGGAAGCCCACGCCCATGTGGGTAACTTCGTCGAGCTCAAGAATGCCCACATGGGCGAAGGCGCCAAGGCCGGTCACCTGACCTATTTGGGTGACGCTGAAATCGGTGCACGCACCAACATTGGCGCCGGTACCATCACCTGCAATTACGACGGCGCCAATAAGTATCAGACGACTATTGGTGAGGACGTGTTCATCGGCTCCAATAATTCGCTGGTTGCACCGGTGACCATTGGTGATGGATCAAACACCGCAGCAGGTTCAACCATCAATCAGGATGTGGATAAGTCTCAACTGGCTGTGGCCCGTGCGCGGCAGCGCAACATCGATGGCTGGAAGCGCCCAGTCAAAATCCAGAAAACCTGAGTTATCCACAACTCCGGTCGCCGCCATCGCGAGCAGGCTCGCTCCCACACTGAATTCTCGGCTGACACGGGCCCCGTGGACGCTGCAATCAATGTGGGAGCGAGCCTGCTCGCGATGGCGTTCATGTTCACCCAGTTTCTGAATTTTTCTGCTCTTGTCTTGACGACATGCTTCCAATAGGTTTTGATTACTTACGTTATCTTTCGAATCGAAACTTATCCTTATGTCCAAGCGCAACACACCACAGCGCCGCCACAACATCCTTGCCTTGCTTCAAGAGCAGGGCGAAGTCAGTGTCGATGAGTTGGCCAAGCGCTTCGAAACCTCGGAAGTTACGATTCGCAAGGATCTCGCCGCGTTGGAAACCAATGGTTTGCTGCTGCGTCGTTACGGTGGAGCGGTCCCCATGCCGCAGGAACTGGTCGCCGATAACGGGCAAGCCGTCTCCAAATACAAACAAGCCATTGCCCGGGCCGCGGTGAAGCGGGTCCGCGAACATGCGCGGATTATCATCGACAGCGGCAGCACCACCGCGGCAATGATTCCTCAGCTCGGACTGCAGCCGGGGTTGGTGGTGATGACCAATTCCCTGCATGTCGCCAGTGCCCTGAGCGAGCTGGAGCATGAACCGGTGCTGTTGATGACCGGCGGTACCTGGGATCCTCATTCCGAGTCGTTCCAGGGCCAAGTCGCGGAGCAGGTCCTGCGCTCCTACGATTTCGACCAGTTGTTTATCGGCGCCGACGGCATCGATCTGGTCCGAGGCACCACCACCTTTAACGAACTGTTGGGCCTGAGCCGTGTGATGGCTGAGGTTGCCCGCGAAGTGATCGTGATGGTGGAGGCCGACAAGATCGGCCGAAAAATTCCCAACCTGGAACTGCCGTGGAGCAGCGTCCATACCCTCATTACCGATGATCGCCTGCCCGTGGAGGCCCGCGATCAGATTCAGGCCCGTGGAATCAATGTGATCTGCGCGTCTGCCAGCCAGGAGAAATAGCATGTGTGGAATTGTCGGCGCCGTTGCTGAGCGCAACATCACTGCAATCTTGCTCGAAGGCCTCAAGCGCCTCGAATACCGTGGTTATGACAGTGCCGGTGTGGCGGTGTTTACCAACGACGAGAAGCTTGAGCGCATGCGACGCCCAGGCAAAGTCAGTGAGCTGGAGCAAGCGCTGGACGCCGAGCCGCTGGTGGGGCGCCTGGGCATCGCCCACACCCGCTGGGCCACTCACGGCGCGCCGTGCGAGCGTAACGCCCACCCGCATTTCTCCGACAACCTGGCGGTTGTGCACAACGGCATTATCGAGAATCACGAAGCGCTACGTGAGCAACTCAAGGCACTCGGCTATGTGTTCACCTCCGACACTGACACCGAAGTCATTGCCCACCTGCTCAATCACAAGCTCAAGGAGTTGATGGACCTGACTGCGGCGCTCAAGGCCACCGTCAAGGAGCTCCACGGTGCCTATGGCTTGGCGGTGATCAGTGCCGAACAGCCGGATCGACTGGTTGCTGCCCGCAGCGGCAGCCCGTTGGTGATCGGTCTGGGCCTGGGGGAAAATTTCCTGGCTTCCGATCAGTTGGCGCTGCGTCAGGTCACTGACCGCTTCATGTACCTGGAAGAGGGCGATATCGCCGAAATTCGCCGCGACAGCGTGCAGATCTGGGACATCGACGGCAAAGCCGTGGAGCGCGAGACCGTTCAATACCGTGACGGCGCCGAAGCCGCCGACAAGGGCGAGTTCCGGCACTTCATGCTCAAGGAGATCCACGAACAACCGGCCGTGGTGCAACGCACCCTGGAAGGCCGCATGAGCCAGAGCCAGGTGCTGGTCCAGGCGTTCGGGCCACAGGCCGCCGAGCTGTTCGCCAAGGTTCGCAACGTGCAGATCGTTGCCTGTGGCACCAGCTACCACGCCGGTATGGTGGCTCGTTACTGGCTGGAAGAGTTGGCCGGTATTCCGTGCCAGGTCGAAGTCGCCAGCGAATTCCGTTACCGCAAAGTGGTGGTGCAACCCGACACCCTGTTCGTGACCATTTCCCAGTCCGGTGAAACCGCCGACACCTTGGCCGCCCTGCGTAACGCCAAGGAGCTGGGTTTCCTCGCCAGCCTGGCGATCTGCAATGTGGGCATCAGCTCGTTGGTGCGCGAATCCGACCTGACCCTGCTGACCCAGGCTGGCCGTGAAATCGGTGTGGCGTCGACCAAGGCGTTCACCACGCAGTTGGTGGGCCTGCTGTTGCTGACCCTGTCTCTGGGACAGGTGCGCGGGACCTTGGGCGAGGGTGTTGAGGCAACATTGGTGGAAGAACTGCGCCGCCTGCCGACCCGTCTGGGCGAAGCCCTGGCGATGGACAGCACCGTGGAAAAAATCGCCGAGTTGTTCGCCGAGAAGAACCACACCCTGTTCCTGGGACGTGGCGCGCAATTCCCGGTGGCGATGGAAGGCGCCCTGAAGCTCAAGGAAATTTCCTATATCCACGCTGAAGCCTATCCGGCCGGTGAACTCAAGCACGGCCCGCTGGCCCTGGTGGATAACGATATGCCCGTGGTCACCGTGGCGCCGAACAACGAGCTGCTGGAAAAGCTCAAGTCCAACCTGCAGGAAGTGCGCGCCCGTGGCGGCCAGCTGATTGTCTTTGCTGATGAGAAGGCCGGCATGACCAATGGTGAAGGTACTCACGTGGTGCACATGCCGCACATCCACGACATCCTGTCGCCGATCCTCTACACGATCCCGCTGCAGTTGTTGTCGTACTATGTCGCCGTACTCAAGGGCACTGACGTCGACCAGCCACGAAACCTGGCCAAGTCCGTGACAGTGGAGTAAGCCTTGGCAGCCGGGGTCGCGGAGGTGGTTTCGTCTCCTCTGCACCCTGGCGTCACCGGTTGCTGCCCTCCACCCCCCGGCTCCTGAGCGGCACCGCTGATCGCCGCTCGTCTGATCGTCACCCCCCGCATTTCTCCTCATGAGCGTAAACATGAGGCCACGTCTTCCCTCTCTCACCGATTCAACGAATATCCGCGTTGACAAAAATTATTTTAGGTGACGATAATCGGTCAAGTCGTACGACAACGTATGACATAAAATAATAAAATCGACGCAGGCCCTGCTATGCCATTCGCTCCGACGGCTCATCAGCATCGCTCTCTGCCCTTTCTGCATAACCGTAGAAGGGCGCATCTCTTCTCGCTTATGCATCCCAGCCAAGCGGGCCATGGCTTTCCAGACAGCCATACTTGTTCGACTCAACCAGATTCCTTGCATCGTTCGCTTCCTGCTGCGCCCCAGTACGGCATTGCCACTGCGCGCGGGTTGGCAATACGCCCGATTCATCCTCGCGACACCCATACCCAACTCCCTACCAACACCTTCTACGGCAGCATCTCTGGAGAACAATAATGAGAAAAACACTATGCGCCTCTCTCGTCGCTTCCTTCTTGAGCCTTACCGCCGGAGCGGCCGTTGCCGCTGATGCGAGCGACTGGCCGACACGTCCGGTGCAGGTGG
Organism: Pseudomonas rhizophila; assembly: GCF_003033885.1. Lineage (NCBI taxonomy): Bacteria > Pseudomonadati > Pseudomonadota > Gammaproteobacteria > Pseudomonadales > Pseudomonadaceae > Pseudomonas > Pseudomonas rhizophila. Next base: position 5,793,081 of record NZ_CP024081.1, on the reverse strand, counting down.
TGGTCATTGCCAACGCCGGCGGCGATACCGACTTCAACGCACGGATGATGGCCAAGTACTTCACCAAGCTGACCGGCAAGTCCATGGTCGTCACCAACATGGCCGGCGGGGGCGGCACCATCGCTGCCGACGCGGTCAAGAGCGCGGCGCCAGATGGCAACACCATTCTGTTCACCCACACCGGTCAGATGATCGTTAACGAAGTGGCAGGGTTGTCCGAAGATCGCTTCGATGCGTTCGATGTCTCCTGCATCGCGGGCGTCGATAAAGGCGCTGTTTTCGTCTCTGCCAAAAGCTCGGGCATCGACACCCTCGATCAGTTGATTTCACAGGCCAAGGCCAAGCCAGGCACCATCACCTACGGCACCGAGATGGGTAACTTCTCGCACCTGCAAGGCTTGATGTTCGAGAAGCTCGCCGGCGTCAAACTGAAGATGGTCGACAGCGGCACCGTTTCGGAAAAAGTGGTGGCCTTGCTGGGCAAGCGCATTGACCTGGGTGCTATCAGCTATGGTTCGGTTCAGGACTACATTGCCAGCGGCAAGATGACCGCTCTGGGGCAGCCTAACGCAGAGCGCAACCCGCTGCTGGGTGACGTCAAGACGTTCAAGGAGCAAGGCGTGGACCTGGTCCTGGACAAGCCTTACATCGTCGCTTTCCCGAAAGGCACAGACCCGGCCATCGTCAAGAAAATGGCTGACACCATGAAGAAAATCACCGAAGAACCTGAATACGCTGAAGAGCTCAAGAAGTCCTTCAAGCAGCCTGTCAGCTTCCAGGGCACCGAAGAAGCCATTGCTACGCTGACCAAGACCCGTGACGACTTCATGCAGTTCAAGGACGAAATGCGTAAAGCCAAGTAAATCCTGGGAAACAGGATGGGGCGCTTACCGAATTGGCCAGCGCCCCTTTGCTCGGCCCTTCAAGTGAAAGAGGATCCTGTATGGATACCTACAAAAGAAATGAATTGTTCGCCGGCCTGGCGATGCTCGGTGCTGGTGTGGCGTACATGTTGTTGACCGCGAATCTGCCGCGTCGCGGTTTTGTCGACGCCGCTTTTGTGCCCTGGATTCTTTCCGGCGCGCTGTGCCTGTTGGGCGTGTTGCAGTTGCTGGCCTGGAGAAAACTGCCCCAGCAACGTGCCGAGCCTGTCGAGCCGGCCGAAGCCGCTGAATCGATCGATTACCCGACGGTTATCAAATCCATCGCCCTGGTGACGCTCTTCACCGCGCTGCTGGAAGTTGTCGGTTTCGTGATCATGACCACGCTTTACCTCTACGCCCAATTCATCGTGTTGACCCCCGCGGATCAGAAGGTCAAGCACGGGCTTTATGCCGTGATCGCGGTCGTTTCAGCAGCGTTGATTTTTGTGATCTTCCGTGAGGGCTTCGATTTGATGCTGCCCACCGGTCTATTGGATTTCTAGGGGACGGTGATGATTGAGCTCCTGCAACAAGGCTTCGGTGCCGTATTCTCGCCCTACGTATTTGTCCTGATCACCCTCGGCGTTGCAGTGGGGATCGTCTTTGGTGCGGTGCCCGGCCTTTCGGCCACCATGGCCATCGCCCTGTGCTTGCCGCTGACCTATTCGATGGGCCCGGCCACGGGTCTGTCACTGCTGGTTGCTCTGTTTGTCGGCGCCACCTCGGGGGGGCTGATTTCAGCGATATTGCTCAACATACCGGGTACGCCGGCCTCCATCGCCACGACGTTCGATGGTTCGCCGATGATGAAAAAGGGCCAGGGCGTCAAAGCCCTGGGCATTGGCGTGGTGTTCTCGTTCCTGGGCACGATTTTCAGCATTGCGGCGTTGATGTTTATCGCCCCGATCCTGGCGGACGTGGCCTTGAGTTTCGGTCCCCATGAATATTTCTCCATTGCCGTTTTTTCGCTGACCCTGATTGCCACACTGTCCACCGGTTCGCTGGTCAAAGGGCTGTTCGCCGGCGCCTTGGGCTTTGCCTTTTCAACCGTCGGGATCGCCCCGGTCGACGCCATTCGGCGTTTCACGTTCGACCTGCCGAGTCTTAACGGTGGCTTCGCCATGCTTACCGTCATGATCGGCATGTTTGCGGTCTCCGAAGTGCTGAAATTCGCCGAGAGCGCCCGCTCAAGCCACCGTGCCAAGCCACAGAACATCAGCATGAAAGGCGTGAAAGGGTTTGGTTTTTCCATAAAGGAGTTCATCAGCCAATTGCCGAACGCGACCCGCTCGGCGTTCATCGGCCTGGGCATCGGGATCCTGCCGGGCATCGGCGCTGGTACCTCGAACATTGTTTCCTACATCGCGGCAAAAAAGCGCTCAAAGCACCCGGAAGAATTCGGTAAAGGCTCCATCGAGGGCGTGGTTGCCAGTGAAACCGCGAACAACGCCGGTATTGGCGGTGCGATGATCCCGCTTCTGACCCTGGGTATTCCCGGAGACACCACCACGGCGGTGATGCTTGGCGGCTTCATGATTCACGGCATCCAGCCTGGCCCGCTGTTGTTCATCAGTCAGGGATCGCTGGTCTACACCATCTTTGCCGCGCTGATTCTGGCTTCGTTGCTGATGTTGGTGCTGGAGTTCTACGGACTGCGCATCTTCATCAAGTTGCTGGCGGTGCCCAAGCACATTCTGTTGCCGATCATCCTGGTGCTCTGCGTAGTCGGTGCGTTCGGCCTCAACAGCCGCATCTTCGACGTCTGGGCGGTGCTGCTGTTCGGCCTGATGGGCTATGGCTTCGTCAAAGGTGGACTGCCGATTGCGCCGTTCATCATTGGCTTCATCCTCGGCCCTATGGCTGAAACCAACCTGCGGCGCGGTCTGATGCTCTCGGATGGCAACTTCAGTGGTTTCCTCACCACGCCGATCTCGGCGGTCTTCCTGGCCCTCGCAGCGGCGTCTGTCTCCTGGCACCTGGTGACGGTGATCCGTCACAAGAAAAGTGCCGCCATTGAGCTGATGCGCAGCTAGTTCATCTCAATCGGTCGCTTCCACTGCTGCAACGCACGATGTGCGCTGCAGCAGCCGAATTCAAACGCCGGAGACAGTCATGCAAAACCTCAATTCTCTCTCTTCGGCCGATCTCGACCCGATGGCCTGGGAGACGTTGATCCAAAGCGTCGAGCAAGTGGTCGGCGCGGCGGGGCTGGTGCGTGATCCTGAACTTATGCACAGCTACCTGACTGACTGGCGTAACGCTTACCAAGGCCGGGCCGCACTGGTGGTGCGCCCGGCCACAACCGAAGAAGTGGCGGCGGTGGTGCGGCTTTGCCATGACGCCGGGGTTGCCTTGGTGCCGCAGGGCGGCAATACCGGATTGTGCGGCGGCTCGATCCCGGATTCGTCTGGTCGTCAGGTGGTGCTGTCCTTGACTCGGATGAAGCGCATCCGCGAAATCGACCTGGCCAATGAAACCATAACGGTCGAGGCCGGGGTGATTCTGCGGCAGTTGCAAGAAGCCGCTAGCCAGGCCGGTCGCTTGTTCCCGCTGTCACTGGGGGCCGAAGGCAGTTGCACGGTGGGCGGCAATCTGGCCACCAATGCCGGCGGCACGGCCGTGCTGCGTTACGGCAACATGCGCGAGCTGACCCTTGGGCTTGAGGTGGTATTGCCGGATGGACGTGTCTGGCACGGCTTGCGAGGTTTGCGCAAAGACAACACCGGCTACGACCTCAAGCATCTATTCATTGGCTCGGAAGGTACGCTTGGGATTATCACGGCGGCGGTACTCAAGTTGTTTCCGGCCACCCATAGCACGGCCACCGCTTGGGTCGCACTGCCCACGCCGCAGGCCGCGGTGGACTTGATCGGGCATGTTCGCAGCCTCTGCGCCGACCGTCTGACGGGCTTTGAGATGATGTCGCGCCAGAGCCTGGAGTTCGTCCTGGATCATGTGGCCGGTTGCAGTGACCCCTTGCAAGGGCCGCACCCGTGGTACGCCCTGATCGAATTGCGCGACACGGTGCCCGACGCACCTTTGGACCTGTTGCTGGAAAGCGGCCTGGGCCATGCATTTGAGACCGGGTGGGTGATCGATGCCGTGATCGCCAGCAACCAGACTCAGGCTGCGGCATTGTGGGCTCTGCGCGAAGGTATTTCCGAGGCGCAGAATCATGAAGGTCCAAGCCTCAAGCATGACATCAGCGTGCCCGTCAGCCAGATTCCGGCGTTCATCGAGCGTACCGATAGCGCCTTGCAACAGGCGTTTCCCGGCGTTCGCATTGTTTCTTACGGTCACATGGGTGATGGCAACCTGCACTACAACATCAGCAAGCCGCTGGGGCATGCCGATGCCCCGTTCAAGGCCCAGGAACAAGCGATCATGCAGGTCATCTACCAGATGACGAGCGCTTTCAATGGCAGCATCAGTGCCGAACATGGTCTGGGGCAAGCCAAGCCGGACGCGGCGGCCCATTTCAAGGATCCGCTGGAGATCGAGTTGATGCGTGCCATCAAGCGCACGCTGGATCCGACCGGGTTGATGAACCCCGGCAAGGTGTTTGCCACCGGGCTGGAGTGATCGATCCTGCCTCTGCTAGCCTGCCTCAACCATGGCAGGCCGTCGGCCTTTAGGGCCACTCTGCCGCTTTCAGACACTGGACATGGAACGGCTGAATGACACAGGCAAACACCAAAGATCGCGTGCGCATCAAGAAAGTCGAAGTGCTCTCGGACAACTGGTACGTGCTGCGCAAAACCACCTACGACTACCTCGGCCGCGATGGCCAGTGGCGCGAACTGGCCCGCGAGACCTACGATCGGGGCAACGGCGCGACCATCCTGTTGTACAGCAAGGCCAAGCAAACCGTGGTGCTGACCCGGCAGTTCCGCTTCCCGGCCTTCGTCAATGACCACGATGGTCTGTTGATCGAAACCTGTGCCGGCCTGCTGGATAACGACGACCCGCACACCTGCATCCGCAAGGAAACCCAAGAGGAAACCGGCTATATCGTCCAGGATGTACGCAAGGTGTTCGAGGCATTCATGAGCCCAGGGTCGGTGACAGAACGCCTGCATTTTTTCGTCGGCGAATACTTCGACGAAGATAAACAGCATGAGGGCGGCGGGCTGGAAGCCGAGGGCGAGGAGATCGAAGTGTTGGAGATGTCTCTCGACAAGGCGCTGGGCATGATCGAAACCGGGGATATCTGCGACGGCAAGACCATCATGCTGTTGCAGTACGCCAAGCTGCATGGGTTGCTGGATTAGCCTGCTTCATTGATCAATTCAGCCCAGGACGATGTAAGGCGCAGCGTAGGTCATTGGCTGCGCGATTTCATTCAACTGGACTGGGCGTCACTGTCTTCCTGGACGAGGTTCAGGTAATCCGAGGGTTCTGTCTGCTCCGGCAGTTCGGTCACGACACTGAAGTCACTGATTTCGATGGCGCCCACCCCGTGCCCCAGCAGATGGAAAGAGAAGGCCTTGCGGGGTTGCGGGTTATCGAAACGGATATTCATCACCAGCGGCTGTTCGGGCGTCACCGCCACTTCCGTCGGCAGGTCGATCGCTACATCCTGCTCGAACTCTTTGGCCTTGAGGGAAATATAGGCCGCATTGTCCGGACCCAGGGCGCGGATGGTCAGGCTGACGCGGGTCTGTGAGCCCTTGGGCATCTCCAGGTACTGGGCGCCGATCAGATTGTCGGTCCAGTCGTTGGTGATCTGGGCCGGAAGCGGGATTTGATCAGCGCTGCCAAACTGATAATGCTGGTTGAGCGGTGTATGGAGCAGGGTGCGGTCCAGGGCCGTGGCCCGCGCGCTGATCAACCTGGCCCGTTGACCGCTGTATTGCCCGCCGTAAGTGGCGCGCTCCGTGATGAAACCTTCGCTGGTGTAATAGCGGCAGCGCTGCAGGAAATCGCATTCGGTGAAAGTGCTCTTGCCATCGTGGTAGCGCAGCTTGCCGTTGGTGAACGACATGATTTCCCGGCCCGTTGCGTAGTCCCGGAACAACGAGCGACCGGACAATGACTTGGGCACTTTGAAACCGAAGTAATCGAGGACCGAGGCGCTCAGGTCCACATGACCGTAGACCCCCGACTTGACCCGGGGCAATGGCTCCGGCGCCAATGTCAGGTTGAAACCCCAGGATGACGCCAGGCGTACATCGTCGATGCCGTGGGATTCGTCCGAGGTGATGATCACCAGGGTGTCTTTCAGCACGCCTTGGCGTTCCAGCCCCGACATGAAGCTGTCCAGTGCGTCATCCAGGTAACCGACGGCCGCCTGCTTGGTGGTGTCGTAGCGTTGCAGGTAGTCATCCGGCGCTGAGTAGGGCTGGTGCGTGCCCACCGTCAGCAGCGTAAGCATCCAGGGCTTCTTTGCCTTTTGCAGTTGCCCGACGTAATCCAGCGCGCCCTCGAAGAATGTCTTGTCGTCCTTGCCCCAAGGGAATTCCAGATAGGCAGGTTTGGTGAACCAGTCCATGCCCAGGGTGGTGTCGAAGCCGATGTGCGGCATGATCCGGTCCTTGGCCATGAACCGCAGGCCCGCACCTTGCAGGAAGTGCGTGGAGAACCCGTTGCGGCGCAACTGGGCCGGCAGGCAGGCCTGGTTGCGCCGGCTCAGGTTCAACATCTCGACGCCTTTGGGCGTGCCGTCGTCGAATTTGTCGTAGTCGCCACACAGCATCGAATACAGACCACGAATGGTCTGATGGTTGTGCAGGACGTAGTCGGGTGTATTCATGCCGCGCTTGGCCCAGGCACTGAGGTGCGGCATCAGGTCCTCCTGATAGCTGCTTTTCAGGGCCTGACGGTTGACGCCCACGTAGGCGCCAGGAACGCCTTCCAGGGTGATGATCAGGACGTTGCGGGCCCGGCCCGGTGCAGGCAGGATTTTCTGGCCTTCAAGATCGAGCCGGGTAAGACCCTCCATGGGCGGGGCTTGAACCACTGTGTCATCTTCAAGCCATAGTTGGGTTCGATCCTGCCCGGCGGCAACGGCCGCCGTGACGAGTTGGTGGGGAAGATTGAACAGGTTCCATTGGTCTGCCTCACTGGGGCGCCAGGTTTGCACCACACTGTGGCTCAGCAAAAGCACTACCGGCAGCGCCCAGGCGTGGCGCGGCAAGCGAGGCGCCATATACAACCGGCGGGGCCATTGGACGATCAGCCAGACCATCAACGCGGCCAGTTGCACCCCTGCCAGCCAGGGATGGGCGAAGCCGCCGCTGGTGGAGTTTTCGACGAATTGCGGGTCGGTCAGGTAATGCAGGTCCGATGGGGTGGGCATGCGCCCGACAGCACTGACCAGTTCGATGCTGGCCAGCGTCAGCATGCTCCAGATCAGCAAAATGGGTAATGCCACCCACCAGGGACGACGGTAAAGCAGCACGACCAGCAACCCGCCCATGCCTAGGTCAGACAGATAGCCCAGCGGATCGGACCATCCCAGCGAGAGGCGCAGGCCCATGGGGATGATTAATACACATCCGGCCAGGGCGATGAGAGGGGCAAGGGGGTGCGTGAAGCCGCGGTAAAAAACATTCACAAAAAGGGGCCTTCCGATGGACGCCAGTCAGGCACGCATCTTGTGGACACGGGCTTGCGAGCAAGCCCGTGTCCACAAGACCTACGCCATGGTTCGAGTCATTAAGTTGTCATGAAAGTATGCTCGATGGTACCAAGCATAGTCGCAATTGACCGGGTCGATGTGCCGATGCCCGATCGCGTTGCGCTGTGGTTCGCTGGCGCAGCCCCCTACAATGGCGGTGCGGCGCTGATTTGAGGTGCGCAGCCAACTTGTATCAAGGTTTCTCATTGGGGGATGAATGGACAGGTTTCAGGAAATGCAGGTTTTTGTCGCCGTGGCCCAGGACTCCGGTTTCTCGGCGGCTGCGCGACGCCTGGGCCTGTCGGCGGCCAGCGTCACACGCGCCGTGGCGGCGTTGGAGCAGCGTATCGGTACGCCCTTGCTGGTGCGCACCACCCGCAACGTATACCTGAGCGAAGCGGGCCAGCGCTTTCTCGAGGACTGCCGCCGAATTCTGGCGGATTTGCAGGAAGCCGAGGATTCAGCGGTCGGCAGTCACGCCCAGCCCCGCGGGCAATTGACGATTACCGCCCCGGTGCTGTTTGGTCAGTTGTTTGTCACGCCGGTGCTGGTCGATTACCTGCAGCAATTCCCCGAGGTCGGCATCAATGCCTTATTGCTGGACCGTATCGTCAGCATGGTCGAGGAGGGCATCGACATTGCCATACGCATTGGCGAGTTGCCCGACAGCAGTCAGCACGCCGTGCGTGTGGGTGAAGTACGACGGGTGGTTTGCGGTTCCCCTGATCTCTTCGCTCGCCATGGCCGACCCGCACACCCGCAGGATCTGGAGCACATGCCGGTAGTCGCCTCATCGGCCACCGGTCAGATCAGAAACTGGACGTTCATCGACGCAGGGCAACCGCTCTCTGTGCGACCCGCGCCGAGACTGGTGGTCACGGCCAACCAGGCCGCAATCACGGCGGCCTGTCAGGGGTTGGGGTTGACTCGGGTCTTGTCTTATCAGGTGGCGGGCAACGTTGCCAACGGGGAACTGGAGATCGTTCTGGCTGACTTCGAACTGCCGCCCCTGCCGATCCATGTGGTGTACCAAGGTGGACGCAAAGCGCCGGCGCGAGTACGCAGTTTTGTTGACTTTACCGTCCGTGCATTGCGTGAGCACCCGGCCTTGAAAGGCTGAGACATTGTTTCGCTGTTTGAAACAATGGATTGCATATTCGGGTGATTCTCTAGTCTTCAGTCGAAGCGGAAGATGACCCCATCGACGCCGTTCTGCTGATGGCGTCACTTGCAACGGAGTCGACCATGAATCCCATCAAGCTTTATCACTTTCCGCTTTCCGGCCACGCGCATCGCGTTCAGTTGATGCTTTCCTTGCTCGGGTTGCCCGTCGAGGTGGTTTTTGTTGACCTGGCCAAAGGCGAACAAAAACAGGCAGATTTCCTGGCCATTAATGCCTTTGGCCAAGTCCCGGTCATTGACGATGACGGTATGGTGCTGGCCGATTCCAACGCCATCCTGGTGTACCTGGCAAGCAAGTATGGCAAGGGCCACTGGCTGCCAACGGATCCGGTCGGCGTCGCCCGGGTGCAGCGCTGGTTGTCGGTGGCGGCCGGGCCGCTCCATGCGGGGCCGGCCGCGGCGCGATTGATTACGGTATTCGGCGCGCCTTACAACGCAGAGGAGGTGATCGCCCGTTCCCACAGCCTGCTCAAGGTCATTGATCAACACTTGAGCAGCAGCGCGTATCTGACAGGTGACGTTGCGACGATTGCCGATGTTGCCGGCTACAGCTACATCGCCCATGCCCCGGAGGGCAATGTGTCTCTGGAAGACTACCCCCACGTACGTGCATGGCTGGGGCGGATCGAGGCCTTGCCCGGGTTCGTCGGTATGCCGCGTACGGTTGCCGGGTTGCAACAGCACGTCTGAAATGCACTGAGCCGCCTTGAGGCGAGGGGATTTATCCACTCGCCTCATCGGCGAGTGTTACGCGTAGGAAAGCGCCTTTTGCTCCAGCAACGCCTCATACAGTTGCAGCCATTTGCGGCCCATCTCCTCGGAGGTGAACAACTGCCGGTAACGCTCTTCGGCCCTGATGCCCATTTCCCTGGCCTGTGCCGGGTTGTCCCACAGGGTACGCATCGCTTCCCGGAAAGCTTCGGGGTTGCTGGGGGGCACCACCAGGCCGGTTTCATTGTGGATATTGATGTAGCTGGTGCCGGTGCCGATCTCGCTGGAAATCATCGGTTTACCATACATCGCGCCTTCGAGCAGGGAGATGCCAAACGCTTCAGAGCGCAGGTGTGAAGGGAACACGATGGCGTAGCTCAGCTCCAGCAATGCCACCTTGTCTTCATCGTCCAGGCGTCCGAGGAAGTGCAGGTTGCGCAGGCCCAGCGCCTGTGCCTGGGCATGAAGTTCTTTCTCCAGCGGGCCTGCACCGACGATGACCACCGGATAATCCACGCCTTTGAGGGCGTCGAGCAGAATGTGCAGGCCCTTGTAATAACGCATCACCCCCACGAACAGAAAGAAGCGCTCGCCCAATTTCGCCTTCCACTGCGCGATGCGTTCAGCGTCACGCTGTGGATAACTGGCTTTGTTCAAGCCATAGGTAATGATCTGGGTCTTATCGCGGTACTCCTTGAGCACGTCGCTGGTATGCACATAGTTAGGTGATGCCGCGACGATGCGATCCGCGCCGTTCAAGAAGCGTCGCATCAGGGGGCGATACAGTTTCAGCAGGTGCCGCTGACGCACGATGTCCGAATGGTAGGTGACCACATAGGGTTTTTTCAGGGCGCTGCAAAAATGCACCAGGTCCATGAATGGCCAGGGGAAGTGGTAGTTGATTACGTCTGCTTCGGCAGCCAGCTCGCGGAATTTCTTGAAAACACTGTAGGAAAACCCGGTGGAGGCCAGTTGGAAGTCCATCCGGGCCTGATGAACCTTATGCTGTCGGATGCTGATCGGACCCGGCGCTGGATCGTTGCTCAGCGTCAGCACGGTGTTATCGATGCCCAATCGGTCACTGCTGTCGCACAGCTGGAAAATAACCTGTTCGATGCCGCCCATGGAGTCAGGCAGATAGGTTTTGTAAAAGTGCAGGACTCGCATTCAACCTCCCAGAACCTGGCGATACGCCTGGGCGGTCACCTGTGCACACCGTTGCCAGGAAAAAAGCGCTGCTTGTTGCAACCCGGCTTCACGACACGCCTGCCAATGCAGGCGATCTTCGATCAACTGGCCCATGGCTTCGCGCATGCCTTGGGGATCGTCGGGGTCGCAATAATTGCCGGCCGCCCCGGCCACTTCCGGCATCGCCGAGCAGCGGGTGGTAATCACCGGGGTGCCGCTGGCCATGGCTTCGAGCACCGGCAGGCCAAAGCCTTCATAGCGCGACGGAAAAATCAGTGCACGTGCCCCTGCCAATAGCTGGGCAACCTGTTCGTCGGGCAAGTAGCCCGCGAGACAAACATGACCTCCGGCCAGGGCATTTTTCAACTCGTCGCTGAGTTGTGCGCGCTGCCATCCGCTCATTCCTACGATGAACAAAGGGAAAGTCTGACGGACGGATTCGGGTAGCCTGGCGTGGGCGCGCAGGGCCAGCGACAGGTTCTTGCGTGGCTCCAGGGTGCCGACACACAGAAAATATCGGCCCGCTTCCAGCCCATGGGCTTTGAGAACCCCATCGATGGCTTCGGGTTCGCGTGGATGGAAACGTGCAGCAGCCCCCAGCGGGGCGACTCTCAAGCGTTCCGCGCAAAGGCCGAAGTGTTCTCGGGCTTCATCGGCGATGAACTGCGAGTCCGTCAGAATCAGCTGCGACTGCTCTACCGCACGGCTGAGCCGACGCTCGATTTCCCTCAGTCGTGCCGGTGGTTGCGTCTCGGGGTAGCGCAGGTGCGTCAGGTCATGCAGCGTCATCACCGTCGGCCCTTCGAAGGCCAGGGGCCACAGGCTCGGTTCGTGATACAGGTCGATGGCGCGGGAACGGCCCTGATCGAAGCGTTTCTGTTCCAGCCAGCGCCGCGCCCGATAGGCCCCCGGTACTTGGCGCAGCAAAGGTGTAAGCCGCGAGTAACCTGGCGTGGCCGTTTGCGGCAACTGCGAGCTCCAGCCCCAGCCGTGGAACAATGACAGCTGTACATCCGGCTCCTGGGCCAGGGCAGTAGCCAGTTCCGCCACGTAATGGCCGATGCCGGTGCGTGGCGCCTGGAGAATCCGGGCGTTCAGAGCTATTCGCATGCGGTTTCCCTGTCGAGGATCACTTCATCGATGTGTCGCTCGATTCGCTCCACCAATTGCGCACTGGCCTGGCGCCAGCTCAGCCAGTGCCATTTATCGAGGGGACGACTGGCCGGGAAAACCCCGCTGTTTTCCATGCCGGTCACCAGGTCTGCCAGGTTCTGGGGATCTTCGAGATTGAAATAGGCCATGAATTCACCGCCGATTTCTCGAAATACCTCAATGTCGCTGCCCATCGCCGGCAAGCCGCGTTGCATGGCCTCCACCAGCGGCAGACCAAAGCCTTCAACGTAGGAGGGGAACACCAGCGCAGTGGCATTTTGGTAAGCGTGTTCCAGGCTATGGTCCGAAAGATTGTTGAACATAAACAGGCGGCTGTTGAGTTGCGGGTGACGCTTTATGCGCTCGATCAAGTCCTCACATTTCCAGCCAATTTTTCCGACGATGCATAACCTTGCCTTTGAGCCGGCAGCCCAAGCGCGTTCGAACGCATCGAGCAGGTAAGCGTGGTTCTTGCGTGGTTCGATGGTGCTGACCATCAGGAACACCGGTTCGGGCTGCGTGAATACTCGCAGCAGTTTGCTGTCGATGGCGCTGGTGGCATCCGCCAAATCCAGTTCGCTGCCCAAGTGGAAATAGTCGAACCAACGTTCACTGACCTGCTGTTCGCCAACGCGCTGCTCCATCTCCAGCCGAACCTGATCACGGATGGTGCTGGAGATCGCGATGTAACCGTCAGCGGTGCGGGCAATCCAGTCGAACCAATGATTGAATACCTTGACCAGGCCGGCGTCGCAGAACTGCGGATGGGTCAGGGGAATCAGGTCGTAGATCACCGATACAATCCCGACCCCATCGCGCTTGAGCTGTTCGGCCAGAGGAAAGAAATCGGCGTGCCAGGAAGAGTCCAGCAACACCAGCTGATCGCCGGGCCGGTGCTGCAATGGTACGCAGCGCGTCGGGACGTGCTGGCGTTTGAGCAAGCGATCGAGCACCCGGATCGGAATGCTCAGAAAGCCCAGGGCAAACAGCCGGCAGCCGAAGTACAACGCGTGGCGCGCCCATCGCGACTGGCTGAAGGGGCGTCGCCGTTCGAGCGTTCGATGCCTGAGCCAGAACAGGCTGGCGAATTGCTCCAGCCGTACCCGCAGGCTGACCAGATCCAGCCCCCTGGAGGGCAACGGGGCGAGGCTCTTCACTTCGTACAACTTGCCCCGCAGTATCACAACGGGGATGCATTCGTGTTCTGCCTCTCTGGCCGGCAGTTCGCGGATAACGTTGCGCACTACTCGCTGAATCCCGGAATTGGCTCTGGGATGTTCATACACGTAGGTGCATTCCATCAGCAGGCGAGTCATGGCAGTTCCTTTTGCGTCAGTTCCTCAACCGCTGGTAATGCCGTGCGCTGGATGCTGGTGCGGGCCTGCAGCCACGAACAGCCAACGAAATCTTCCTGGCGATTGTTGATGACGTGGAACACCAGCCCGTAGTCGCGCCATTCGAAGTTGCGGTCCAGGTGCGAATCCAGTCGGGACAGGCTCAGCGCGACAGAGTAATTGCCCTTGCCCAGGCGCATGTCGAAACTGAAACGGAAGGTGACGTGTTCGCCGGCCTTGAGGTCGGTCACGGCTTTATCCTGGCGATGGGTGTTGATGCCGTACATGGGCTGGCCGAGGCGGTCCTTGATCAGGAAACCCAGCACCAGCCGCTCGATGTCCTGGCGGATTTCGACCCGCACCTGCAACACCATCGGCTGGCCGATTTCGGCCACTTCCACCGGCTGGCCCTGACTGTTCAACAGCTGTACATCAACAATGCCGGCCTCGCCGGTGCCGGAGATGGTACGTACCTGGCCGTTGGCGAGCATTTCCTGGCGGACGATCTGGCCCTCGCGCTGGGCCAGCATCGCGTTGTAATAATCCATCACCTCTTCCGGCTTGCCGCGCATGGCCATGCGCCCGTGCTCCAGCAGGATGGCGGTGTCGCAGATCGACTGAATCGCCGAGCGGTCGTGGGACACGATCAGCAGCGTCGTACCGGCCTTGCGAAAACTGCGGATGCGCTCAAAACTTTTATGCTGGAAGTAGGCGTCACCCACCGACAGGGCTTCATCGACGATCAGGATATCCGGGCGGCGGGCCGTGGCGACGCTGAAGGCCAGGCGCATTTGCATGCCACTGGAATAGGTGCGTACCGGCTGGTCGATGGCCGCGCCGATTTCGGCAAAACCTTCGATCTCAGGCATCAACGATTCGATTTCCTCCACCTGCATGCCCAGCAACTGCCCGGCCATGAAAGCGTTCTGGCGGCCGGTGAAGTCCGGGTGGAACCCCATGCCCAGCTCCAGCAACGCCGCGACGCGGCCACGCAATTGAATGTGGCCGCAGGTGGGTTGGGTGGTGCCGGTGATCATTTTGAGCAACGTGCTTTTGCCCGCGCCGTTGACCCCGACGATGCCGACGGCTTCACCGGGCTGGATCTCGAAATCGACGCCCTGCAGGACCCAGTGCAATTGATGACGCGGGCGAGAAAAGGGAATCAGCCATTCGAACAACCGGCTCCAACGGTTCGGATACTGCTTGTAGGCCTTGCCCAGGCCACTGACGCGTAAATGCCCCATCAGAGTTCATCCACCATTTCACCGCCGCGGCGTCGAAACATCCGCAAACCGGTGACGCACATCAGTAGGCCGATGACCAACAGCGGTGTCAGCGAACTCCAGACCGGCCACTGGTTGTAGAGAAACAGATTCTGGTAACTCTGCATCAGCGCTGTCATGGGGTTGAGGGCCAGCAGTTGCTGGATCGACGGCGGAAGGATGGTCATCGGGTAAACAATGGGCGTCAGCCAGAACCAGAATTGCAGGCAAATGCCAAACAGTTGCCCGACATCGCGAAAGAACACATTGAGAATCCCCAGCAACATGCCCAGCCCGGCGGCGAACATCACCTGCAGGGCCAGCAATGGCACCAGCGCCAGCAACGTCATCCCTGGCCAGCGGCCGGTGATCAACAGGAAACCGAGAAAAAGGCCGAGGATGATCGCGAAGTTGATCCCGGCGTTGAACAGCACAATCACCGGCAGGCAGATCCTGGGAAAGCTGATCTTCTTCAGCAGATTGGCGTTTTCCAGAAACATGCCCTGACTGCGGGTCGTGATCTCGGCGAAGAACCCCCAGGTCAGCAGCCCAGCGCAGAGGTAAACGCTGTAGGCCATGCCATCGTCCACCCCCGGCAGGCGGGCGCGCATGATGTGGGAAAAAATCACGGTGTAGACGAGGATCATCGACAGCGGGTTGAGCACGGTCCACAACGCGCCGAACAAAGAGTTGCGATAGCGCGCCTGGAATTCGCGCTTGACGCTGCCGAGGACAAAACCGCGGTAGCTCCACAGCGCACGGTGCAAGGTCAGCAACATCAGACGGCCCTGCCGTAGTGATCCTCGAAGCGCACGATGTCGTCTTCTCCCAGGTACTCACCGCTCTGGACTTCGATGATCACCAGATCGATGACGCCGGGGTTCTCGAGCCGATGGCGGTGCCCGGCGGGGATGAACGTCGATTCGTTCTTGGCCACCAGATGAGCCTCCGAGCCATTGTTGGTGACCTTGGCCATGCCTTCGACGACCACCCAATGTTCGTTGCGGTGATGATGCATTTGCAGGGACAGCGCCGCGCCTGGCTTGACCACGATGCGCTTGATCTTGAAGCGCGGGCCTTGTTCCAGCACGGTGTAGCTGCCCCATGGGCGGCTGACCGTGCGATGCAGGCGATAGGATTCGTGTTCCTTGTCCTTGAGCTGGCGCGCGACGCGGCGTACATCCTGGGCCCGGTCGGAATGGGCGACGAGGATGGCGTCGGCGGTGTCGATGATGATCAGGTTTTCCACACCCAGCGCGGCCACCAACCGTCCCTCACTCTGGACATAGTTGTTCTGGCTGTCGATGAACAACGCCTCACCGCTGACGCGGTTGTTCTGTGCATCGGCGGGCACCAGATCGGCGACGGCACTCCAGGAGCCGATGTCGCTCCAGTCGAATGCGGCAGGGACCACCACCACATTGCTGGAGCGCTCCATCAAGGCGTAGTCGATGGAGATGTCCGGCATTTCGGAAAAATGCGCGACGGACAGCTCCTGTTGCACGCAACCTGATGTCTCCACGGCCGTGCTCGCGGCTATGCAGGCGCGAGCCTGTTCCAGCAACGCCGGGGCGTGGTTCTGCAATTCCGCCAACAGGGTTTTGACTGAAAAACAGAACATGCCCGAGTTCCACAGGAAACGGCCGCTTTCCAGATAGTGTGTTGCGGTTTGCAGGTCGGGTTTTTCGACGAAGCGCACGACCTTGGCAGCGCCCTGGGTATCCAGGGGTTTGCCCCGTTCTATATAGCCGAAGCCGGTTTCCGGTGTCGTGGGCAGTACGCCGAAGGTCACCAGGTAACCGCTTTTGGCCAGTTGCGTGGCATGCTCCACGCTAGCCTTGAAGGCCGCCTCGTTCTGGATCAGGTGGTCTGCGGGCATCACCATCAGGATGGCATCGTCACCGTGCACGGCTTGCACCGCGAGCGTCGCCGTGGCGATGGCTGGCGCGGTGTTGCGGCCTGTCGGTTCAAGTACGAAATGGCCGCGATGGCGTGCCAGATGGGCGCTTTGGTAGTGGTCGCGGCTCTGAAAGTAATACTCGCGATTGGTCACGGTAACGATGTCGCCGCGGCCGTCGAACAACCCGGCGGCGCGTCGGTAGGTCTTGCTCAGCAGCGACTGGCCGTCAGGCAGGATCATGAAGGGTTTGGGATGGCCCTCGCGGGACATCGGCCACAACCTCGTGCCGGCACCGCCGGAGAGAATCATGGGAATCAGCATGGCCTACTCCTTGGCGACGCGTTTCATGTCCGCATCCATCATCATGCGAATCAGGGTGTCGAGGTCGGTCCGGGGTTTCCAGCCAAGAACCCGTTGGGCCTTGGCCGGGTTGCCGAGCAACACGTCCACCTCAGCCGGGCGGAAAAACGCCGGGTCGATCTTCACGAAGTCACGGTAGTCCAGGCCCACATGCTCGAAGGCTATCCTGCACATCTCGCGCACAGTGGTGGTCACGCCTGTGGCAACCACGTAATCGTCGGGTTTGTCCTGTTGCAACATCAGCCACATGGCTTCGACATAATCGCCGGCAAAACCCCAGTCGCGCTTGGTGTCGATATTGCCCAGGCGTAACTCCTGCTGTTTGCCTTGCTTGATGCGCGCAGCGGCGTCGGTGACTTTGCGCGTCACGAATTCGATGCCGCGCAGGGGCGATTCATGATTGAAAAGAATGCCGCTGCTGGCGTGCAGACCGAAGCTTTCGCGGTAATTGACGGTGATCCAGTGGCCGTACAGTTTCGCCACGCCATAGGGGCTGCGTGGGTAGAACGGGGTGTGCTCATCCTGCTGCTCGGCCTGGATAAGGCCAAACATTTCGCTGGTGGACGCTTGGTAGAAACGGGTTTGAGGGCTGAACTGGCGAATGCCTTCGAGCAGGTGGGTCACCCCGAGGCCATCGACGATTCCCGTGGTCACCGGCTGGTTCCAGGAAGCGGCGACGAAACTCTGCGCGGCCAGGTTATACACCTCGTCCGGCGCTGACTTGATCACGGCGCGTTGTACCGAGCAGGCATCGGCCATGTCGCCGTCCAGGTAAACAATGTCGTTCTCGATCCCGGTCTCGCGCAGCCGCCAGCGCGAATCGCTGCTTCGCCGGGCCACCAGGCCATGGACTTTGTAACCCTTGTCGAGCAGTAACTTGGCCAGATACGCGCCGTCCTGGCCGGTGATCCCTGTGATCAATGCACTTTTCATTCTTGTTGTACCCGTATCTCCCAGTCGGACAGGATCGCCCGCAAGGATTGTTGTGTTGTTGTTTCAGGCGTCCATCCCGTGGCCTGGCGTAGCTTGGCAGGGCTACCGCAGACGCGACGCTGTTCTGCGCGGCGAAGACGCGCAGGGTCCTGGATCAATTGCACATCGACCTGGGCGATGTCGCCCAATTGTTCGATCAGGCTGCGAATGCTTTGCTCGTGACCCGAGCAGATGTTGTAGGTCTGCCCCGGCGCGCCGTGATCCAGCAACGCCAGGTAGGCTGAAATCACATCGCCTACGTCAAGAAAGTCGCGGGTGACATCGATATCGCCCACTTGCAACTGGGCCGATTGCAGGCCCAGCTTGATGCGGCTGATCTGCCGGGCCGCGCTGGCGATGACGAAGCTGTCTTTCTGACCGGTGCCGATGTGGTTGAAAGGGCGGGCTACCAGTACCGGCCAGCCTTCGCTCATGCCCCATTGCAGGCTCAGCAGTTCGGCTGACAGCTTGCTGACGGCATAGGGGTTGCGCGGGGCAGGGGCGTGCAGTTCGGTAATGGGGAGCTGGGTTTCATTGACCTGGCCATACACATCACCAGAGCTGACATACAGAAATGTTCCGGTGAACCCCCGGGCCTTGAGGGCCTGGAGAAGATTCAAGGTGCCAAGCAGGTTGATTTGCAGGGTGCGGGCCGGATCGCGAAAGGCTTCGGGAACGAATGTCTGGCCTGCCAGGTGGATCACGGCATCGGGGATCTCGGGCCAGAGACCTTCCAGGGATCTACCGTCTGTCAGGTCATAACGGCTTGGGACGGACATCACCTGCCAACTGGAATTGGGGGCATCCAGGCGAGATTTGATGTGGCGTCCTACGAAACCGCCGAGGCCTGTTACGAACAGACGTTTTTTCAAGCACCAGCCCTCTCGATGCAAACTTCGTCTGGTGCGGATCTGAGTAGGATATTTCCGTAAGTTCGGAGAAACCCAGTTGAAAGTCAGCCCAGATGAAGCGTTTGTTGTAGTTGTTTGGTTGCCAATCTGTGCCAATTTCGAAGCAATTTCAACCATGTAAATCGTGACCGGTCAGTTCTCATATTTATAGCCGGTTTATTCTCATTCGCCTGTTCACGAACCCTTGGTTGATGTGGTTAGAATGCCCCTTGTCACGATCCCTGCGATGTCGATTTCAAGTCGAACCACGGGGCAAGGGCCACTAAAGACAAGAACGAGACGGGTACGCAGACAATCGACGAGCAACGGCCTCCTGGCCGGGCCGGTTCGTGAGTCGACCGTCATGAGGTGGAGTCGCCGGGATGGCCGCTCCATGATGGGATGCCATGAATTTCATTCTTTACTCGGACGTAAACGATCACTCCATCAGCCAGAGCCTCGGCCGCCCTGAGTACAGTTATTACTTTGTGCTCAAGGCTTATCGCCCCGTGTTGGAAAGCCTGGGCCGGGTGCATGTGGTGTCATCGGTTGCCGAGGTCGATCCGCTCTATCAAACGTTGCAGCAGGCGGGGCAGGACTGTCTGTTTCTCTCGTTTTCACCTCCCCACAAGACGCCCGTCGATCTGTTGTGCCCCATGGTCTGCGTGGTGGCCTGGGAATTCGATTCGATTCCGGCCGAGCACTGGGATGACGACCTGCGCCATGACTGGAGCCGCACGCTGGCGCGCCATGGCCGGGTGATTACCCTGTCCAGCCACACGGCCGAGGCGATCCGTCGTACGTTGGGTGAGGATTTCCCGGTGCTGGTCTTGCCCACGCCGCTGTGGGAACGCTTCGCTGCGGTTCGTGAGCAATATCCCATCACACCGGTCAATCCGGGCACGCTCTTGCAGATCAAGGGCTGCATCATCGACAGCCGCCCTCTTGGGCTGTCGGCAGATGGCTTGATCGCTCCGCTTGCCGAAGGGGCATCGGGGAGGGCGTCCAGCGAACCTACGGCCCTGACGTGGCGGCGCCGCGCTTTCATCTCCCGGCATTACCTGCGCGAAGTGCTGCGCGCCTTGACCGCAAAGGCTACCCAAGGGCCGTTGTGGCTGATCAAGCACAATCTGTTGTGCTGGTATCGCGAAGCGGTTCGCGACCTGGTGCCAGTGCCGGTGCGCATTTTGGTGAGCCGACTGATGAGAGGCCCGACGCGGCCTGTGCCAGGTGTCGTCGAGTCCACTCCAGAGTCGGCGTCACCGGAACATCCCCAAGCAGTGCTGCCTGATACCCATCGGGTGGTGGAAACCCAAGTCAGCGGGGTGGTCTATGTCAGCGTGTTCAACCCCGATGACGGTCGCAAGAACTGGCATCACTTGATCACGGCATTTTGTTGGGCGCTGCGGGACGTCGAGGACGCCACGCTGGTGCTGAAAATGACCCAGAACGACCTGTCGACCTACTACGTCGAGTTGCTCACGCTGCTGTCCCAGCTATCGCCGTTCAGCTGTCGGGTAGTGGTGATGCATGGCTATTTGGAGGACGAACAATTCGCCCGGTTGTACGGTGCGGCGAGTTTTTACGTCAATGCTTCGCGCTGCGAAGGCTTGTGCCTGCCGCTGATGGAGTTCATGTCTTGCGCGCGCCCGGCCATCGCGCCGGACCACACGGCGATGCGTGACTACATCGATAGCGAGGTGGCCTTTATCGTCAAATCCAGCCATGAACCCACCATCTGGCCGGAAGATTCGCGCATTTTGTACCGCACCCTGCGCCATCGGCCCGACTGGGGATCGCTGAAACTTGCTTACCAACAGAGCTACGCCATGGCCCGGCATCAGCCGCAGGCCTACCAGGCCATGGCGGTGGCGGCGAATGAGCGCATGCGTCGCTATTGCGGTTTTACCCCGGTGCAGCAGCGCCTGGTGGATTTCCTGGCCCCGCAAGGCCGTGCCGAGAATGCGCCGCTGCTGGCCCAGGTGGGCTCCACATCATGCTGATCATCGTTTATTCGGAAACCAATCAGAGCAACATTCTGGCGAACCTCGGCAAACCCGAATACAGCTATTACTTCGTGCTCAAGGAGTTTCGCCCAGTACTGGAGCGGCTGGGACACGTCATTGAAGTGACCCGGCCGGAAGAAGAAGTCGATCAGCTATATGCCGATTGCCTGGGGCGCGGCGAGGATTGTGTCTTCCTGTCCTTTTCCCCGCCCCATCGCACAGATGCCCACTACGCCTGCCCGACGATTCCCGTCTTCGCCTGGGAGTTCAGCACCATCCCAACCGAAAGCTGGCAGGGTGAGCCGCGGCACGACTGGCGAGTGGTCCTTGGCGCGACCGGTATGGCGATTACCCATTCCAGCTTCACCGTCCACGCCGTGCGGGAGGTAATGGGGGCGGACTTCCCCATCGTTGCCATTGCCGCTCCGGTATGGGACCGGTTTTACGCGCGCGGTGCGGTGCTGGCCCAGCGACCGACGGTCGATCACATGCGCCTGCAGTTGCGCGGGCTGTTGATCGACAGCCGCACCGTCGACCTGCGGCCCTACGGTCCGCCAGCGCACCAGGCCGGTACGGCGCTGGTTTTTGATGCGCCGGCCCAGGATTGCGAGCTGCTTCTGGACGGAGTGGTGTATACGTCGGTCTTCAACCCTTACGATGGACGCAAGAACTGGAAGGACATGATAAGCGCATTTTGCGCGACGTTCCGCGACGTTCCTGACGCAACGCTGGTACTCAAGCTGACCCACCACGACGTCACCGCCGCTCTCAACGACATGCTGCACCATGTCTACAAGAACCAGTCATACCGTTGCCGCATCGTGCTGATCCACGGTTACCTGGCGGACGCGGACTACGAGCGGTTGGTGGAGGCCACTCGCTATGTGGTCAACTGCTCTTACGGCGAAGGCCAATGCTTGCCCCTGATGGAGTTCATGTCCTGCGGCCGGCCGGCGATTGCACCCGTGAACACGGCGATGGCCGATTACATCGACCACGACAATGCCTTCGTCGTCGAGTGCACCGAGGAACTGACTGCCTGGCCCCACGACCCGCGTGCAGCGTTTCGAACCCTGCGCTATGTCACCGATTGGGACTCGCTGTGCTCGGCCTATCGCGCCAGCTACGACGTGGCCAAAAACGACCCCGAGCGTTATCGCCGCATGTCGGCCCATGCCGTGCGCAGTCTGGAAACGTTCTGCAGCCAGGCCAACGCCGAGCAGCGTCTGCGGGTGTTTTTTGAACAGGTATTGGAGCGTCGCCGGAACGCGCAGCAGCCATGATCGGGCGGTTGCTGGCGTGGCTCAGGCCGCCCGTCGTACCTGCCGCGCCGCTATCGACTGGCGCCGTGTCGCCCCGTGACGTGGGCCTCTACGATGCAATGCTCGACGGCTGGTTTCTCAACGACAGCGGCGAGCTGCTCAAAGGCTTTGCTATCACCGCCCAGGACACCTTGTTGGACGTTGGTTGCGGGGAGGGCGTGGCGACCTTGTTTGCAGTACGCCAAGGCGCTTCAGTGATTTTTACCGACAGCGAGCACGACAAGGTGCGCAGCCTGGCCCGTCAGGTCGAGGCCCAGACCCGCGCGCCGTTTCTGGGTCTGGTCAGCAATAGCCTGCCGCTGCCGCTGGCCGATGGCTGCGCTGACAAAATCGTGTGCATGGAAGTGCTCGAGCATGTCGACCAACCCGAGCCGTTCATGGCCGAACTGGTGCGCATGGGTCGGCCAGGGGCGCAGTACCTGCTCAGCGTGCCGGCCCCGGTGGGTGAGCATTTACAGCAGGGCATCGCACCGCCGGGTT
Source organism: Pseudomonas rhizophila (assembly GCF_003033885.1). Classification (NCBI taxonomy): domain Bacteria; kingdom Pseudomonadati; phylum Pseudomonadota; class Gammaproteobacteria; order Pseudomonadales; family Pseudomonadaceae; genus Pseudomonas; species Pseudomonas rhizophila. The sequence goes on along the minus strand of NZ_CP024081.1, from coordinate 5,770,780 downwards.
ACTTCCAGTCTCCCAACCATGTGCAGATTTTCAGTGCCGAACGATTCGCTGCATTGGTGGAGGACGCGGGGCTGGTCATTGAGCATCGCCAGGCCAGCGGCTTTTTCTGGGTCATGGGCATGATTTTTTTCTGGGCCAGTGAACGCGCGGCCGGACGAGCCCTCGAGGGGGCGGTGCGTGACCGGATCCAGGCGCCTTACCCGCCGCTGATGGAGAGCTGGGCGACTCTCTGGCAGGGCGTGCTGACACGACCCGATGGCCTGGCGATCAAGCAGGTCCTCGATCAATTCATGCCCAAGAGCCAAGTCATCATTGCCCGCAAACCTGATCCTGCCACCCGGAGCTCAGCATGAGCAGCAAGCGAATCATGGACATCGAGTTGTTGCGCGCCGTTGCGGTGATGGGCGTGTTGTTTCATCACGTACAAGGCATGCCGTTTCCCGGCGGATGGCCGCGTCTGTCGGCTCTTTCCGGTAGCTTCCAACTATGGTGGGGCGTGGATCTGTTCTTCGCGATATCGGGCTTTGTCATTGGCCGCAGTCTGATCCCGCAACTGCGCGGTTGTGACAATTCTCGGCAGTTCTGGGCCACCGCCCGCGAATTCTGGATTCGCCGGGCGTTTCGCCTGCTGCCGTCGGCGTGGCTCTGGTTGCTGCTGATGCTGCTGGCTGCGTTGTTTTTTAATCGTTCCGGTGCGTTTGGCAGTGTGCAAGCCAACGTACAGGCGACCCTGGCCGGTTTTCTGCAATTCGCCAATTTGCGTTTTGCTGATGCATTCATGCGGTATGAATATGGTGCGAGCTTTGTTTACTGGACGCTCTCGCTGGAAGAGCAGTTCTATTTGATTCTGCCGCTGCTGGTGTTCGTCTCGCGCCGGTATCTGGTCTGGGTGTTGCTGGCGGTGGTGCTGGTACAGTTTTTCACCTGGCGTGCGGTATGGCTCTCGGTGATCCGCACCGACGCCCTGGCCCTCGGCGTGCTGCTGTCGATCTGGAGCTTGCGGCACGGGTACGGGCGGTTCGAGCCCAAGTGGCTGCGCTGGCCCGGAGCGGGGATGTTGCTGATCGTCGTTTTGGGGGGCGTGATGGCGTGGATTGCCACTGAACACTTCAATCTGTCGTTCTACCGTCTTGGGGTCATCGCGCTGCTCAGTGCCGTGCTGGTATGGGTGGCCTCCTATGACCGGGACTATCTCCTGCCCCGCAGCCCTTTGAAAACCGCGTTGACCTGGGTTGGCAGCCGCTCCTACGGGATTTATCTGATCCACATCCCGGTGTTTTTCCTGCTGCGCGAGCTGTGGTTTCGTTTCGCCCCGTTGGGGTCGCCGGACATGGCGAGTGATCCCTGGCTGGCCCTTGCCTGTGCCTTGACGCTGATCGGGCTGTTGAGCGAACTCAACTACCGGATGGTTGAAATGCCCATGCGCCAGCGCGGAGCTCAACTGGTTGAACGCCTGCGTGCCGCCCGTCCCGTCCTTCCCGTCTCTGGAGCCCCTTCATGCTGAGCCTTTTGAAGAAACTCACCACGGGTACGCCCGCGCCCGCAACACCAGCGGCCGACAAGGTCGATCCCTATATGCTCGGGCTGCACGATGCGATGCTCAGCGGCTGGTTCAATCAGCAAACCGGAGAGCTGTTCAGCGGTTTCCCGGTTGCGCCTGAGGACATATTGCTGGACGTTGGCTGCGGCGACGGTGGCAACGTGCATTTTTGTGGCATGCGCGGGGCGAAGATTATCATCGCCGACATCGACGCGGCCAAGGTCGAGGCCACCCGCCAGCGCTTGAGCGACACTCCGGCGCGTGACGTCGAATGCCATGTGACCGACTGCAACCCGCTGCCCATTGCCGATGGTACGGTCACCCGCGTGGTGTCCACGGAAGTCATTGAGCATGTCGACGACCCGGCGCAGTTTCTCGCCGAGCTGGTCCGGGTCGGCCGGCCCGGCGCGCTGTACCTGTTGAGCGTGCCGCACCCCAGCTCCGAAGATCTGCAAAAAGACATCGCCGCGCCGGAGTATTTCCAGAAGCCCAACCACATTCGCATCATCAGTGAAGAGCAGTTCAAGGCGATGGTCAGCGAGGCCGGGCTGGAGGTGTTGAGCCACAGCCAGTACGGTTTCTACTGGTCGATGTGGATGCTGTTGTTCTGGGAAGCGAAAGTCGATTTCAGCAATGCCGACCACCCGTTGCTCAACCATTGGGCCGACACCTGGCAAGCGGTGCTCAATTCGCCACGCGGCGCGCAGATCAAGCAGGCGCTGGACGCGGTGGTGGCCAAGAGTCAGGTGATTATTGCGCGTAAGCCTGGATGACAGGGACTGAGGATGAATTCATTTGTGGCTGGCGCGGGAGGGGTTAATCTGCCAGCCTTTTTTGGGTGCTGAAACTCCATGGCTTTTCTTTTCCGGCTATCGCTGATCCTTGCCGCAGTGCTGTTAAGCGGCTGTGAACAGTCCCCGCCACCGGCTCTCGATCAACAACTCTATGTCTGGCAGCGCCAGTGGACGCCGGCTCACGTGCCGGCGCTGCAACAAAGCCACAGGGATTTTTCCAGCCTGCGCATTCTTGCCTTGCAGGCCTTTCCCCAGGCCGGCTGGAGCCGCGCGCGGATCGATGCGCAACTGCTCAAGGCTGACGGTCGACCGCTGATCGCAGTGATACGCCTGGACGGTCAGCTCAAATTTCTGGATCAGGACGATGTGATCGCGCAGATCCAGCAGCTGCTGAGCGACTGGCAAGCGCAAGGCCTGGCCCCAGTAGGGATCGAGATCGACCACGACGCCGGTAGTGCGCGACTGCCTGCCTATGGCGCATTTTTGAACCGCTTGCGGCAAGCCCTGCCCGCCACGCTGGGGCTGAGCATCACGGCATTACCTGCCTGGCTCGACAGCCCTGCGTTGCCAGGGCTGCTGCGGACGGTGGACAGCAGCGTGTTGCAGGTCCATGCGGTCAGTGATCCCCGGCAGGGGCTGTTCGACCCGAAACAGGCTTTGCGCTGGGCCGAACGCTGGAGCGGTGTTACCACGCGACCGTTCTATCTGGCCCTGCCAGCCTACGGCATGGCGCTGTTGACTCAGGACAGTGGTGTGCCGGTGGTTGAAAGTGAAGTGCCGATCGATCAAGGCGGCGAACGTCGTGAGCTGCTGGCCGACCCGCAGCAAGTGGCCGGGCTGGTGACAGAACTGCGGGCCGACCCGCCGACACATCTGGCCGGGCTGATCTGGTTTCGCCTGCCGCTGGCGGATGACCGACGTGCCTGGAGTTTGACCACCCTCGGTGCCGTTGCGCGGGGAGACCGCCTGGATAGTCGCCTGGCCTTGCGTGTGCGTGAACAGGACGGGCTTTACGATATTGAGTTGGTTAACCAGGGCAATCTCGACAGCCCCTGGCCCCAACGCCTGACCTTGGTCGTTGGCGCCTGCGACGGTGCCGATGCGCTGGCGGGGTACACGTTGCAACAAACTCCCGGACTGCTTACCTTCACCCGCATTCAGGAAGGCCGCCTGGCCGCCGGCGCCCAGCGTGCCGTTGGCTGGGCGCGCTGTACGAAAATTGACCAAGGAGGTTTCAATGTTCACCCGTAAGTGGCCCAGTCGTCTGCTCTGTCTGAGCCTCAGCCTGCCGTTGGGCCAGGTGCTGGCCTGCGGACCGGATTTCCCGATGCGCCTGCTGGATAACCGCAGCCAATCGCTGGCGGATCTGCCCGAAGGCAGCTTTCGCTTCGAGATCAGTCGCCTCGGCCACGCCATAGCCGGGCTCAAGTCGGCCTCCGATGCGACGGCCAACCCGGATCAGCGTTATGGTGATGTGCCTGCCTACGTCGAACAACGCAACAAGGCCGAACGGCTTGGCCTGACCCCGCCGCAGCAAGCGGTGGTGGAGCGGGTGCGGGCGCTGACCGACGTTCAGCAGGTCACCACCGAAGCGGCGAATCTGCCTGCCGAACTGCGGCTGTACGCGATCGGCGCGGCAGCCTTCAACGCCGGCGAGCATGCGCTGGCGGTCGATTCGTTCCGTCAGTTGCTCGCGTTGCCATCGCACGAGCGCCGGTTGCGCAGCACATGGGCCGCGTATTCCCTGGGACGAGCCTTGTTCGCCATGAGCAGCGAGGCGGGCAACGGTGAACCGGCCGTATTGCTGGAGCAGGCTCAAGAGGCGTTCCGTCAGGCTCGTCAGTTGAGCATCAGTGGCTTCAGTGACCCGTTGGAGTTGGGTGTCGCCAGCCTCGGCGAAGAAGCCCGGGTTGCCTACACCCGTGACGATTGGAACAGTGCCATTGAACTCTACGCCAGCCAGAACCTGCTGGGCTCCGAGGTCGGCTACAGTTCGTTGAAACAATTGGTCGGTGACCTGAGCGAGCTGCCGGACGAGCAGTTGATGCGCCAGCTCAAAGGCAAAGCAGTGCAGCAACTGCTCACCGCTTCGTTGCTCAGCCGTATCGGTTGGTCATTCGGTGAGCAACCGGCCGGCGAGAAGCGGCTGGTCAAGTTGCTGCAAGCCAGCACCCGTGACAGCCTCGATAATGCCGACCGTCTGGCGGCGGTGAACTATCAGCAAGGCGATTATGCCGCCGCCAAGGCGTTCCTGGAAAAGGCCGGGGATAGCGGGCTGGCCTGGTGGCTGCGGGCCAAACTGGCGGTGCGCGAGGGTGACAAAGGCGCCGCGGCGGCGGCCTATGCCAAAGCCGCCCAGGCGTTTCCCAAAGACGAGTCGTGGGGCGAGCGACGCACGCCGGATTGGAATTACGAGTCCGTGCAACCCAAGTGCCGGGTCGAAGGCGAAAGCGCGATCCTGGCCTTGCAACGGGGCGATTACCTTCAAGCCTTCGATCAGCTCTACCGTAGCCAGAGCATTTATTGGTATGACGCCGCTACGGTCGCTGAGCGGGTGCTGACCGTCGACGAACTCAAGCAGTACGTCGATGCTCAAGTCCCGGCGGTGCCGCCGTTGAGCCAGCAGGATCGCGACAATTACGTGCAACTGCCGGTGGCCGCGAACCTGCGCAATCTGCTGGGGCGTCGCTTGCTGCGAGAAGGACGTTACGACGAGGCGCCGGACTACTTCGACAACGTCGAGCTACAGAACCAGGCCCGAGCGTATGGGCAGTTGCGCCAGGAGGCCGAGTCCAGGTGGTGGCCCACTCGACGGGCCGAGGCGTATTTCAATGCATCCTGGTTCGCGCGTACCCACGGTATGGAACTGCTCGGTTACGAGATGGCGCCGGACTACGCCACCTTTGGCGGCAACTATAGCCTTGAACCCGCCGACCTGAAGGTTGGACCGCTGATCAGCGAAGGCGAGTGGCAACGCCAGCAGGCCAGCGCCGCGCAACCGGACGCGCGTTATCATTACCGTTTTGTCGCCACGGCGTTGGCGAGCCAGGCGGCCGACAACCTGCCCCATACCAGCCATGCGTTTGCGGCGGTGCTGTGCGCCGCGGTGGGGTACAACTCCAGTCTGGCGGAGCAACGTGCGTTGTATCAACGTTATGTGCAGCATGGCCCTTACGTGGAGTGGGCCTGGGATTTTGGCCGCCACTGCCCTTATCCTGATTTTCGTAACGCGGACAAACGCTACGTGACCCAGGCGCTGGAGCCGATTCGTTCGGTGTTGCGGCCCTATAAGGTTTGGCTGCAAATAGCCGGTGGCCTGCTGGTGGTGGCGCTGGGGCTGGGATTGATCAGCCGTCGCCAGCGCAAGGCCCGGATTTCGGCTCGTTAAGCTTTGTAGACATCCAGATACGCGGGGAGCAAGCCTTGCTCCCCGCGTGTTGTGGATAAGTTCACGCATTACATCTGTGTCGCCATCCCTTCCACATTCATCGCCGCCTGGCGCAAGGCTTCCGAGCGGGTAGGGTGCGGATGGCAAGTCAGCGCGATGTCCTGGGCTGAGGCGCTGAACTCCATGGCGACGCAGTATTCCCCGATCATCTCGCTGACGCTCGGCCCCACCAGGTGTACACCGAGGATTTCATCGGTCCGTTCATCGGCCAGTACTTTGGCGAAACCTTCGGTCTCGTGGTTGATCTTCGCCCGGCTGTTGGCCGTGAACGGAAACTTCCCGACCTTGTAGGCGCGGCCTTCAGCCTTGAGCTGTTCTTCGGTCTTGCCGACGCTGGCCAGTTCTGGACGGGTGTAGATAACGTTGGGGATCAGGTCATAGTTGACCTCGCCGGCCTTGCCGACGATCTGTTCGATGCAGGCCATGGCCTCGTCTTCCGCCTTGTGGGCCAGCATCGGACCGGATGTCACGTCGCCGATCACCCACACGCCGGGCGCTTCGGTGCGGTGGCCCTTGTTGGCGAGCAGGCCGCGTTTGTCGCTGCTGAGGCCGACGTTCTCAAGCCCCAGCCCCTGGGTATACGGCCGACGGCCAATGGCGACCAGCACATAATCTGCATCCAAGAGCTGCGTCTCGCCGCCCGCTGCAGGCTCAACCTGCAATTGCACGCCGCTGGCCGAAGACGTGGCGCCGGTGACTTTGGGACTCAGTTTGAACTGGATGCCTTGTTTGCCCAGGGCCCGTTGCAAGGTCTTGCCGGCCTCGCCATCCACGCCAGGACAGACGCGATCGAGGTATTCCACCACCGTGACCTCAGCGCCCAGGCGCCGCCAGACCGAACCCAATTCGAGGCCGATGACGCCTGCGCCGATCACCACCAGATGACTCGGCACTTCACTCAAGGACAATGCACCGGTGGAGTCGAGGATGCGCTGGTTATCGATCGCCACACCCGGCAGGGGAGTGGGCTCGGAACCGGTGGCGATGACGATGTCCTTGGCGCTCAGTGTGGTCTTGCCGCCGTCTTCACCAGTGACCGTCACTTTGCCGGGCCCGTCGATGTGGCCCCAGCCCTTGATCCATTCGACCTTGTTCTTGCGAAACAGGAACTCGATACCCTTGGTCAGGCCTGCCACGCTCTCGTCCTTCTGCTTCATCATTTGAGCGAGGTTGAGGGTGGGGCTGACTTCGATGCCCAGATTGGCGAATGGCGTTCCCATGGCCGCTTCGTACAGCTCCGAGGCGTGGAGCAATGCTTTGGAGGGCATGCAACCGACGTTCAGGCAGGTGCCGCCCAAGGTGGCTCGGCCCTCGACACAGGCGGCCTTCAAGCCCAACTGTCCGGCGCGAATCGCCGCGTTATACCCACCGGGGCCACCGCCCAGAATGATCACGTCGTAGTTGCTCATGGCGCTTCTCCCGCTCTGCTTGAGAAAAATTATGATCGTAATATGTGCGTTCTCGAATATCTCGGTCAAGGGCCAGGGTCGAGAATTTGCGAGAAGGTGCTCAAACATAAATTTCACAAGAGTCGTTATAAGGTAACGATATGTAACAGAGCCGCGTCGGGGTGGTATGCAAATCGATCTTGATGTCGAGGGGGCAGAGGTAGCCCAGTTGCCGCGGTTCCAGCAGGCGCTCTTTCAGGGGCGTCGCTTGAGGCGGATCGCCTTCGGGTTGGGTGGCGTAGCGAGCCTGGGCCTGGTGGTGGCGTTTTTCATCGGGTTGTTCTCGCCGCAGTCGATGTGGCCGCCGCTGCTGGTCAGTCAAAGTGCCGGAGTATGGGTGCTGGTGGCGGGTCTGCAATCGGCCTGGTGGATCACCCAGTGGCGGGGCAGGGCGCTGATGCCGGTTATGGATATCCCGGTTTCTGAAACCCCGCCAGTGGATGACCATGGCTGGTATGAGCGCCTGCTGGATCGAATCAGTGTCCGTTGGATCGCCCTGCTCAAGCACATCGGCGGCCCCACGTTGTGGCTGCTCGGTTGGGCACTCCTGGTGCTGTTCAGTCTGGAGCAAACCTGGAACCTGGAATTACCTGCGACCGAGCTCGGCGTGTCGGCCAGTGTGGGAGCGGTGCTCTCTTTACTGCTGGCGTTCGGGTTGTTGGTGTTGGAGCGTCAGTGGGTCCAGCAATCCCCTCAGCAATGGCCGGAGGCCCAGGCGCTGGCTCAGCTGACCCGGGTGGCGATTGTCGTACTGGTGCTGGGCGCCTTGTGCGTGCTGTTCGCCGCACCAACGTCCATCTGGCCGGTGCGCCTGGCCGTGCTGATGGGGGTGCTGCCGGCTCTGGTGGCGGCGGAATTGTTACTGCGCGCATTGCTGTCGTTGTTCAGCCCGCGCCGGGATTCCCAAGAGCCATCATTGCTGGGCCGAAGTGTCATCGCCGAGTTGCTGCGCTGGCCACCACGGCCGTTGTCGGCGCTGCAACATGAGCTGCACAGTCATTTCGGGATCGACTTGCGTCAGATCTGGGCGTTCAGCTACATGCGTCGCGCCTTTTTGCCGGTGGTGGCGCTAGTGTCCTTGGTGGGGTGGCTGCTGACTGGTGTGCATGAGGTTCCGTTGCAAGGGCGGGGCATCTACGAGCGCTTTGGTAAACCGGTGGAAGTATTCGGCCCTGGCCTGCAAGTCGGCTTGCCGTGGCCGTTGGGCAGGGTGTTGAACGTCGAGAACGGCGTCGTGCATGAACTGGCCACCAGCGTCGGCGGCAACCGGATGGTTACCGAGGCTGATTCAGCGGAAGGACCGGCGCCCGCGGCTGCCAATCGATTGTGGGACGCCAGTCATGTGAACGAAAAATCCCAAGTCATCGCCAGCCGCCGGGCCGATCAGCAGAGCTTCCAGATCGTCAACATGGACGTGCGTTTCGTCTATCGCATCGGCCTTACCGACGCGGCGGCACTGGCGGCCACCTACAACAGTGCCGATGTGCCCGCGCTGATCGGCAGCACCGCCAGCCGCGTTCTGGTGCATGAGTTCGCCTCGCGGACGCTCGATGGTTTGCTGGGTGTCGATCGGGTCAGTCTGGCGGATGAAATCGGCCGTGCCGTACAGGCCGACTTGCAGAGGCTCGACAGCGGTGTGGAAATTCTGGCGACGGTGGTCGAAGCGATTCATCCGCCGGCCGGCGCCGCCAATGCCTATCACGGCGTGCAAGCGGCGCAGATTGGCGCCCAGGCCCTGATCGCCCGGGAGCGTGGTGCCGCAGCGCAGCAGACTAACCAGGCGCAGTTGCAAGCCAGCATCGTCCATGACCAGGCTCAAGCCACCGCCCGAGAAATCAATGCGACCGCCCAAGCCGCCGACTTGCGCTTCAACGCCGAACGCCAAGCCTACGCAACGGCTGGCCATGCTTTTGTGCTGGAGCAATACCTCAGCCAGCTAAGCCAGGGACTTGGCAATGCAAAGCTGCTGATTCTCGATCATCGCCTGGGGGCTGGGAGCAACGCGCCCACCCTCGATTTGCGTACGTTCACGCTGCCGGCGGATCCCGCCTCGCCGCCTAACCCGGTCCAGCCAGGAGCTGCCCATTGAGCCAGTCTTCTTCACATGATCACCATGATCATCCCGGTCACGCTCATGCCGGCCACCACCATCACCACGGGCATCATCACCATCATGACGATCCACATGTGGCCGGCCCGTTTCCTTGGGGCCGGGTGGGCTGGGCGGCGCTGCTGGTGGCGTTTGCTATCGCTGCCTCCAGCCTGGTGCAAGTGCGCTCGGGAGAGGCGACGGTCATTACCCGTTTCGGCAATCCGGCGCGGGTGCTGCTGCAACCAGGTTTGAACTGGCACTGGCCGGCACCGTTCGAAGCGGCGATCCCGGTGGACCTGCGATTACGCACCACCTCCAGCGGGCTTCAGGACGTGGGTACCCGCGACGGATTGCGGATCATTGTTCAGGCCTACGTGGCGTGGCAGGTGCAGGGTGACCCGCAAAACGTTCAGCGCTTTATGCGTGCGGTGCAGAATCAACCGGATGAAGCTGCACGGCAGATTCGCACGTTCGTTGGTTCAGCCTTGGAAACCACCGCCGCCAGTTTTGATTTGGCCAGCCTGGTCAACACCGATGCCAGCCAAGTGCGCATCGCCGATTTTGAAGCTCAGTTGCGGCAGCAGATTGATCAACAATTGCTCAGCACCTACGGCGTTCGGGTGCTGCAAGTTGGCATCGAGCGCTTGACCTTACCGTCGGTGACGCTGACTGCGACGGTGGATCGCATGCGCGCTGAGCGTGAAACCATTGCTACTGAGCGCACCGCCATTGGTAAGCGTGAAGCGGCGCAGATTCGTTCTGCCGCAGAGCGTGATGCGAGGATTCTTCAGGCCGATGCAAAGGTGAAAGCGGCTGAGATCGAGGCGCAGTCCCGTGTTGAAGCTGCCGGGATCTATAGCAAGGCATACGCCGGGTCCCCCCAGCTCTACAACCTTCTGCGCTCGCTGGACACCTTGGGAACGATTGTTTCCCCGGGTACGAAACTGATTTTGCGCACCGACGCCGCACCGTTTCGCGCCTTGGTAGAGGGCCCACCATCCGTGGAACGTTTAGGTGGAACACGGCCATGAGTTTGGTTCCACGTGGAACAAATACCTCCGTCAGCCCCTGGATTCAGGCCGGACGGCTAGCCTTTCTGGCGCTCTATGCCGTCACGGTTTTAGCCGCGCTGGCCTGGGCATTTTCAAATGTGCGACAGATTGATCCGCAGAGTCGTGCAGTGATCCTGCGTTTCGGCGCCCTGGATCGAGTCCAGAATGCCGGCCTTTTGCTTGCTTGGCCTCGTCCGGTGGAACACGTGATCTTGCTGCCGGCGGCGGATCGGGTCCTGGAGCGGCGGGTTGAAAACCTGCTGCGTTCGGATGCGGCTTTGCAGGCTGACCGCGTCGCCAGTTTTGCCTCACCGGTCAGCGATGCGCTGGCCGGTTCTGGCTATCTATTGACCGGTGACGCGGGAGTGGTGCAGTTGGATGTGCGGGTGTTCTACAAAGTCAGCGAGCCCTATGCCTTCGTTGTACAGGGCGAGCATGTGTTGCCGGCGCTGGACCGGTTGGTCACCCGCAGCGCCATAAGCCTTAGTGCAGCACGGGACCTGGATACGATTCTCGTGGCTCGTCCCGAATTGATCGGCCGCGATAACCAGGCGGCCGAACGTCGTGAACGCTTGCGCAGTGATCTGCTCCAGGGCATCAATCGACGCTTGGCCGATCTTGCCGCGACAGGGCAGGGGCTAGGGATTGAGGTGGTGCGCGTCGATGTGCAATCGAGCCTTCCGGGCCCTGCGGTGAGTGCGTTCAATGCGGTACTGACCGCTAGCCAGCAGGCAGACCAAGCCGTGGCGAACGCCCGCACCGAAGCCGAGAAACTGACCCAGACCGCCCGCGAGGACGCCGACCGTGCCCTTCAGATTGCCCATGCTCAGGCCAGTGAACGGCTCGCCAAAGCCTCGGCTGACACTGCTACGGTCCTCAGCCTGGCGAAGACTCAGGAGAGCGATCCTCAGATGTGGCTACGCCTTTATCGCGAACGTATACCCGGCATTCTTCGCCAAGCCGGTTCGGTGACAACGGTCGATCCGCAAGACGATTCCCGCCTGATCATTCAGGGAGCTGAGCAATGAACGCCGAAACCCTCACCGCGTCCATGTTGTCTTCCAGCGAACAGCGTACGGTTGCGCGGCAACTGACGCTGGCGATGATTGCCCTCGGTCTGCTCGCGTTGGGTCTGGTATGGCGCGGGTGGGCGCCGGAGCAGAACGCTGTCAGCCAACTACTGTGGGGGGCGGCCTCCGTGTTGGTGGCTGTACCGGTGATGCGTTCGGCCTGGTACAGCTTGCGATATCCGAGCCTGCATGGCGTCACCGATCAACTGATTGCCCTGACCATGCTCGGCGCTTGGGCCACGGGGGATTTGCTGACGGCTGCGCTGTTGCCGATCATCATGACCTTCGGTCACGTGCTGGAGGAGCGCAGCGTCCTCGGTTCCCAGGAAGCCATCGATGCCCTCGCCCAACTGACCCGAAGCCAGGGGCGCAAGGTTCAGGCCGACGGCTCGATAATCGAAGTCGACAACGCCACGCTCCGACCCGGCGATGTGGTGGAAGTGCGCGCCGGTGATCGGGTGCCGGTGGATGGCCGGGTCCTGTCTGGCCAGGCCAGTCTCGACACCGCGCCCATTACGGGTGAGGCGGTGCCGTTGGAGGCGCTGGTGGGCAATGAGGTCTTTGGGGGCGCGATCAACCTCGATGGCCTGCTACGCCTGGAAGTGACTCGCACGGGGGATGAGTCGACTCTGGGCAGAGTCATTGCCCTGATGCAAAACGCCGAGCGTTCCAAGCCGCCCATCACCCGGTTGCTTGAACGGTACGCCGCCAGTTATCTGGTGCTGGTGTTGCTGTTGGCGGCGGTGACCTGGTTCGTTACAAACGACGCCCAGGCGATGCTGGCGGTGTTGGTGGCAGCGTGTCCTTGCGCACTGGTCCTGTCAGCTCCGGCGACGGCGGTTGCCGGCATCGCAGTCGCGGCGCGTCATGGAATCCTGATCCGTAGTGCGGCCTTCCTGGAGGAACTGGCGGACCTGACCTCGCTGGTCGTCGACAAAACGGGCACGCTTACCCACGGCATCCTTCGCCTGCAATCCATCGACAGCGTCCGCGAGCATGAATCCTTTCTGCTGCCATTGGCCGCCAGCCTCGGTTCGGCCAGCAGCCATCCGGTCAGTCGTGCGTTGGCTGGGTTGGTGGCGCCGGAAAAATATCTGCCGCTGACCGAAATCCACGAACACCAAGGGTTGGGTGTGGTGGCGATGACCGACCAAGGTGAGGCGGCTCTTGGTCGGGCTGAGTTGTTCGCCCGGTTGAGGATCGAGACTTCGCCGATCCCTGACCATGACGGACCTATTGCCGGCCTGGCCTTGGGGGGAACGTTCATCGCCTGGCTGTTGTTGGCCGACAGCACCAAGCCGGAAGCGCGCCAGGCCATGGCTGAGTTGCGGGCGCTGGGCCTGGGGCGCCAGTTGTTGCTGACCGGGGACCGCCAGAGCGTAGCCAACAGACTGGCGCGGGAAATCGGTATTGGCGAAGTGCAGGCTCACGCTTTGCCTGAAGACAAACTTAAACGGGTCATGGCCGAGATCGACCACGGCTTGCGACCCATGGTGGTGGGGGATGGCATCAATGATTCCCTGGCGCTCAAGGCCGGAGTAGTGGGCATAGCGATGGGGGCGGGTGGCTCGGACATCGCGCTTGCGTCGGCGGACATTGTATTGATCGGCAGTGACCTGCGCCGCCTCGGCACCTGCGTGCGCCTGAGTCGTCGATGCAGGCGCACGTTGCAGGTCAACGTGATCATCGGGTTGGGCTGGACGCTGGCGATCATCGCTTTCGCCGCATTCGGTTGGCTTGGCGCGGCTGGGGCGATGATCGCGGCATTGCTGCATAACGTGAGCACGTTGCTGGTCTTGGGTAATGCCGGGCGTCTTTTGCGGTTTCAGGAACCGCTGTTGAAAATCGAGACCCTCGACCAAAGGGGAATTTCGGCGAACTGTAGGCCATACTCATAGTCAGCTACGCAGAGGGTGTACCCCTTCAGGGAGTTACTGGTTAGAACAGTAGATGTGGAAGGCGATAGAAAAAGGCTATAAATTCGATAGCCTGCTATTTTTCTAGGATGGTCTACCCTCATTTCAGTCGTCTGAAACAAGGGGGATATCTCATGCTCGCGCAACTTCCACCGGCCTTACAGAATCTGCATTTACCGCTTCGGCTGCGGCTCTGGGACGGCCATGAGTTTACGTTGGGTGCCGACCCCAGCGTCACGATCGTGGTCAAGGACCCACAAATGGTCGCGCAATTCACCCACCCCAGTCTGAACGCGCTGGGTGCGGCGTTTGTAGAAGGCAAGCTGGAACTCGAAGGTTCGATCAACGAAGTCATTCGCGTCTGTGATGAACTGAGTCAGGCGCTGATGGAAGACGATGGCGCGAATCAACCCGTGCGTTCAGTTCACGACAAGGAAACCGACGCCAAGGCGATTTCCTATCATTACGACCTTTCCAACGCGTTCTATCAGCTGTGGCTCGACAGCGACATGGCTTATTCCTGTGCCTATTTCGAGACCGGTAGCGAAACCCTCGAACAAGCCCAGCAAGCCAAATTCCGCCATCTGTGTCGCAAACTGCGTCTGCAACCCGGTGATTATCTGCTGGATGTGGGGTGCGGATGGGGTGGTTTGGCCCGTTACGCTGCCCGGGAATTCGGCGCCAGGGTCTTCGGCATTACCCTCAGCCAGGCGCAACTGACCCTCGCTCGGGAACGGGTCAAGGCGCAGGGGTTGGAGGATCAAGTGGAGTTGCAGTTGCTCGACTATCGGGACCTGCCCCAGGACGGTCGCTTCGACAAGGTGGTCAGCGTCGGCATGTTCGAGCATGTCGGTCATGCCAATCTCCAGCAGTACTGCAAAACGCTTTTCGGCGCGGTTCGCGAGGGTGGCTTGGTGATGAACCATGGCATCACCGCCAAGCACACTGATGGCCGCCCGGTCGGACGTGGCGCGGGCGAGTTCATTGAGAAGTATGTGTTCCCCAATGGCGAGCTGCCGCACCTGTCGATGATTTCCGCCCAGATCAGCGAAGCGGGGTTGGAGATTGTCGATGTGGAAAGCCTGCGCATGCATTACGCCCGCACGCTCGATCATTGGAGTGAGCGGCTGGAAGACAACCTTGAGGCCGCCGCCAAAGAAGTGCCGGAGCAAGCGCTGCGGATCTGGCGGCTTTATCTGGCCGGATGCGCCTACGCATTCGCCAAGGGGTGGATCAACCTGCACCAGATCCTGGCGGTGAAGACGCACGCCGATGGCAGCCATGAATTGCCCTGGACTCGCGACGACATCTATACCCCTTGATCAGATGTGTGCCACTTAGAGTATCGGGGAAATAAGCCGGGCGATCCGCATGCCGATCTTCTGCAGGCGGTGGGTCTCCCGGCTTTCCTGTTTGTCTATTTCCAGCGCTTGGGCGAAGTCGTCCTCGAGCATCTGCTCGACCTGAGTGGCGAACGAAATATCCACGGTCAGTAGCATCACCTCGAAGTTGAGCCGGAACGAACGATTGTCCAGGTTGGCGCTGCCGATGGCGCTGATTTCCCGGTCAATCAGCACGACTTTCTGGTGCAGGAAGCCCGGCTCATAACGAAACACCCGCACGCCGGCCCGTACGGCTTCGAACGCGTACAGGCTCGACGCCGCGTAGACGACCTTATGGTCCGGGCGTGAGGGCAGCAAGATGCGCACGTCTACCCCGCGCAATACCGCCAGGCGCAACGCAGCGAATACCGCTTCATCAGGAATGAAGTACGGCGTGGTGATCCAGACACGTTCGCTGGCCGCATGGATCGCTTCGACAAAAAACAGTGAACAGGTTTCGTACGCGTCGGCCGGGCCGCTGGCCAGCAACTGGCAGAGTACGCCATCATCCGGGTACGCGTCCGGCAGGATGAGCGGCGGCAATGAGCGGGCCGCCCAGAACCAGTCTTCAGCAAACGACTCTTGCATGCTCGCCACGACGGGCCCGCGTACTTCCACATGGGTATCGCGCCATGGCGCCAAGGGCGGCTTTTCACCCATGTACTCATCGCCCACGTTATGGCCGCCAACGAAACCCAAGACGCCGTCCACCGCGACGATTTTGCGATGGTTGCGAAAATTGACCTGGAATCGGTTGAGCCAGCCGCTACGGGTGGCGAAGGCTTTGACATGGACCCCGCCATCACGCAAAGCTTGGACGTAGCGGTGGGGCAGGGAATGGCTGCCAATGCGGTCATACAGCAGATACACCGCAACACCTTCGGCGGCTTTCTTCAGGAGCAGCGTTTTTAGACGTTGACCGAGGCGGTCGTCGTGGATGATGAAAAACTGAATCAGCACGGCTTCCCGGGCACTCTCAATGGCCTCGAAAATCGCCTCGAATGTGGCGAAGCCATTGATGAGCAAGCGCACCTGGTTGTTCGCCAGGCACGGCGTGCGGCCCAGCTTGGGCATCGCCCGTAACGAGGCGTAGGCCTCAGAGGCGCGGGCGGCGAGGGCTTCTTCGACCCATGGCCGCCAGTTCAGCTCGGAAACCGCTTTGCGCATTTCTTCGTTGGCTTGCCGGCGCGCCTTGATATAGCCGTCGAACGTGCTCCGGCCGAAAACCAGATAGGGAATCAATGTCAGGTAGGGGATAAATACCAACGACAGGGCCCAGGCGATGGAACCCTGAGCGGTGCGCACCGTAAGCACCGCGTGAACGGCGGCGATGGAACCCAGAGTGTGAAGCAGTGCGATCAGGTAACCGAAAACATGCGGGCCGAAGTAATCCATGGGGCAGCCTTGCTCCTGAAGTTTCAATGCTTAACAGACCATGTTCCACGACGGATGTCGCTAATTAATTCACTCCTGCCGAGCCTGAACCGAAGCCTGTGGGAGACGTCTAACGGCCACCTGTCCTCTGGAGTGCTTGTGATGAAAGTTTGTCTGCTGGGTTTGGCCCTGACGATTGGTTTGTCGGTTTCTGTGGCGGCTCAGGCGCAGATGCTTCAACCAGGGTTGTGGGAACTGACTACAAGCAATATGAAGGTCGACAACCAGAATCTGCCGGACCTGCAACTGATTCTTGGCCAACTGCAAAACCAGATCACCCCGGAGCAACGGGCGATGCTGGAAAAGCAGGGCATCACCATGGGTGGAAAGGGTATTCGCGTATGCCTGACCCCGGAGCAGGTCCAGACCAATGACATTCCGCTGCAAGACCCGCAATCGGGGTGCAAGCAGCAGATCACCGAGCGCACCGGCAATCAGTGGAAGTTTCGTTTCAGTTGTCCGAAAGCCCAAGGCAATGGGGTCGCGACATTCCAGAGTGATCGGGAATTCACTACGGCGGTGAACGGCACATTCAATGCCACCGGCATCCAGCAGAACGGCAGCCTGGACACTCGCGCCGTGTGGCTGGGGCAGGATTGCGGGACGGTCAAGCCGAGGGCTTGAATCCCGCTCTGGCGTACATGAGCTGGTTGATCTGTGGCAGCAAGGCTCGTGCGCGTCGCGAGCAAGCTTTGCTCCCACGGAAGTTCGTTCAAGGGCGCTTGCAAATCATGGCCGGCGCAACGCGTCGTACAACGTATTCAGGTTGTACTCGAACAGCCCGATGAAGGTACTGGCCGGCCCGCTGGCCGCCAGCGCATCGGAGTACAGCGTGCCGCCGATGTGCGCACCGCTTTCAGCCGCTATCTGCTTGAGCAGGCGCGCGTCCTTGATGTTCTCCATGAACACGGCTTTTACTTTCGCTTGGCGTATCTGGGTAATCAGCGCCGCGACATCGGCGGCCGAGGGCTCCCGTTCAGTGGACAGCCCCTGGGGCGCGATAAACTCAATGCCATAGGCCTGTCCCAGGTAGCCGAAGGCATCGTGGGACGTCACGATCCTGCGATTGCCCGGTGGCAAGGCACCAAGCTTGGCCTTGGCATCGGCGAGCAGCGCATAGATCTTTTTCAGATACGCCTGGCTGTTACGTTCGTAGTCGGCCTGGTGGGCCGGGTCGGCGGTCTCCAGCGCCTTGGTGATGTTCCTGACGTACAGCTCGGCGTTTGCCAGGTTATGCCAGGCATGCGGGTCGGGGACGGTCTCGCCCTCTTCATCCAGCGAACGAGGAATAACGCCGCGACTGGCGCTGATCACCGGTGCGCTGGTTTCGGTGCTGGTGACCAGGCGATCCAGCCACGGTTCAAAACCCAGACCATTCTTGATGATCAGTTTGGCGCTGAGCAACGCCTTGGCGTCGTCTGGCGTGGGTTCGTAAGTGTGGGCATCCGCGTCCGGCCCCACCAGGTTGGTGATCTGGATATGCTCGCCGCCGACCTCTTGGGTCATGTCGGCAAGGATGCTGAAGCTGGTCACCACTTGGAGCTTTTCGGCGGCAGACGTGGATAAGGACAGCATCAGACTGAACAGCACGAGCAGAACGCGCATCGGGAAACACCTCATTGGGATGTGAGTAAAGGCGGGCGACGCAGCAAACCGTGCACCGGACCGAACACTACGGACAGCAGATATAACGCGCCCGCCACCAGTACGATGGCCGGGCCGCTGGGTAGCGAGAAGTGGAATGACAACAGCAGTCCGAGCCACACCGACACACATCCAAGCAGCGCCGCGACTCCCATCAGAACCGGCAAACGGCGGCTCCAGAATCGTGAAGCGGCAGCCGGCAACATCATCAAACCGACCACCATCAGTGCGCCGATGGCCTGGAAGCCGATGACCAGATTCAGCACGACCAAGGTCAGAAATACGCCATGGGCCAGTGGCCCCAGCCGGCTGACGGTTTGCAGGAAAAGAGGGTCCAGGGTGTCGAGCAACAGCGGTCGGTAAATCAGCGCCATCGCGAGCAGGCTGCCCCCCGAAACCCAGAGCATGCCGGTAAGTGTCGGGCCATCTACCGCCAGCGCGGAGCCGAACAACAGGTGCAGCAAGTCCAGGCGTTTGCCGGCCATACCAAGAATCAACACACCGGCGGCCAGGGAAATGGGATAGATCGCCGCAAGGCTGGCGTCTTCCCGCAGACCGGTGCGACGGGTAATCCAGGCTGCCAGCCCGGCCATGCTCAAGCCTGCACCGAGTCCGCCCAGCGTCAGGGCTGGCAGGCTCAGCCCGGCGAACCAGAAACCCAGTGCGGCTCCGGGCAAGATGCCATGAGCGACGGCGTCGCCTATCAGGCTCATGCGTCGCAGAATCAAAAACACCCCAAGCGGTGCCGTGCTGCACGCCAATACCAGGCCGCCCAGCAGCGCCCGGCGCATGAAGACAAATTCCTGAAAGGGTTGCCAGAGGTGGGTGGCCGCGAGCATCAGGCCACCTGCGTGAGGGGTTGTTGGGTAATCAAATCGACACTGCGGCCCAGCGTGCAACCAGCCTGGCTGACCAATAGTGTATGAGGAATATGTTGGCGCACCGCAGCGAGATCATGACAAACCACCACCAGGGTGCGGCCTTCGGCATGCCAGCCGTGAAGGTGTTTCCACAGTAGCGCCTGGCCTTGTTCGTCGAGGGCGGCGTGGGGTTCGTCGAGCAACAACAGGGGCGCTTCGGCCAGACTCAAACGGGCGAGAAGGGCGCGTTGCAGCTCGCCTCCCGACAACGCCATCAACGAGCGATGCTCCAGGCCATCCAACGCCCAGTCTTGCAGTACGGCTTTCAAGCGATGGCGGCGCATCGCTGGCGTGTGTCTGCTCCCCCAGGATCCCGCCGCCACCAACTCTTGCAAGCTGATTGGAAATTGCCGATCCAGATGTTGCTGTTGCGCCAGAAACGAGACGCTGCCGCGACGTGGAACATCCAGCACGACTTTGCCGGATAGGGGTTTTTGCAGGCCCGCCAGCACTTTCAGCAGGCTGCTTTTGCCCGCACCGTTGGCTCCGACGATGGCCGTCAGGCTTCCCGCCGGCCGCTCTATGTTCAACGGGGGTGTGAGGGGGTGGCCCGGGGCGCCCCAGCGCAATGACTGGCAACGAATCACAGTGCCTCCCTGACCCAACGGCTTTGTGCCACAGCGTCATGGGCATGCAAACTTTCGGCGTGCACCACTCGCACATCGAGGGAGGCGATATCGGGGGATCGCCTCAAAGCCATGCTCAGCCGCCGCGCGGCGTCTTCACAGAACATTAGGTTTTGACCATTGGCGAGGGCGAAGGCTTGTTCGTCTGCCCGTTTCACGGCGGTTTGTACGGCCGTGCCGAGGGCTGCTTCGGCTTCGTTGATGAGCGACAGCAGCGGCAATTCGTCGACGTCGCTGTTCAGTCTCAGCTTCACCGTGGCCGTGCTGCGTTGACTGTGAGGCGTGGCGAGGATGCCTTTTGATGAGCCTAGCCAGGCCAGGACTCCGGCGTGCTCGAGCGCTTTATTGGCAAAATCGTCTACAAATTGCTGCTGGATTAACTGACGAGCGAGCGCGGCCGAGCAAGGGCAGGTGGACGAGTAGGCAATCTGAATGGTCAGTTCCACGTGGAACACATCATTTTTCAGGTGGGCCTCGATGCTGACCGGATAGCGCTTCCAGCCAGCCAGTGGGCTGACTAGCGCAGGGCGCTTGAACAGTAGATCGGTACAAATGCTCAGCGAGGCGGCGTCGGACAGACCGGCGTGACTGTCGAGGAATTGCTGGAGGATTCGGCGTAACAGCATGGGAGACAGCGCTGCGCCTTCGAGCAGCTCCAGCGCCAGGTACAAGCGTGACATATGGATGCCTCGGGCTTCACCGTCGTCAAGGCTGACACCGGCATCAGCGATCGCGTTAAGACGCTGACCGTCGATCAATACGGGTACCGCGATGCCGCACATGCCTACCCAGTCAAGGGCCAAGGCCTGGCGCGAAGCCTGCGCGGCAACGTCCGGCAGAGTGAACGCATTCATATTCAAGGTCCGTCATAGGTACACAACAAACGTTATACTATAACAGTGTGTTCGACGAGCACTAGTTCATGAACGCAGTTTCATTTTGCTGGGTGTGAGGGCTTTTCGTACCGTTCCACGTGAAACATCAGCGTGGTGCGTCCTGGCAACCGCTTATGCGTCCGCATAAAAATTTCCCAGTGCTTCCACCCGAGCTCGAGAAACGGTTGAGTGTCGTCCAACCTACGCGCCGGCTGTATCCCACCCAGGTCTCTCCGTCAGAAGCTATTCCGGTAAAGAACGTCAGCTGGCCATAGCGGCTAGTGGTTTGTGCCCAATAGCGGCGGCCATTTACTTCAAATCCACGGAGATACAGGGTGTTTCCGGCCGTCATGACGCTGTAGGCATTACCTTGCCCATCGACACAGGCCAGTAAATTCGCGCTGCGAGTGCAGTTTGCCAACATAGGGCTCTGGGCTGAAGCATCTAGCGCCAATAGCAGCATCGGGCTTGCGAATACGAATTTCAGAAAACTGCGCATGTTTTTACTTCAGACCGGTTGAGCCGAGAGGCTGGTTAAATGTTGTTGTTATACTATAACATTAAAAAGGCTTAGACCTTGAACCGAACCCAAGCCTGAAGAAAAGAGCCGCGACATGCATTCAACCGCATCAGCGCGGCCCGCCCGATGAGGATATACCTGGTGCCCAATCGTCTCCCTGTAACCGTGCTGTCCGGATTTCTCGGCGCCGGTAAAAGCACACTGCTCAATTACGTCCTGCGCAATCGCGACAACCTGCGCGTCGCGGTGATCGTCAACGATATGAGCGAGATCAACATCGATGGCAGCGAAGTCCAGCGAGATGTCACCCTAAGCCGGTCTGAAGAGAAACTGGTGGAGATGAGTAACGGCTGCATTTGCTGCACGTTGCGTGAAGACCTGCTGGAAGAAGTCGGCCAGCTCGCCAGGGAAGGCCGTTTCGACTATCTGCTGATCGAGTCCACGGGGATTTCCGAACCCTTGCCGGTGGCGGAAACCTTTACTTTTCGTGATGAACAAGGCCGCAGCCTGGCCGATGTGGCACGGCTGGACACGATGGTGACAGTGGTCGATGGGGTCAATTTCCTGCTGGATTTCCAGGCGGCCGAAAGCCTCGCTTCACGCGGCGAAACCCTGGGGGAGGAAGATGAGCGTTCCATTACTGATCTGTTGATTGAGCAGATCGAGTTCGCCGATGTGATTCTGATCAGCAAAATCGACCTGATTGGCCGTCACGAACGGGAGGAGTTGATCGCGATTCTGGAACGGCTCAACGCCCAGGCGCAGATCATTCCCATGGTCATGGGCCAAGTACCGCTGGAAAAGATCCTCGACACAGGCCTCTTCGACTTCGAGCGCGCGGCTCAAGCACCGGGCTGGCTGCAGGAACTGCGCGGTGAGCACGTGCCCGAAACCGAAGAATACGGCATCGCTTCGACAGCTTACCGGGCGCGGCGGCCGTTTCATCCCCAGCGTTTTTTCAGTTTTATCGACCGTCCGTGGACCAATGGCAAGCTCCTGCGCTCCAAGGGCTTCTTCTGGCTGGCCAGCAAACATGAGGAAGCGGGCAGTTGGTCCCAGGCCGGCGGCTTGATGCGACATGGATTCGCCGGGCGCTGGTGGCGGTTCGTGCCGAAAAGCCAATGGCCGCAAGATGAGGAAAGCACCGCAGCCATCCTGAAAAACTGGCTTCCCGCCACCGGTGATTGCCGGCAGGAGCTGGTATTCATCGGCCAGAATATCGACTTCACGCAACTGACCGCCGAGCTGGACGCTTGCCTGCTCAGTGACGCGGAAATGGCCCTGGGTGTCGACAGTTGGCGTTTGCTGCCGGATCCGTTCGGCCCTTGGCATGACGAGGCGGCAGCGTGATGCTGGCGCCCAATCCGAAGCGGGAAGTGCCGGTACGCCAGGTTCAGGGCGATACCCCGCGGATCCTGACGCAAATTCTGGACGACGATACCAACCTGGCGGTCTGGCAACGTCAACTGCCGGCGCACATCAGCGATTTTGCGGCAATGGTGCTTTCCATGGATCAGCCTCTGGCCGAATCGCGGGTGCTCGACCTGCCGCACGAGGACGCGCAACCGGCACTGGACGGTCTCGCCGCAGGCTTTGGCGATCTGCATGGCTATGAAGGCTTCATCACCGATGTCTCCTGGCTGGTCAGTGCGTTTGCCTGCCTGCTGGGCGCCAAACGTGTCGGCCTGCGCCTGCGAACGCTGGACAAGGCCATGTGCCCGCGTTTTCACGTCGACCATGTGCCGGTACGGCTGATCGCCACGTACGCTGGCGTGGGCAGCCAGTGGCTAAAGGAAGGTGTGATGGATCGTCGATGTCTGGGGCAACCTGACGCTGAACCGGGTGACCCGCATGCGGTTCAGCAGTTTGCCTGTGGTGATGTGGCGCTGCTCAAAGGCGAGAAGTGGCATGGTAATGAGGGCATGGGCCTGATCCATCGCTCGCCGCAGCTGGCGCCGGGGGAGCGTCGACTGATCCTGACTCTGGACTGGCTCGCTTAAGGTTTGAGCCAGTTGCCCTGACTTTGTCCTTCACAGAAGGGCTGCAGATAGGCCGCATCGCTGGCTACGCCGTAATAGTGAATATCCTGGCGGTAGGGCATATTGGCGACCTGGGCATTGCTGCAGATGCCAAACGCGCCGCCAGGGCATTGATCGACGTACTGTACCTCGACTTTTTGTCCGGCAAGGTTTGGCTGGCAGAAGCCGTCGGCGAACAGTTTCTGCGGAATATTGCGGTTCTGCTGGCAGACTTTTACATCCAGCCGTTCTGCCTGGCTATGCACGACACAAGCCTGGGCCAGCGCCTGGTTCGACGTCAGCGCCAGTAAAAAACAGCCGATCAACCGCATGTTCACCTCCCTCGAAAGCCGCCGATTATGTTGCAGAACATTCCCACCCACGTCATCGCAGGCCCTTTGGGGGCTGGCAAGACCAGCCTGATCAAGCAATTGCTGGCGCAGCGCCCGGCGAATGAGCGCTGGGCGGTGCTGATCAACGAGTTTGGTCAAATCGGCCTGGACGCGGCGTTGCTGACCCAGACTGCCGATGGTATCGCACTGGGCGAAGTGGCCGGGGGCTGTTTGTGTTGCGTCAACGGCGCGTCATTTCAGATCGGCCTCGCTCGTTTACTGCGCAAGGCGCGCCCGGATCGACTGTTTATCGAGCCCTCCGGCCTGGGCCATCCGGCGCAGTTGATGCGGCAACTGAACGAAACGCCATGGCTCGGCGTGCTGGCGGTTCAGCCTTGCGTGTTGGTGCTCGATGCCCGAGCGATGGCGGATGGCACGCCGTTGCCCGACGCGCAGCGGCAAACTCTGGCCGATGCAGGGTTGGTGGTGCTGAACAAATCCGAGCACCTGAGCGAAACCGAACGCCTGGGCATCACCGCGCAACTGCCGGAGATTGCCTTGTACTGGACCCGACAGGCTGTGATGCCGATCGATCGACTGCCAGGTCTTGCGGCTCGCGGAAGCGGGGCTGTGGCTAACGTGAATCTACCCAAGGACGTGGGACAGATGCCGGCCGTCTGGACCGACCCGACATCGCCCATCTGCCTGTATCAGCAACAGGAAGGCGGCTGGAGTATTGGCTGGCGCTGGCATCCGAGTCAGCGACTGGACACGGCGACGTTGACGCGCTGCCTGCAAGGCTGCGGCTGGAAGCGGGCGAAGATGGTTATCCACAGCGCCGATGGCTGGGTTTCAGCCAATGCGCTGGAGGGCGCGACGCTGCGGTGGCAGGCCAGCGAGTGGCGCCAGGACTCACGAATCGAATTGATTTTTGATGAGCCTCAAGACGTGGCAGCGCTGCAAGCCGGCCTGGCGAACTGTCGGTGCCCGTGAGTCAGCCTTGCTTCAAGGCTTCCACTTGTTGTGTTCCTGGCGCCACTGACTCAACTCGATGACTTCGGCCCTGGGCCTGGTCTGGACCGGTTCGATCGGTGTCGGCGCTGACTCTTCGAACGGCATGGGATAAGGCGCCAGCTCGATTTGCGCGCTGTGGGCCCCGAACTGGGTAATGGTGCCCGAATGGCGCGATTCACCCGTAACGGTGAATTCGAAGTTATAGATACGGGCCAGGCGCCGGCGTCCGCTGGCGTCTTTGACGAACCCAATCTTTTTCAGCGCCACGTTGCCGTCCAGCAGCTCGATCTTGAGGTTGGCGCAATGTTGCATGACCCTCGCCAACGCTCGTTCGCGCAAACCATGGTTGTGCCACAGCCAGGCGCCGGCGGTAGCCAACAGCATCAGCACGAAAATATTTCCAAGGGTCAGCATGAACGAAGTGCTCCTACAAGTTGCTGTCAGCTTAACTGTGTCCCCGGTCTGTCGTACAGGTTGCGTTTAGTCGCATACTGCGCGGCTTGAATTTCATTCGTTTTACGGAAACATCCCGCATGAAACGTACCCCTCATCTGCTTGCCATCCAGTCCCACGTGGTCTTCGGTCACGCCGGTAACAGCGCTTCAGTCTTTCCGATGCAACGGGTGGGGGTGAACGTGTGGCCGCTCAACACCGTACAATTTTCCAATCACACTCAGTACGGACAGTGGACCGGCGACGTGCTTGCCTCTGAGCAGATACCGGCATTGGTAGAGGGGATCGCCGCAATCGGCGAGCTGGGCAATTGTGACGCGGTGTTGTCCGGTTACCTGGGCAGCGCCGCCCAAGGGCAGGCGATTCTGGCGGGCGTGGCGCGAATCAAGGCGTGCAATCCCAAGGCAATTTATTTGTGTGATCCGGTCATGGGGCATCCGGAGAAGGGTTGCATCGTGGCGCCCGAGGTGAGCGATTTTCTCCTGGAGGAAGCGGCTGGTGTGGCGGACATCATGTGCCCGAACCAGCTGGAGCTGGACAGTTTTTCGGGACGCAAGGCGCAGTCGCTGCTGGACTGCCTGGCCATGGCTCGCGCGCTCCTGACCCGTGGACCCAAAGCGATACTCGTCAAACACCTGGCCTATCCGGGAAAGCCGGAGGACAGCTTCGAAATGTTGTTGGTAACCGCCGACGGTAGCTGGCACCTGCGTCGTCCATTACTCGCATTCCCTCGTCAGCCGGTGGGGGTGGGAGACTTGACCTCGGGGCTGTTCCTGGCGCGAGTGGTGCTGGGAGACAGCCTGGTGGCGGCGCTCGAATTCACTGCCGCAGCCGTACATGAAGTACTGCTGGAAACCCAGGCGTGTGCCAGTTACGAGTTGGAACTGGTACGCGCCCAGGACCGGATCACCCATCCGAGGGTAAGGTTCGAAGCTGTACCGATCAGCCTCTGATCAACGCGAATCCCTGTGGGTGCGAGCCGGGCGGATCTGTTAAGGGCCGTCGGCTTTGATTTCCTGATAGCGCCTCTCCAGCTCCTGGCGAATTTGCCGACGCTGCTGGGCTTGTTCGTAACGGCGTTTTTCTTCGCTGTTCTGCGGTTGCAATGGCGGGACGGCGGCGGGTTTGCGCTGATCGTCCACCGCAACCATGGTGAAGAAGCAGCTGTTGGTGTGGCGCACCGAGCGTTCACGAATGTTTTCGGTCACGACTTTGATGCCCACTTCCATTGACGTGTTACCGGTGTAGTTCACCGACGCCAGAAACGTCACCAGCTCGCCGACATGAATCGGCTCGCGGAAAATCACCTGGTCAACCGACAGCGTCACTACATAGCGCCCGGCGTAGCGGCTGGCGCAGGCGTAGGCGACTTCGTCGAGGTACTTGAGCAGGGTGCCGCCATGCACATTGCCAGAGAAGTTGGCCATATCGGGGGTCATCAGCACCGTCATCGACAGCTGGGCGTTTCCGGGTTCCATAACGTACTCACGGTTCAAGGCAGCAATTTCGGGAGTGCACCTCTGCGGGTGCTGGAAGGTTTTCAAACTACCAGTATCGGGACGCTGCGCCCGTGGCAGCCGTCACGCTCCGGTGGATCTGTTTCCATATATTGCACTGTCTTTTTGTCGGAAGTCGCGGTGGTACCCTTCAAAAGCCCCTTGCGAGGGTATTTCCTACAAAGGAAACGGACTCGTCCAGCTCTGTGATGAGTCATTTGAACAGGGAGCCCCACCATGCATGCCATCAGTTTTATTCAAGACCTGGCGATCATCATGATGGCAGCGGGGCTGGTCACGGTACTCTTTCATCGTTTCAAACAACCCGTGGTGCTGGGTTACATCGTTGCAGGCTTCATCATCGGCCCGCATACGCCGCCTTTCGGTTTTATCCACGACGAAGAGACGATCAAGACCCTGGCCGAGTTGGGGGTCATCTTCCTCATGTTTTATCTGGGCCTGGAGTTCAGCCTGCGCAAGTTGTTCAAGGTGGGCGCCACGGCGTTCATCGCGGCGTTTCTCGAAATTGTGTTGATGATCTGGATCGGCTACGAAATCGGGCGCTGGTTCGACTGGAACACCATGGATTCGTTGTTCCTCGGGGCAATCCTGGCCATCTCCTCGACCACCATCATCGTCAAGGCCCTCAATGACCTGAAGATGAAGAACGAGCGCTTTGCGCAGTTGATCTTCGGGGTCCTGATTGTCGAAGACATCCTGGGCATCGGCATTATCGCCTTGCTGTCGAGCATCGCTGTCAGCGGAACGGTCAGCTCCGGCGAAGTGTTCTCCACGGTCGGCAAATTGTCGTTATTCATGATTGTCGCCCTGGTGATCGGCATTTTGCTGGTGCCCAGGCTGCTGGCTTACGTGGCGAAGTTCGACAGCGACGAGATGTTGCTGATCACCGTGCTGGGTCTGTGTTTCGGCTTTTGCCTGCTGGTGGTAAAGCTGGAATACAGCATGGTGCTGGGAGCGTTTCTGATCGGCGCGATCATGGCCGAGTCGCGGCAGTTGCTGAAAATCGAGCGGCTGGTGGAGCCGGTGCGCGACTTGTTCAGCGCAATCTTCTTCGTCGCCATCGGCCTGATGCTCGATCCGGTCATATTGCTCCAATACGCTTGGCCGATTGCCGTGATTACCACCGCAGTGGTGTTGGGCAAGATGCTCTCTTGTGGCCTCGGTGCGTTTATTGCCGGCAACGACGGGCGGACCTCGCTGCGAGTCGGGATGGGCCTTTCGCAGATCGGCGAATTTTCCTTCATCATCGCATCGCTGGGGATGACCTTGCAGGTCACCAGCGATTTCCTTTATCCGGTAGCGGTCGCGGTTTCGGTACTGACCACTCTGCTGACCCCGTACCTGATCCGGGCCGCCGACCCTTTATCGGTCAGGCTGGCTGCCGTTATGCCACAACGGCTGTCGAGGGTACTGGGAATGTATGGCGAGTGGCTTCGCAGCATTCAACCCCAAGGGGAGGGGGCGCTGGTGGCCGCCATGATCCGGCGGATTTTGCTGCAGGTGGGTATCAACTTGGCGCTGGTCATCGCGATTTTTATCGCCGGTGGCTACTTTGCCGAACAGATGTCGGCCTATCTGCAAGCCTGGATCAGCGACCCGAG
Source organism: Pseudomonas rhizophila (assembly GCF_003033885.1). Lineage (NCBI taxonomy): Bacteria > Pseudomonadati > Pseudomonadota > Gammaproteobacteria > Pseudomonadales > Pseudomonadaceae > Pseudomonas > Pseudomonas rhizophila. The sequence continues at coordinate 5,743,084 of NZ_CP024081.1, read as the reverse complement.
TTGGCACAAAGCACTGATCTGGGGCGGGGCGTTGTTGTTGTCGCTGCCGTTTTTGATTGCCGCGTATCGCAAGCTCAAGGCGTTGTCGATGCTGCTGGCGGAAATGGGCGTGAAGCCGGAGATGGCCGGCCGTCACACCCAGCGCGTGCGTCGAGTGATCGCAGAAGTGATCCCGATCCTCTCGCTGCTGATGATTTTCCTGCTCTTGGCAGCCTTGTCGGCCAGTATTCTGCCGACCAACAAGTTGCTGGTACTGATCGCGGTGGTGGCCACGGTCGTGGCGGCATTGCTCTGGCGCTGGTTCGTCCGCCTGCATACGCGGATGCAGGTGGCCTTGCTGGAGACCCTGGACAATCATAAGGAATCGTCCGGGCATTGACCGGCGGCGGACGTGCGGCGGATCAGCTTTCCAGCCAGACGTCCCGGGCCCAGTGCCAGACCGATTCCCAGGTTTCTTCGGCAATCAGCTCTTCTTCGGCCTGCCACAGCACCACGGTCCCGTCTTCTTCGACGCAGTAATAGTCGTCGCCGTCCTGGCAGATGGGGATCAGGCTACGGTCGACACCGGCATCCCAGGCGTTGGCGGCCACATCTGGCAGATAGGTGTGGGACTGCGGATCGGTGACGGTCACGGGTTCCAGGCTGCCGTAGACAACATCGCTGACCGTCAGCAAAAATTCTCTGAATACGAACGGAATATCGATGAACAGCTGCTCTTCGATCTCCACCAGCAAGTCTTCGTCAGGTAACTCCAGTGGAACCGGCACGGGTTCGTTGGCTTCACGCAATTGTTCGATGATTTCTTCCACGTCCGGGATCCTCTTTCTCGATGGCGCGGTTTATATGGAGCGGTTTATACAGTAGCTCGCTATAGATGCAACCGCGAAATAGAAAACCCCGGCCTGAGCCGGGGTTCTTTTATTTCAACATGCAAAACGCGCAGAGGTTCAACCGTTCTGGCGGATACCGGCCACCAGCCAAGGCTGGTCATCGCCCTGGGGACGTTCCATGTTCCAGCTTTCGCTGAACGCTTCGCCTTTGTCGAAGCGCGAGTCCTTCGACACACCGCTGAAGGTCAGGGTGGCGATGGTCTTGTCGGCGCGATCATCGACACCGTCCAGCTGTACTTGCAGATTGTCGATGTAGGTCGACTGGAAGCCATCGCCCAGTTCGGCCCGCTCGCGCTTGAGGAATTCCAGCAGTTGCGGGGTCACGAACTCAGAGATCTTGTCCATTTCGTTCGCATCCCAGTGTTGCTGCAGGGACATGAAATGGTTGCGCGCCGCTTCGATGAAGCGCTCTTCGTTGAACCAGGCTGGCGCATTGATCACCGGTCGAGCAGCCACCGGTGCTGCCGAACCGCCGAAGATCGAACCACTGGCCGGTTGCTGGTTGAACACCTCACGTTGCATCGGCGCATGACCGGCCGGAGCCAGTTGCTCCTGCTGCTTGCGACGACGGGCGGCAATGAAGCGGAAGACCAGGAAGGCGATGACCGCCATGATCAGGATGTCGAAGATTTGCATGCCCTGGAAGCCGTCGCCCATGAACATGGAGGCGAGCAGGCCACCGGCGGCGATGCCGGCCAGGGGGCCGAGCCAGCGCGAAGCACCGCTGGCTTTGGTGGCGGCGCCAGCCGCACCGGCCGCGCCCGCAGTAGCCGCGGTAGAGCCGGCCGCAGAGGACGGCGCCATCTGGCTGGTCTGGTGGGTCGGGGCAGCGCCCGAACTTTTACCACCGCCAAAGCGCTTGGCGGCATTGGCGTCGATGGCCATCGTCAGGCCGATGCACAACGCCATGGCGATGCTAAGAAAACGTTTCATATAAGGGCATTCCCATTTGTGGATAGCACGCGCGCCATGTTGCACAGGTGAACTGTTGCTGGCTAGCGGCAGAGTGTTTCGGGCTTTTGCGTGACAGGTTAGGTTCAGCTTCAGCCGCGCAAGAGGGCTTGTTGGCTTTTGGCTGTAGGAAAGGGGGACAAGTTCTATCGGAAAGGCAGCAGGCGTGAGCAATCCGACCTGTGGGAGCGAGCCTGCTCGCGATCGCGGTGGGTCAGTCACTGTCAATGTTGCCTGATCCACTGCTATCGCGAGCAGGCTCGCTCCCACATAAAAAGCTTTCAGAACGCCTAGATCGCTTCCAGCTTGGCATACCCCAGCATCAGCCACTTGCTGCCTTCGCTGAAGTTCACCTGAACCCGGGCCTGGGCGCCGGCGCCTTCGAAGTTGAGGATCACGCCATCGCCGAACACCGAGTGTCGCACGGTCTGGCCGAGACTGAAGCCGGTTTCCGGGATGTCGCTGCCGCCAAACAGACTGCTGGTGCTTTGCTGCTGGCCGCCGCCGAACGGACGGCTGACGCTGTTGGACAGCCGCACCTCCTGAATCAGGCCTTTGGGCACTTCACGGACGAAGCGCGACACCTTGTTGTAGGTTTCGCTGCCGTACAGGCGTCGGGTCTCGGCGTACGTCAACACCAGGTTCTGCATGGCGCGGGTGATGCCAACGTAGGCCAGGCGTCGTTCCTCTTCCAAGCGTCCCGGCTCTTCCAGGCTCATCTTGTGCGGGAACAGGCCTTCTTCCATTCCCACCAGGAACACGTAGGGGAATTCCAGACCCTTGGCACTGTGCAGGGTCATCAACTGGATGCTGTCTTCATGCTCGTCGGCCTGGGTGTCGCCGGCCTCCAGAGAGGCGTGGCCCAGAAAGGCCGACAGTGGCGAAAGCTCTTCGTCTTCCTCGGTGTTCTCGAAGTTGCGTGCGGCGCTGACCAGTTCCTCGAGGTTTTCCACCCGGGCCTGGCCTTTCTCGCCCTTTTCCGCCTCGTGGTAGGCGATAAGGCCGGACTGCTCGATAACGGTCTGAGTCATCAAATGCAGCGGCATGTCCGTGCACTTGGTGGCCAGGTCGTCGATCAGGTCCATGAACGCCTTCAGCGCACCGGCGGCGCGGCCGGTCATGCCCTTGTTGGTTACCAACTGGCGCATGGCTTCCCACATCGACACATGGCTGTGGCGCGCGTGGTCGCGAATCGCTTCGACGGTTTTCTCGCCAATGCCCCGGGTCGGGACGTTGATCACCCGCTCCAGGGCCGCGTCGTTACCGCGTCCTTCGAGCAGGCGCAGGTAGGCCATGGCGTTCTTGATTTCGGCGCGCTCGAAGAAGCGCTGGCCGCCATAGATGCGGTACGGGATACGTTCGCGCAACAGGGCTTCTTCCAATACCCGGGATTGGGCGTTGGAGCGATACAGGATGGCGATGTCGCTGCGGGCCAGACCGGTTTTCAGCGCGCTTTCGATGGTTTCCACCACGTAGCGGGCTTCATCGTGTTCGTTGAAGGCGGCATAGAGGTTGATCGCTTCGCCTTCGCCGCCATCGGTCCACAGTTCTTTGCCCAGGCGCCCGGTATTGTTGGCGATCAGGGCGTTGGCGGCCTTGAGAATGCCGGCGGTGGAGCGGTAGTTCTGTTCCAGGCGGATCACTTGGGCGTCGGGGAAGTCCGCCGAATATTGATGAATATTCTCGATTTTGGCGCCGCGCCAGCCGTAGATCGACTGGTCGTCATCGCCCACCACCATCAGGCTGTCGCCGCCCTTGGCCAGCAGGCGCAACCAGGCGTATTGCACGGCGTTGGTGTCCTGGAACTCGTCCACCAGCACATGCCGGAAGCGCTTCTGATAGTGCGCCAGCAGGCCTGGGTGATCGCGCCACAGGTCCAGTGCGCGCAGCAGCAGCTCGGAGAAGTCGATCACGCCAGCCCGCTGACACGCCGCCTCGTAGGCTTCATAGATGCTGCGCATGGTCGCCAGGAACAGATCGCCGCTGGCCTGGATGTGTTGCGGACGCAGGCCTTCGTCTTTCTGGCCGTTGATGAACCACTGGGCCTGACGGGCCGGCCAGCGCTGTTCATCCAGGCCCAGCTCACGGATCACCCGCTTGACCAGCCGCTGCTGGTCGTCGCTGTCGAGAATCTGGAAAGTCTGGCTAAGGCCGGCTTCCTGCCAATGCGCCCGCAACAAGCGGTGCGCCAGGCCGTGGAAGGTGCCGACCCACATGCCGGCCGGGTTGATGCCCATCAGTTGCTCGATGCGATGGCGCATCTCGGCAGCGGCCTTGTTGGTGAACGTCACCGACAGGATCGAATGGGGCGAGGCGTTCTCGACCTGGATCAACCAGGCGATACGGTGCACCAGCACCCGGGTTTTACCGGAGCCGGCACCGGCCAGGACTAACTGACGACCCACGGAGGCCGCTACGGCCTGGCGTTGGGCATCGTTGAGGGAGTTCAGCAGAAGGGAGAGATCATCGCGCATCGGGGCATTCTAGGGTGCGGCGGCAGCCCGGGCAAACCGAGCTTTGCCCCAGCCGATAAAAGACCGGTCGGTGATGACCGGTCGGTCATGGGCCACAGGCATTGGCCGGGCTCGCTTGAAGGGCTTGCGACCCAATGAAATAGCGACTTTTTCAGCATTTTTATGAGCTTGGGCAGTGTGGGATGGCCGTTGCCTTGTGTATGCTCGCTGCATGTTTCGGGTTCTCCATGCTCCGCTGAATAAGAACAAGAACAGTGCCTATGACCCTAAATTCCGATCTGGCGGGCCCCTGTGTGGAGCCACGGATCATCTGCAAGCAGTACGCCACGGAAATGGCGGTCGAACGCACAAGGCTGTTGTATCAGGGTTCGCTGCTGCCCACGCTGTTCATGCTGGTCAACGGCCTGGTTTGCGCCGCGTTGTTGTGGGGGCCTTCGCGTCATTTTCAGGTCAGCGTCTGGCTGGTCTGGTTGCTCTCGCTGGTTGCGCTACGGGTCATTCAGGTGGCGGCCTTCGATTCGGCGATACCCAGCCGCCAGGCGCACCCGATATGGTTGCGAATGTTTTTGCTCGGCTCGGCGATGACCGGGCTGACATTGGCCGGAGCAGGTATTGCACTGGTACCGGCAGACAGCTTTCAGCAACAGGCCTGGGTATTCGGCCTGATTGGCGCGGCCACCTTGTCAGCCAGCGTTGCCTATGCTGTGAGCCTTCCGGCGTTTTTGTCCTTTACCTTACCGTGCCTGTTGCCGGCCATCGGTTATCTGTTCTGGGGCGGCGATGAGCAGCAGCGCGGATGGGGCTGGCTCGGACTGGTCGTACTCGTCTCGCTCAGCGTGGTGGCCTGGCAGGTCAACCGGTTGATACAAAGTGGCATGCTGCGAAGGTTCCAGAATCAGGCGCTGATCGAGCATTTGCAGCAGGCGCAAGCGCGTAGCGCACAGCTCAACGAGGCACTTGGCCGGGAAGTCGAACAACGTCGCAGCGCCGAGGAAAAACTACGGTCGGCCCAGGTAGGGCTGGAGGCGCGCGTGGTACAGCGCAGCCTCGAGCTGGAGGCGACCAGCCAGGCCCTGAGCAAGAGCGAAGCCCGTCTTGACCTGGCGCTCAAGGCCAGTGAGTTGGGGCTGTGGGATTGGAACCTGCAAACCGACGAAGTCCATCACACCCAGCTCAAGGAACTGTTCGGCCTGGAGCCTGAGTACATCACAGCGATGCTCAGTCACCTGACCCCGCGTCTGCACCCTCAAGACGTGCCGGCCCTCAAACGCGCCCTCGTTGAGCACCTCAAAGGCCGCAGCGAGGACTACCAGATCGAATACCGCGTACGTCACGGCGATGGCCATTGGGTCTGGATCGAAGACCGCGGTCGGGCCGTGGAGCGCAGCCCGAGTGGCCGAGTGTTGCGCATGGTCGGCACCCGGCGAGACATCAGCACCAGCAAGGAACTCGAGCAACAGCGCCAATTGGCGGCCACGGTTTTCGAGGCCGCCAGCGAAGGCATTGTGATTTTTGACCCGCATTACGCACTGCTGGCCGCCAATCAGGCGTTCACGCGGGTCACCGGTTTTAATATCGATGACATGCTGGGACGCAATGTCGTCGACCTGCCGTGCAGTCGTGATGCCCGCCGGCACTACCCGATTATCCGCCAGGCGCTCAAGCAGCACGGCACCTGGCAAGGTGAACTGGTGGAGGCCCGGGCCAATGGCGAGTTGTATCCCCAGTGGCTGCAACTGAACGTGGTGCGCGATGCGCGGGGACATGTGAGCCATATCGTGGGCTTCTTCGCCGATCTTTCGGCCCGGCGCGAGTCCGAAGAGCGAATGCGCTACCTGACCCATTACGACGAGCTCACCGGGCTGGCGAACCGCTCATTATTCCGCGAGCGCCTGCACGAAGCCCATCAACGGGTGCGTCAGGGCGGCCGACGCAGCCTGGCATTGCTGCATATCGACCTGGACCGTTTCAAGCTCCTTAACGATAGCCTCGGCCATGATGTTGCTGACCAACTGTTGCAGAAGATGGCCCGCCGCCTGATCAATGCGTTGCCTGAAGCGGACACCATCGCCCGCTTGTCCGGCGATGAGTTCGCCGTGTTGTTCGATGCCTACGGCAACCTTTCCAGCTTGGCGCGGGTGGCAACCCGATTGTCCGCCAAGCTGCGCCTGCCGCTCACCATCGAGGGCCACGAACTGGTGGTCAGCGCCTCGATCGGCATCAGTATGTTGCCCGACAACGCGCGGGAGATTTCCACGCTGGTCAGTCAGGCGAACATGGCCATGCAACATGCCAAGCATTTGGGCGGCAACAATTTTCAGTTCTATACCGACAGCCTCCAGGCCAGCACGCTGGAGCGCCTGCAACTGGAGAATCAGCTGCGCAAGGCCCTCGAAGAACAGCAGTTGAAGGTTTTCTATCAACCCAAACTGTGCCTGGCGACCGGCCGTCTGAACGCTGCCGAGGCGTTGGTGCGTTGGGATCATCCGGTCATGGGCCGAGTTCCGCCGGGAGACTTCATCAGCCTGGCCGAAGAGACCGGGCTGATCGGGCCGATCGGCGAGTTCGTGTTGCGCCAGGCCTGTTGGCAGGCGTGCCAATGGCAGCGTGAGGGGCTGGCGCCGATCAGGGTGTCGGTCAACCTGTCGGTGCATCAGTTGCGCCAAGGCAAGCTGGTCAGCCTGGTTCGGCAAGTGCTGGAGGAAACCGGTCTGGCGCCGCAATACCTGGAACTGGAACTGACTGAAAGCCAGTTGCTCGACAGCGTTGAGCACATCATCGCGACGTTCCAGCAATTGCGCGACCTCGGGGTCAAGCTGGCGATCGATGACTTTGGTACCGGCTATTCGTCTCTGAGTTATCTCAAACGCATCCCTGTGGATTACGTGAAAATCGATCAGGCGTTCATTCGTGGGCTGACGGAGGGTAGCGAAGACGCGGCCATTACCCGGGCAATCATTGCAATGGCCCATGGGTTGTCGCTCAAAGTGGTGGCCGAAGGCGTCGAGCGGCCAGAGCAGCTCGAGTTTCTGAAAGCTGAACAATGTGATGAGGTTCAGGGCTATCTCATCAGCCGACCGGTTGAAGCACAAGGGTTGGCCGCGCTGTTATGGGCTAATCGGGATGATTGCTAGCCCGCCGTTGCTACATGGCGTGCATGCGGCATGAAACCGGGAGATTGAGTTACGGATTGGGCGGGCAAAAAGCCGATTCTTGTAGTATAACTACAAGCTTGCTACATCCCGGCTTCTGCCAATAACAAGAGTCCAATCCCTTGAACCTGTTGCAACACATCGCCCAGTCACGCCATCTGCTGCGCAAGTCGGAGCTGAAAGTCGCCGATCACGTATTGCTTGATCCTGCGGCCGTGATGCACAGCTCCATGGCCGATCTTGCCCACAGCGTCGGCATCAGCGAACCGACCATTGTGCGTTTCTGCCGAGCCATCGGTTGTTCGGGTTTCCAGGACCTGAAACTCAAGCTGGCGCAAAGCCTCGCCGCGGGTGCCAGCTTCGGCCAGTTTGCGATCCATGAAGACGATTCGGTCGCCGACTACAGCCTGAAAATCTTCGACACGACCCTGCATACGCTGATGGAGGTTCGCGAGAAGCTTGATCCGGTGGCGTTGCAAAAAGCCGTCACGGCCATGTCCCAGGCCCAGCGTGTCGAGTTTTATGGTTTCGGTGCTTCGGGCGCGGTGGCGGCCGATGCCCAGCACAAGTTCTTCCGGTTGCTGCTGACGGCCGCGGCTTATTCCGACCCGCACATGCAGGCGATGTCGGCGGTCACGCTGAAGCCCACCGACGTGGCGATCTGCATTTCCCAGTCGGGCCGTTCCAAGGATCTGCTGATCACCGCCAACCTGGTGCGCGAAAGCGGCGCCTCGTTGATCACCTTGTGCCCGAGCCAGACGCCATTGGCCGAACTGTCCACGGTGAACCTGGCCATCGACGTGCATGAAGACACGGAGATCTACACGCCGTTGACCTCGCGCATCGCCCATCTGGTGGTGATCGATGTGCTGGCGATGGGCGTCGCCATGGCGCGCGGCCCAAGTTTGGTCAATCACCTCAAGAGCGTGAAACGCAGCCTGCGCAGCTTGCGGTTGTCACCCAAGTCGGTGAAAGCGCTGGACGATTGACCGCTGGTCTTGAAGTTGAGGGCATCTGTGGCGAGGGGATCTGCGAATTCATCGTTCTGTAACGCTCGCGCCGCCAAACCGTCATCGCGCGCCTTCATCGTAAAGCTCCCGTATACGTCTTGGGAGTCTCGACATGACCCAGTCCTACGAAGAACGCAGCGCCGTCAAAACCCGTCGTCAGCAGGAAGACCAGCGCCGCATGGCGTTTCGTCGTGCCATCGAAGACCGCTGTGAGCAGCGCCAGCTGCTGGCCGAAATCAGCGAGTTTCCGGACGCAGCAGAATTCAACTATTGGCAGGCAACATCGGCGGCTTCCCGTCGAAACGCTCAACCAGGCCAATGATCTGAGCACGCTCGCCGCGAACGAACGCCAGAAAGGCGTGAGCCACCGGTGACAGGCGCTTAGCCCTGGCCTGCACCAGGCACCAACTGCGGTACAGCGGCAGCTCCTCCACCGGCAACTCGATGAGAGCGCCGGACACCATCTCCCGGCTTACGGCGTGGCGCGTCAACAGCGCCACGCCCAGCCCTGCGAGAACGCATTCGCGTTGGGCCTCCGCCGACGCCACTTCCAGCGTCTGGGTGAAGTGCACCCGTTTCTCCTTGAAATATTCCTCGCAGGCCAGCCGCGTGCCTGACCCTGGCTCGCGCAGCAGCAGCGTATACGGCTCAAGGTCTTGCAAGCGCAACGGGCCCATGTGGCACAGCGGATGGTCGGGCGGCGCCACAGCGACGATCGGGTTATTGAGAAATGGCAGGAATTCCAGGCCCATGTCCTGAGGCACCATGGACATGATCACCAGATCGTCCCGGTTGTCCGAGAGCCTTCGGATCACTTGGCCGCGGTTGACCACCGTGAGGTTCAGGTTGACCTCCGGGTGCTGGCGCTTGAAGGCGGCGAACAGGTGCGGCACGAAGTACTTGGCGCTGGATTCCACCGCCAGCTTCAGTTGGCCTTGCAGCGAGCCCTGCATGTCCGACAACTGCATGTCGAGGTTTTCCAGGCGCCCGAAGATGTCCCGGCTGGCGCGTTGAAGGGCTTCGGCGGCTTCGGTCATGTAGAGTTTTTTGCCAACGTACTCAAACAGCGGCTGGCCAATCAGCTCCTCAAGTGATCGAATCTGTAGGCTAACGGCCGGTTGTGTGAGAGACATTTCGTCGGCTGCGCGGCTGTAGGACCTCAGGTCGCACACCTCATTGAAAATCTGCAGTTGACGCAATGTCATACGCATCAATGACTTACGCATTTTCTATAGGCTCTCGGGCGGGGCGGATGAGTCAACTATAAGTCTTTGCTTATGCACGACCCAATAAATATTCATTTTTGTTAATCAACAGCCAGGACTAGTGTGGTGCTGCGACCGATTGTTACATCTGGTCACGCGTCGACCTGAAGCTCCAGGTCGTGGTACCACCGGCTCAAGGGAACCTCCAATTGATAACAAAGATCCTGATCGCCAACCGTGGTGAGATTGCCGTCCGCATCGTGCGCGCTTGCGCCGAGATGGGCATTCGCTCGGTCGCGGTCTATTCCGACGCTGACCGCCATGCGTTGCATGTCAAGCGTGCGGACGAGGCCCACAGCATCGGCGCCGATCCGCTGGCCGGCTATCTCAACCCGCGCAAACTGGTGAACCTGGCTGTGGAAACCGGTTGCGATGCGTTGCACCCCGGTTACGGCTTTCTCTCGGAAAACGCCGAGCTGGCGGACATCTGCGCCGAGCGCGGGATCAAATTCATTGGTCCGTCGGCTGAAGTCATTCGCCGCATGGGCGACAAGACCGAAGCGCGTCGCAGCATGATCAAGGCCGGCGTACCGGTCACGCCGGGCACCGAAGGCAACGTATCGGGCATCGAAGAGGCCCTGACCGAAGGCGACCGCATTGGTTACCCGGTGATGCTCAAGGCTACGTCCGGTGGTGGCGGTCGGGGTATCCGTCGCTGCAACAGCCGCGAAGAACTCGAACAGGCTTTCCCGCGGGTCATTTCCGAAGCCACCAAGGCCTTTGGTTCGGCGGAAGTGTTCCTGGAAAAATGCATCGTCAATCCCAAGCACATCGAAGCGCAGATCCTGGGTGACAGTTTTGGCAACGTGGTGCATCTGTTCGAGCGTGATTGCTCGATCCAGCGTCGCAACCAGAAGCTGATCGAGATCGCCCCCAGCCCGCAACTGACGCCTGAGCAGCGCGCCTACATTGGTGACCTGTCGGTGCGCGCCGCCAAGGCTGTGGGCTACGAGAACGCCGGCACCGTGGAGTTCCTGCTCGCCGAGGGCGAGGTGTACTTCATGGAGATGAACACCCGGGTGCAGGTGGAACACACCATCACCGAAGAAATCACCGGCATCGACATTGTTCGTGAACAGATTCGCATCGCCTCCGGGCTTCCGTTGTCGGTCAAGCAGGAAGACATTCATCACCGTGGCTTCGCGCTGCAGTTTCGGATCAACGCCGAAGACCCGAAAAACAACTTCCTGCCCAGTTTCGGCAAGATCACCCGCTACTACGCCCCCGGCGGCCCGGGCGTGCGCACCGACACAGCGATCTATACCGGCTACACCATTCCGCCCTTCTACGATTCGATGTGCCTGAAGCTGGTGGTCTGGGCGCTGACCTGGGAAGAAGCAATGGACCGTGGCCTGCGGGCCCTGGACGACATGCGTCTGCAAGGGGTCAAGACCACCGCGGCGTATTACCAGGAAATCCTGCGCAACCCGGAATTCCGTAGTGGCCAGTTCAATACCAGCTTCGTTGAAAGCCATCCTGAGCTGACCAACTACTCGATCAAGCGCAAACCCGAAGAGCTGGCCCTGGCCATCGCCGCCGCCATTGCCGCCCACGCAGGCCTGTAAGGAAAATAACAATGTCCAAGAAGATTCACGTAACCGATACGATCCTGCGCGACGCTCACCAATCGCTGCTCGCTACCCGCATGCGCACCGAAGACATGCTGCCGATCTGCGACAAGCTCGACAAAGTCGGCTATTGGTCGTTGGAAGTCTGGGGCGGCGCAACATTCGACGCCTGCGTGCGCTTCCTGAAGGAAGACCCGTGGGAGCGCTTGCGCCAACTGCGTGCGGCGCTGCCCAACACTCGCCTGCAAATGCTGCTGCGTGGTCAGAACCTGCTGGGCTATCGCCATTACAGCGATGACGTGGTCAAGGCGTTCGTGGCCAAGGCTGCGGTCAACGGCATCGATGTGTTCCGTATTTTCGATGCGATGAACGACGTGCGTAACCTGCGGGTCGCCATCGAGGCGGTGAAAGCCGCCGGCAAGCACGCCCAGGGCACCATCGCCTACACCACCAGCCCGGTGCACACCATTGAGGCTTTCGTAGCCCAGGCCAAGCAAATGGAAGCCATGGGTTGCGACTCGGTGGCGATCAAGGACATGGCCGGTTTGCTGACTCCGTACGCCACTGGCGAGCTGGTGAAGGCATTGAAGACCGAGCAGTCGTTGCCGGTATTCATCCATTCCCATGACACCGCTGGCCTGGCGGCGATGTGTCAGCTCAAGGCCGTAGAAAACGGCGCCGATCACATCGACACCGCGATCTCCAGCTTCGCCTGGGGCACCAGCCATCCGGGCACCGAATCGATGGTTGCAGCCCTTAAGGGCAGCGAGTTCGACACTGGTCTGAACCTGGAATTGCTGCAGGAAATCGGCCTGTATTTCTATGCGGTGCGCAAAAAATACCACCAGTTCGAAAGCGAGTTCACGGCGGTGGACACCCGCGTCCAGGTCAATCAGGTGCCGGGCGGGATGATTTCCAACCTGGCCAACCAGCTCAAAGAGCAGGGCGCGTTGAATCGCATGAACGAGGTGCTGGCAGAGATTCCACGGGTGCGCGAAGACCTTGGCTTCCCGCCGCTGGTGACCCCGACCTCGCAGATCGTCGGCACCCAGGCGTTCTTCAACGTGCTGGCCGGTGAGCGCTACAAGACCATCACCAACGAAGTGAAGCTCTATTTGCAGGGCGGCTACGGCAAGGCTCCGGGTTCGGTGAATGAGAAGCTGCGCCGTCAGGCCATCGGCAGCGAAGACGTGATCGATGTGCGTCCGGCCGACCTGCTCAAGCCGGAAATGACCAAGCTGCGTGGCGAAATCGGCGCACTGGCCAAATCCGAAGAAGACGTACTGACTTACGCCATGTTCCCGGACATCGGGCGCAAGTTCCTCGAAGAACGCGAAGCCGGCACCCTGACCCCGGAAGTGCTGTTGCCAATCCCTGAGGCGGGCAGTGTGAGCTCGGCGGGTGGTGAAGGCGTGCCGACCGAGTTCGTCATCGATGTTCACGGCGAAACCTACCGCGTCGACATCACCGGCGTGGGCGTCAAGGCTGAAGGCAAGCGTCACTTCTACCTGTCCATCGATGGCATGCCCGAAGAGGTCGTGTTCGAACCGCTCAATGAGTTTGTCGGCGGCGGCAGCAGCAAGCGCAAACAAGCCACTGCGCCGGGCCATGTCAGCACCACCATGCCGGGCAACATCGTCGATGTGCTGGTCAAGGAGGGCGATGTGGTGAAGGCCGGCCAAGCGGTGCTTATTACCGAAGCCATGAAGATGGAAACCGAAGTGCAGGCGGCTATCGCCGGCAAGGTCACCGCCATTCATGTCGCCAAGGGCGACCGGGTCAATCCGGGCGAGATCCTGATCGAGATCGAAGGCTGAGCTAACAGCCTCGATACAACCGTTTAACCTCGGGGGGGCATGTGCTCCCCTTTTTTTTGCCTGTCAGAACATCATTCGCCATTGGCCCATCAACGCCCCGTTACGGTTGTCCTGACCGGTTTCACCCTTATAACTCACCCCCAGGGTATGCCTGGGCGAAACGGCCAGGTCCAGCCCTGTTTCGAAGAGCAGGCTGTCACGGTCCAGTTCGACGCCTTCGACGGTATACGACTTGCCTGCGCCGACCAGGCCCTGGCGGGAAGCGCCTCGGGTCTCGCCGTAGAGATGTTTCCAACCGAGACTCAAGCGCGGCGTCAGTCGCATGCCCTGGTCAAGAGAGAATGACCGGGCGAGGTGCAGGCCCAGGTTGCTGTGGAAATAGTCCTGGGCCTGACCGTTGAACTGCAACGCTGCGTCGCCACCGTTCTCCGAATAGCGATCGCGTTGGTAGCGTTGGTAGCCAAGGTCGATATAAGGCTCGACATCGAAGTGACCGATGTTCAGGTTGTAACCGAGCTGGCCAAAGACCTGCTGCGTATTGGCATCGTAGCGACCTTTGAGGCGATCCCTGAAACCGTTGAAGAGCACATGACGCTTGGTACTGCCGTCATGATTGCCGTAAACGGCGCCCAGGCGCAGCGCCCATGGCCCGTCCTGGCGCAAGGCGTAGGCGCCCAGGTGCCAACTGTCGAGCCGACCATCGAACTGCTGGCCGTCCAGCCGGGTTTGCGTCTTGCCGCCGATTATCCCCAGGCGCCAATCAGGGCTGATGGCCCAGTCGGTTCCCAGCATCACACCTCTGGTCGAGTGTTTCAGGGCATAGCTGCCCAATTGTTTGCCGATACTGCCGCTGTTACCAATGGCCTGGACCCAGACTTGACCGTCAGCATGCACGTTCCCCGGGTTTTTCTGGCCCATGGCCGAAAGCATTCCGCTGCTGATCGGCGCGATGCTGCTCAAGGTGGCGTTGCCCAGATCCGCAGTGTTGTAGCCACTCAGTTGGTCGATGGCGCTGGCGGCGGTCATCATATCGCTGCCGAGCAAGGCGTTGATGGCGGCGTTGGGTTTTGCGACTGGCTGGGTGGTTTGCAATTGGCCGGTGGGTTTGGGAGCGGTGCTGGTGATTTTGGGTGGCTCGACGGGTTTGATTGCTGGGGCTTCGATCCCTGGTCGGGCACCAGCTGCCTGTGCAACGGCGGGCCCGTCGTTGGGGACGGGCGCTGTTGGTTTGACCGGTTGCAGCGCTTCGATATGGGCCGCAAATTCTTGCCCGTTTTCGGTAGTTGCTGCTTGCTTGAGGGGAACATCGTTGCGCGCGTAAGTCAGGTTGACTTGCGTATCGGTGGGGCTCAGCGTCGCCGTCATGAATGCCAGATTGCTGGAGACCGTGCCGAACGTTCCTTCGATCTTCCCCGCGCGGATGACCGTGTGCTCGCGCGCCTCAATGTATTCGCCCGGCACGCCGGCGACGGTCAGCGTCGCGTTGTTGAGGAGCGCGGTGCCTTCAACGTTGATCGTGGAGCTACCACCATCTGCATTGACCCCGTAGATCAGTTCGGCACTCTCCGCCAACGAGAAGTCCTGAGTAATGGAGGGTGCGCCTATTTCGGGGCCGACTTCCAACTGGCCCGCGACACTCAAGAACTCCACAGTGCCATTGCCGCTGAAGCTGGCCCTTTCGCGTACATGAACCTGTCCATTGACCACGCCGGAGTTCGTCATGCTGGCACCTGGCTCGACAGTCACGCGATTGGCGACCACGCCCTGGTTGTCCAGCTTGCCGAGAACCCCTACCTGGCCGCCGATTCGGCCAGTATTGAGCAACGTGGCCTCTGGCTCGATCACCCCCCAGCCTGCGAAATGCCCGGTGTGTTGCCATTCACCTTGCGCAACCTGCAAAGCCATGAAGTTTCGGGTTTCAGCCAATATCGGATGCTTGGCGGCGTCCAGGCGCAGAACGTTTTTTCCACCGCCACCATCAATGATCCCGGGGAATTTTGCGTTTGCGCTGATGATGACCCAGTCATTTTTGCCCGTCCATTTCGCGTCGCCTTTACGGGAGGCGTTGGCATTTTGCCGCTTGGTATCCTTAGCTTCGGCGAAGGCCTTGAGGTGCTCTTGTTGCTCGGCGGTTGTGAGAATATCGGCTGATGGCTGAGCCATCGAAACATCGGCGCAGCCGAGCGCCAAGGCGATTGCCAGGGCAAGGTGTTGGGGTGGGTGTAAATGTTGGATAGACATCGAGTGCGGCCTCTCTTGAAAGAAGTCCGCACTTTAAAAATTCCACCCCCGGTCACGCTGCCAGCTAACGCCGCGCCTTGGGCAAGCCACAGCAGATGGAATCTGTAGGCCGGTCGTGTTGCGATCCAGAGATCGTCGCGTTGGCTTCCATGACCTGAAGCGTCGCCCTACAAGATCCTCGGAACTGTCCTGTCAGCTGCGCTTGAGATAAGCCTTCCCATAATGCCGCTCCATCCGCGCCTGGATCAGCTCCAACGCGATGGACATCAACCAGTAAATGATCGCCGCCGTGGTGAGCATTTCGATGTAGCGGTAGCTGGAGCGACCATAGGATTGCGCCAGGAACATCACTTCCCAGACGCCCATCACCGAGATCAGGGACGAGTCCTTGAGCATGGAGATGAATTGGTTGGTGGTCGGTGGAATGATGGTGCGCATGGCCAGGGGCAGGGTGACACGCCAGAAGATCACGGTTTCACCCATGCCCAGCGCAAGGGAGGCTTCGCGCTGGCCATGGGGGACGCCCAGGATGCCGGCGCGGAAGATTTCGCTCAGGTAGGCGCCGTAGTTCAGCGACAGGGCGATGATCCCGGCGGCAATCGCGCCCGGCACCAGCCCCAGTTGTGGCAGGCCCAGGTAGATCAGCAGAATCTGGATCAGCAGCGGTGTGCCGCGAAAGAACGACGCGTAGAAACTGGCAATGCCGAAGGCTACCGCGCTGCTGGACAGCCGCGCCAGGGCGGTGATGAAACCCAGCAAGGACGAAGCGACGATCGAACACAGGCACAGGAACAGCGTCAGCGCCGCGCCCTGCAGAAAGCCGTTGGGTGCCAGGTGCACGCCCAGCAGATTCGGCAGCTTGTCCAGGATGATGGAGAATTTCAGGTCGAAGCTCAGGAAAAAACTCGCGAACAACACCAGCATGGCTGCCCAGGTCAGGTACAACCGTGTGCGAAAACCGAAGATCTTTTTCAGGCGCGACTCGGCCACCGGTTGCGGTGGCCGAGAAGGGGATGGAAAGGAAGTCATTGGCTGATGTCGGCGCCGATCCATTTCTGGGAAAGCTTGCTCAAGGTGCCGTCCTGTTTCAACTGGGCGAACACTTCACGCACCTTGCTGTTCCACTCGGCGTCGCCTTTTTCGATGGCCACCGAATTCGGCTCGGAATAGAGCGCCTCGCCCGCCAGTTTGAAGCGTTTGTCTTCGGTCAGGCGCGGCTGCGCTGTCACCAGGTTGGTCAGCACCGCGTCCAGCCGCACCCCGGCACCCAGACCCAAATCCTGGAAGGCCACGTTGTCGGTGTCGTACGGGGCGATCTGCACGTCCTCGAAGGGGTAGCTCAAACGGGTGTCTTCGGCGCCTTCGATCACCAGGTTCTTGTTCAGGTAGCTCTCGTAGCTGGAGGCGCTGGTGAGGCCGACTTTCTTGCCGCTCAGGTCACTGGCGCCATGGATGCTGTCGTCCTTGGCGTTGACTACGATCACCGCTGGCGAGGCGTAATACTGGACCGGGAAATCGAACACCTCGGCGCGGGCCTTGCTTGGCGTCATGGAGCAGATACAGATGTCATAGCGCCCGCTCCAGCGCCCGGCGGCAATCACGTCCCAGGAGGGGGTTTCCAGGCGCAGCTTCACGCCCAGTTTTTCAGCGACCGCTTTGGCAACATCCACGTCAAAACCGTCGAGCTGGTTCTGATCGTTGAGGAATGAGAAGGGCGGATAGCTTTCCATCAGCACGCCGACCAGTTCTTTTTTCTGCTCGATGCGATCCAGCGTGGCGCCAGCGAGCGCTTGTGACGAAACGGCCAGTAGAGTCAGGCCGAGGGCCAGCAGCGGTTGAAATTTCACGAGAGATCCCTGGCTGAAAAATAAGTTGTGGTTAACCGATGGGTGCGTATTAAATAGTTATAAGAAGGACTCCGGTAGTGAGTATTTTTCATAAGCTTATGAGTGAATCGCATATGGGCGCAGCAACGATAGTCATCCTTGATGGCGGCATGGGCCGCGAACTGCAACGCCGGGGCGCCCCGTTCCGACAGCCCGAGTGGTCGGCGCTGGCCTTGAGCGAAGCACCCCAGGCGGTAGAAGCGGTACACGCGGCCTACATCGCCAGCGGCGCCAACGTGATTACCAGCAACAGCTACGCCGTAGTGCCGTTTCACATCGGAGAGGAGCGCTTTGCAGCCGAGGGCCAGGCATTGGCGGCGCTGGCTGGGGAGCTGGCGCAGCGGGCGGTACAGGCCTCAGGCAAATCAGTACGGATTGCCGGGTCGCTGCCACCGTTGTTCGGTTCCTATCGACCCGATTTGTTCGATGCTTGCCGTGCCAATGAATTGTTGGCGCCGCTGGTGACAGGCCTGGCGCCTCATGTTGACCTGTGGCTGGCCGAAACCCAAAGCTCGACGGTTGAAGCGCGAGCGATCCACGCCGGGCTGCCGAAGGACGGCAAGCCGTTCTGGCTGTCATTCACCCTGAAAGATGAAGACACCGATGAAGTGCCGCGCCTGCGTTCCGGTGAGCCGGTGGCGGACGCGGCGGCAGTGGCCGCCGAGCTCGGCGTCGAAACGCTGCTGTTCAATTGCAGCCAACCAGAAGTGATCGGCGCAGCAATCGATGCCGCGCGGGACACCTTCGAGCGCCTGGGGGTGAAGATCCACATTGGAGCCTACGCCAACGCGTTCCCACCGCAGCCGAAGGAGGCGACGGCCAACGACGGGTTGGACCCACTGCGCGAAGACCTTGATCCACCAGGGTACCTTCAGTGGGCGGCTGACTGGCGCAAGCGCGGGGCAAGCCATCTGGGCGGCTGCTGCGGGATTGGGCCGGAGCATATTGCGGTGCTGGCGCAAAAGCTGGTCTGAGCCTGGTTCATCGTACTGTGGAATAACCCTGTGGCGCGGGGCTGCGCAGCGGCCCTAAGAACTTGCGGTTGCTGCGCAACCGAGCGCAAGCAAGCGCCTTCGCCACGGAGTCGTGAGATTCTGCTGACATTTGGACTTACGCTTTTCCCCGAACCCTCTAACCCCTCCATACATATGTATGTCATTTCCGCTCGAACGGCGCGATAGGGTCCCAGCCCTGATCACAACCGGACACTGAAATGACTGTTTTCTCTGAAAATGAACGTGGTGTGCCTTCTTTCGCGCGCTTGAAACCCATCAGCCTGTTACCCAACGGGAGCCGATTTCAACCTCATACATTTGCCGATCAATGGTTAGCCCAATGGGGCCTCACCGGCGAGGTGCAGGTTCAGGTCACTTATCTGGAGGTCGAGACTGTCGATTCGGCCGCTGAACGCAAAACCGCCGCGGTGACGTTGCGGGACGCCGTGACACAAGGCTTTCTGAGAGCCCATCAAAGCCGGGCTTCCTCCTCCGCCTTGTCCCCGCGAGAGGGCTGGGTTTATCCCCACCGAAGTCAGATGTCCCTGGACTTTTCGTCACTGCGGGCCAACGGTAAAGCACTCTCGCAAGACGTCCTGCAGCAATTGCGAGCCGGCATCGAGCCCGGTTATCAGGGCACTGGACAGCCCCTCATCACCGAGGTGGATGCTCACGGCAATCTGCTCGGCGCCCGTGAAAAAGAGCAGCTCCGGCAATTGGGGCTTCTGGATGCCAATCAGGTGAAGCTGGCCCGGTTGCTCGCCGCGCTTCCAACGTTCGACACGGTACTCAAGAGTCTGCTGGTCGGCAGAATCAAGGCAAAGCTTGCGCAAGGGAAATTCCGTGCCTCGGCGTTTGAGCACCTGGACCCGGATCACTGCTACGTGAACCACTTTAGCGTCGACTCGATGGGTAAGCGTGCGTTGATCTCCTCGCAGCGCTTTACCGACGTCATGTTGAGCTGCCTGACAACGGACACACGGCCCACCTACACGGTCGATGGCGTGGGATTCTTCAGTCGTGCGGATACGGTGGAAGAGGCTGACAGCCTATTTGTCAGCCCATTGGATCGGAAAACTGCAGCGATCATGGAGTCGGCATTCTATGTCGCTCAACCGGCCACCAACGAAAGTCTCAAGCGGCAGTTTCAGGATGACCTCCTTGCGTTTCGCACGGGTAAGTACGTAGCGGACTGGCTCGATACACCAAGCCCATCCACAGCTGAAGCGGCGCTTGCTTTTTTGCTGTACCGGCGCTTCTTGTATTTGTTCGATCTGTACAAGGCTGATCGGGATCCGGCCCTCCAATTGACTCTGAGTGAGCGCAACCTGCAGAACGATGAGGATCGCCTGCTGGACCTCATCACGACCCATCCTCGCATGACGGACAGAAACCGCCTGTTGCGGGCGCCCATTCCCCATGTTTATGCCGTCATGCTCGACATGGGTGCCGCAGCGCCCCGCAAATGGCCCGCTGCAATGGCCATCAAACGGGCCGATCAGTCCGCATTGTTCCTGTACTCGCTGGAAGGAGGGATCCAGAAATTCCGTTCCTTCAAGGATCTGGTCAATAAGGTCAGCCCTGTCTATGAGGGACAAAAACGCAGGATTCGGGATATCGCCTCTGAATTGTCTGGACACGCCTTTGAAATCGCCGCAGATGACCTGCTGCGGTTTCAAAGTGCCGCGCTGGAAACGTTTCTGAATGCGCCTGTAAACGAAACACTCGCCTTGCCTGCCTTTGCCCTGAATGTCGAAAATGCGCTGGACCTGCCCATGCTGTCCCTTGCCGGGCCACTGGCTGCGCGCCAGGAAACCCTGGTTGAAGACAATCGCCCCGATTTCTTTAAAACGGCGACCTCTGCGGAAAAATCGCATTATCGCGGTCTGGAGCTGCTGGTATTGGAAGCCGCCTATAAATCGGCAGCCAGTGATATCCAGACGTTGTTGCAGTTCACCCGCCAGAAGATCAGGCAATATCTGCAAAAGGTCGTGCACGCGGACATAGACCCCGATCCGGACCTGTCCATGGTTACGTTTTTCTATGGGAAGAGGGCCAACCCGGGGCAGTCCCGTGTCAGCAGCCTGACCCAGTTGCTATTGGATAACCTGCGACCGTCTCAGCACCCGAATGCAATGAGGGAGGTACTGAGCGCTTACCTGATCGATCCAGACGGCGAGCGTATCCGCAACCCGGCCAACGGCTATTTCATTACGTTGAGCGGGCGCGAACTGGCCAAGATGGTGACGAGCATCGATGCCGGTGGCAGTTATGAGGCCATGCTCAGGGAGCAAATGAATAAACCGGCCTACAAGAAGGCCTGGCAGACAGCGTACCTGGCCAATCTGAAATTCAAAGGCTATGAGGCCTCGCTCAAGGGCGACACAGTGTTCAAGGCCCTGGTGGTCGATAAGACCTTCAACCCACCCAAATCAACGAAGAAACTCGCCCTCTGGCTGGACGCTGTCCTGAGCTCGCCGTCGGTAGAGGCCCGCGCCTCCGTCATGGGGCGCAGCGTGCATGTGTACGGTCTGATGTTGGGTGGAAGCATGGCCGTCGGCGGCCGACACGCCCATATGGGCAATGCGGTCAGCATCAATGGTGTGCTGGTGTTTTCCGATCAGGAAGGGCCGGATATCAAGGGCACCGTGGGGGTTTATTTTCCCGACAGTCCCGAGGGCGAGGACTTCCACGAGTTTGCCGATCTGAGCGAGGGCGTTGCCGAGCTGTTGTCACGGGAGGATTGGCAGGCGTATTTCCGTTCGCGTATCTCCACGCGTAACCCTTCCGAGATAAAACGCACGCTGGGGCAGCAAGGGGGGCGTCCGCTGATTCGCGGTTCGTTGATCACCGGCGACCTTCTTGAAGCCCTCCACCGGGCGCACATCAACTTTCACAGTGCCCATGCCGATCAACGCTCCAACAGTAACCGCGATGTCCGTCATCAAACCTATGGCAGGTTCGGGCAGATGGCGATCGAGGTTGTCATGGAGTTGGCCGGTATGTTCCTGGCGCCGGGTTTCCAGATGCTCAAGAGCGCCGTCAAGACCGGCTTGCTGGTGTACAGGACCGGGGCTATTCCGCTGAACCTGAAGACTCTGGCGCTCGTACATGCGGTAGCGAACCATGGCGGATCGCGTCTTGCCCGAGGCACCGTGCCCTCTCGGGGCCAATCTTTTTTCCGCGCGGTGACCGCGCGCCAGAGTCAGGATGAAGCGCTGTCCGGGTTGCCATTGGACATGGCGATCTATGCTCCTTATGCGGTGAAGGATGTCTCGGTGATCCGTGGGCTGACCGCGGACGCGCGAGGCTTTTATCGTGCCACGATCAGCAATGTGGCCACCGGCAGTGTGACGGCTCGCCCCGTGTATGTGCGACAACCCGACGGGACGGTGTTCCGTGTGCATGACCACACGAAGCTGGATGCAACCGAAGCCACCCTGGTCAACCCGATGACGGGGCTGGACATCCGCTCCAGTGGGGTGATGCGCAGCACCGTGGCGCGCATGTCCGATGGGCAGTGGCGTGCCGTGGGCTTTGGCCGGGGCGGCGGCAAACGGCCGGCGCAGACGCCTGCCCAACCGGGCCCGTCAAAGAAGCCTGCCCTATCGGTTTCCGCTGTTTCCAATTCGATACGCACGCCCGGCAGTTGGAACAATCGGATCATAGACCTGGTGCCGTCAATCATGACGCGCCTGGCGATCTGGCCACAAAACCGCAGCTTGCTGATCATTGATGAAATATCCGCACAACGTGCCTGGTCGGTGCGTTTTACCCCGGGGCAACATGAAACGATTTATCCGGTGGCCGAGCATCCGGATAGAGCAGATACAGATGTCGTTTTGAGACGAACCGGTCATGACCATTACAGTTTGCTCTTGGGTGAGCGCGTGGTGGATATCGATGCCGATGGTGATTGCCTATTCAAGGCCTTGGCGGCTGGGTTGAATGAAGGGCAGGCCCAGGAGACGTTCACGATGCAGGGGCTGCGTGATGCGGCAGCCGATCATGTCGACCAACATCCGGAGTTGAGTCAATACGTGGCGCCGCCAGTCTCCAGAGTGCAGCAAGCGCTTTTTGAGAATGCGCCATCGCTGGTCAATCTTCTGGACAATGCGGCGATGCTCGATCTCACCCGGATCGTCTACGGAACGCCCAACCCGCAGCGCTTGTTCCAACCGACCTTGGATTACTTGGACCTGCATGCAAACAGAACTGTTCGTATGGCAATTACTGGGGCGCCAGGGACTAAGTTACCCCCTGAGATCCTGCAGGAAGTCGGCCGCATGTTATCGCCCCGGTCTCCGGCGAACCTGACGGCGGGCACCAGCGGCCCTTTTTCCGCGCAGGAAAAAGTCACCATGAAGCAACTGTTCGAGGACATTCTGCTGCCGCCTGTCGATGATCAGAACATTCTCCGGCTGCTCGATGACAAGTACCTGCTGGTTTCCAAAGACGTGGCCCATATCATGTTGGAGTATGGGGTCACCGCCCGGCAGTTGGTCGGTCATCATCCCCGCAATAGCCTGGCCTATGTCAGGCATGAGGAGGCACTGCATAATCATCTGGACCCGGATGAGCTTGAAAGGCTGCTGGACGGTGCCCGTCTCGTGGATCGCAATGATTTGGATGACGTAAAAGACCAGCTGATGCGCGTTCGGGACAAGTTCGTCGATGACGATGCTGAGCTGTTTGATCAGTTCATGTATGCCGACATGGTCGAGCGGACCGTTGATTTATTCAGAACGGCCCTTGGGCGCTTCCCTGATCTGCTGCGGCGGGCCAACATTATCCTGAGATCCCGCGTTATCGCTCACAACCTCGGTGGCATGTTGTCCGTGAGTGACGTCGCGAGGTGGATCCGTAACCCGGCGCTGTCCGACAGGCGCTTTGAACTCATTGCCGCGTATGCAGACGCCCGTTATGCCGAACTGGAGCGTACGGGACGCATCGACCTTGACTGGATGCAGGTGTTCAATGATCAGAACCTGCAAAACATTCTCGTTTATCGACTTAATTTGATGGCGTTCATGAAGTTCCTGGGCGGGGCGCGGAAGAACGTTGAGAGCATAGACGTACCTGCCGTCGCGAAGTTGTTTAGCCCTCCAGGGGAGTCGCCGTCCAATAATCGGGTGGCCATCTTGTTAAATACCCCGGGGTTAGTGGGGAACCTTATGCGTCTGCAAGCCGATTACGCCATGCAGATCTGGCTTGACCTGATTGGGCCGCATTTTAGCGATGCGACTATTCGGCAGGCGCTTGGACGACCGGGGTCGCTGCGTACTGGACTGGAATTTGGATTGGCATTAAGAGAAAGCCTGGGGGCAGAAGAAGCCCGTGCGAATCGAATCATCCAGACCCTGTTCGCCATCGGCCAACGACGGGCCCAGCTCTATCTCTACAACTTTAACTTCCCAACTAACCGCTTGGGGCATAGCCGTCTGGATTTTGCCGTGTACCTGGAAAGTCATCTGAGCATCCCGGAGTGGGCCTGGCAGTATGCACGACGGGGCGTGACCCCTGACTCGCTCAAGCAGTTTGGTGAGGTGAAGAGGTTGGAGTGATTTGACGGTGGGCAGGCGACGAATGTGTCGACTGCCCACTAGCCATCGCGAGCAGGCTCGCTCCCACAAGGGATTGGCGGCGAATACAGATTCTGCATTCGCCCTGGGCTCCTGTGGGAGCGAGCCTGCTCGCGATAGCTGACTGTCAGGCGAAACAATTCAAGAGCGACACTCCACCAACCCAAGCACCTGCCCACCCGCGCTCTGGTTCTCCTCACTCAGCCAGCGCTCGAATCCTGCCCGGATCGCCGGCCACTCCGAATCCAGCATCGAGTACCACGCGGTGTCGCGGTTCTGGCCCTTGACCACCATATGCTGGCGGAACACCCCTTCAAAGGTGAAGCCCAGCCGCTCGGCAGCGTATTTGGAACGGGCATTGGCGTTGTTGCACTTCCATTCCAGACGCCGATAACCCAGAGCGAAAGATTCCTTGGCCAACAGATAAATCGCCTCGGTGCTTTTCGGCGAGCGCTGCATCGGCGCGCCGAAGGTCACATGGCCGATCTCGATGCGGCCTTGTGCTGGCACGATCGACATCAGGCTGAGGATGCCCTGCACCTCGCCACTGGCGCGGTCGATCACGCTGAAGAAATACGGGTCGACGTTGGCGGCGTGATTGGCCAGCCACGCATCGAACGCACTGCGATCCTTGAACGGGCCGTAGGGCAAGTAATCCCAGAGTTTCGGGTCGGCACCGGGCCCTTCGAGGGCTTGCCACAGGCCGTCGGCGTGACGCGCCGGATCGAGTTTTTCCAGGCGGATGAAGCGCCCTTCGAGCAACTGCGTAGACGGCGCCGGAGCGCCTTTCCAATCGGCGAGGGAAATCGACATGCTGCGCTCCTTACAGGGCTTTGCGAAATTGAATGTAACCCGGGCGTTCGGCGATGCGCTCATAGAGCTGGATCGCCGTCGCGTTGGTTTCGTGGGTCAGCCAATGCACCTTGCAGCAACCATCGGCCTTGGCGGTGGTGTAGACAAATTCGATGAGCTGGCGACCGACCCCGGTGCCGCGGCTGTGCTCTGTCACCAGCAGGTCTTGCAGGTAGCAGGAGTTTTCGATGCTCCAGTTCGACCGGTGATAAATGAAGTGCACCAGGCCTACCGCCGTGTCGCCGTTCCAGGCGAGGGCGCCGTGGGTCGGTTCGCGGTCATCGAGCAGACGTTGCCAGGTGCTTTGGCTCACGGCCTGCGGCAGTTCGGTGTTGTAGAAACGCAGGTAGGCCTGCCACAACGGCAACCAGGCGGCGTGATCGTCAGCGCTGACGAGGCGGATCTGGGGATGGCTCATGTTCACTCCTTGGACGATAGGTCATGCATCAGGTGTGCGAGGGCCTGGTCCTGCGGGTCCAGGCTGGCGGCAAGACCGTGACGTACCCCGCTGATGTCCGCGGGGCTGCGGTTCTGGCTGAGTTTGCGTTTGCCTTCCAGGCGCTGGATGGGCAGGGTGAAACCGACGATGGCCTTGAGCATGCTGTCGATGTACTGCGCCGGTGCATCATCGATTTTCCAGGGCTGGGCGCGGCCGGCTTCGTGACGATCGGTCAGGGCGCCCACCAGGTTACGCAGGCGATGGGGATCGCTGAACACCTCTGCGCGGCCATAGGCGTGTACGGCCAGATAGTTCCAGGTCGGCACGACTTTGCCGTGTTCGGCCTTGCTGGGATAGAAACCGGGACTGACGTAGGCGTCGGCCCCGGCGAAAACCACCAATGCTTCGGCACCGGCTTCCAGGTCATGCCATTGTGGATTGGCCCGGGCCATGTGGCCGTAGAGGCTGCCATTGGGGCCTTGTTGCGGGTCCAGCAACAGTGGCAAATGACTGGCCTGCAAGCCGTGTTCACCGTGAGTGATCAATACAGCCAGGCGGCAATCACCCATCATGGCATGCAGTTGGGGCAGGTCTTCGACGACAAAGGCTTGTGGGTTGTACATGACGATTTTCCTTGGCGAATGCGAGCATCCTAGGCAGGCTATTGGTCTGTTGTAAGAGCCACTTATGACCAATTCGATAGGTCCATTTGCGAGGACTCTCATGAACAATGCCGTGCCGCCACTGTCGTTCAACCCCGCCGGCATTGAGCTGGACCGCCGTCAGGGGCTCAGTCGCCAGCTTTACCAGGCTTTGCGTATGCGGGTGCTGGATGGGCGGTTGGCCAGCGGTACGCGTCTGCCGGCCAGTCGCGATCTGGCGGCGGCCTTGGCGATTTCCCGCAATAGCGTGGTGCGGGCCTATGACCAGCTCTACGCCGAGGGTTTCATCGAAGGACGGGTCGGTGACGGCACTTATGTGGCAAAACTGTCGTCGACGGCCCTGCCGCTGAAAAACATATCCACAAAAGTATCCACAGGGTTTTCAACAGGCTTATCCACTGGTTTATCCACAGATTGGCTGGATTTACCTGTGGGTCCATCCAGTAAAGTTATCCACAGCGGTGCATTGGAACGGGTCGGAAAGCACCATTTGCCCCAACCACCCCAGGGGCCGCCAAGGGCATTTCGGGTCGGTGTTCCGGCGTTCGATCTGTTTCCTTTCGAGGTTTGGGCCAAGCTGAACGCGGCTTTCTGGCGCAAGCCGGATCTGCAGCAACTGTGCTATGGCGATTCCCAAGGTGATGCGCGCTTGCGCGGTCTTATCGCAGCGTATCTGCGCAGCTCCCGAGGCCTGCACTGCACAGCTGAACAAATTGTGATCACCAGCGGAGCTCAGCAGGGCATTAGCCTTTGTGCACAGCTACTGGTGGACCCGGGTGACGTCGTGGCTGTGGAAAACCCCGGCTATCGCGCTGCCGGGCATGCGTTCTCGGTCGCCGGTGCCGAGGTCAGAGGGGTGCCCGTGGATGGCGATGGTCTGGATTGCGCGGCGCTGGGTGCGTTGAACCACTGTCGGCTGGCTTATGTCACGCCGTCCCATCAGTACCCGACCGGGGTCGTCATGAGCCTTGCGCGGCGCTTGGAGCTGCTGACCTGGGCCGAGCGCAATAATGGCTGGATCGTCGAGGATGACTATGACGGCGAGTATCGCTACAGCGGTGCGCCGCTGGCGCCTCTGGCTGCACTGGATCGCCAGGGGCGGGTTCTTTATGTCGGGACGTTCGGCAAAGTCGCGTTCCCGGCCTTGCGCCTGGGTTATCTCGTGTTGCCACCCGGCCTGGTAGACGCCTTCGCCCGACGTCGTGCGGTGGATGTACGCCACTCTGAAGTCAGTACCCAGGCGGTGATGGCCGAATTCATGGCCGCCGGGCATTTCCAACGGCACATCAGGCGTATGCGCCGGGCCGCCCTGGCCAGGCGCGACGCGCTGCTGGCCGGCTGGCCGAAGGCGGTTCCAGGGGTTGGCGCCATGCCCACGGTGGTGGCGGGCCTGCACGTCACTGTGCCGGTGGACAGCGTCGAGCGTGAGCAAGAGCTGATAGCCCGAGCGACCCATGCCGGTGTCGAAATCAATGGCTTGAGTGGTTATTGGTTGCCCACCACGACGACGCCAGTGCGAGCCGGGCTGGTGCTGGGGTTCGCGGCCGTCCCGCCAGCAGCGATTGGCACCGCGCTGGCGAGCCTGGCCAAGGCCTGGAGAACAGGAGGCTGAGCGCCTGGCACAATCCCTGTGGGAGCGAGCCTGCTCGCGAAGACGTGGGCGCATCCAACATGGCGGCTGGCTGATCCACCGCTTTCGCGAGCAAGCCCGCTCCCACAGATTCAGATCCTGACCGTTATGAGGGCCGCTTTGGAAAGAACACTTCCCTGGCCTGATCCACCGCAATTTCGCTGCGGTAAAGATCGATCAATTGACGCTGGGTGAGATCCTGGGTGGCGTCGGCGCGTGCTCCCTTGTTGACTTGTTCCGGTGTTTTCAAGCGACCGGAAAGGTAGGCGTGGGCGGGGACCCAGTCGGTGGAGTAACGGAAATCGGCAAACCAAAGCGTTTTGTTTTCCTTCACGTCCCTGATCTCATACCGGTCGAGATAGCCGCGAAGAGGGCCTTTGTTTTTTTGTCGGTTCTTTAGTTTGGTGATGGAAATACGGTTGCGGCTTTTAAGCCAAATGACGCCATCCATGGTCGGAGGGCGATGTTTGATGACATTCAGTACGGCATCGAAGGCTTCCTCGTACAGGGCCTTCGCTTGCGTCTTGAGTGCCATGCGCAGGGCTTCGGCGGTACGCTGTTGTTTTACTGACACTTCAACGGTTTCGTTCGAGGCACTGTCCACTGCCTTTTTGATTGCAATGCCGACTTTCTCCATCCTGTTTGCATGGGCGTTCAGGATCATTCCGAGACCGGTGGGCGATCGGCCTGGCGCATTCATGTGCTCCTCGACCTGCGCCTGGAACGCCTCCAGCCCATCGATCAGGGCTTGGCCCTTTGCGAGGCTGGTTGCCAGTGGCGGGACGATCTGCGGCGTGTCGGCGAGCGCATGGGGCACCCACTCACCGGTTCCCTTGCGGTGGAAGGTGGCGATGATCTTGTCCGTGACCGGGTTCTTCACATCGACCCAATCGGTTTCTTCCTGCATTTTCGTTAAACGAGGCTCACCACTGACAAGGCCCCAAAAGCGTGCCCTGATGAACTTCTTCCTGAACCTGGGGCGTGGCTCGTAAGGGTTGCCCATGCTGCGCCGGTTGCTTCTCTCATCCAGGGCCTGGGCCAAATGTTGCAGTGCCCGTTTTTTCAGGCAGCCGATCTGCTTGTTCAGCCGATTGAGTTCGGCCGGCCGGGCGCTGTCCTTGTATTCAGTGCCCACGTATTCGAGTTGTTCTTCAAGGGCGGTGAACTGTTCCGTGAGACTGCCAAATGCATCGATTTGCTCATCCAGCCGGATCACGCTGCGTTCCTCGATGGCGTCGTGCAGGCTTTGGAAGGCGATCGTGGCGCTATCAACCAGTTGGTTAATGACCGCCCAACCTTCGGGCACTGTATTGATGCTGTCGAGCGACAGGCAGAGGTGGCGATACATGTCCAACTGGATAAGACGAATACCGTCGCTCTTGTAGGTCGGCATTCTTCCACGGTGCTGCCGGATAAACTCAAAACCTTCACGCCCCAGTATCTTGAGCCTGGAAAAACGGGTCTCCATGTAATCCAGGCGCTCGTTCATATCCTCGCCGACCCGGATCATGCTTTCGGCTGCATCGACGTGCTGCTGCTCCACGACCGCGACGCCGGTGGTGGCCATGTCCATGGCTGTTCTCAGGGCTGGGGTAAACCGCTCTTTCAGCGCGTCTATCTCTTCGAACGTGAAGTTGATCTGTGCGTTCAGGTAGCCAAGCCTGGCTTTAGGCGCGTCGGGTCTTGATTGGAAGACGGGCCATTGCGTCAGTATGTTCAGCGCTTCTTCATAGCTTTCGCGCTGGGTTTTCAAGGTGCTCAAGTAAACGTTGCGCTTGGTCTCCTTGGCGGAGCCCGAGGCGCTGTTCAATTCTTGCGCATTCATTGTCAGCAGTGCCTGGTGCTCCGGTTTTTTTTCTTCGAAGCGGTTCAGTTCGGCCAGCAGTTGAACGCTGCGGCGGTGAGTGTCGGCGATGACTTTTTCCATCGCACCTTTTGAGCCCGTTCCGCGCAGGCGCAGACGGATGTCGATATGCCAATTGCCGTGTACATCCAGCCTCAGGGGAGGGCCCAGGCGCGAGGGATTCTTCCCGTCGACGACGCAGACCTTATCGCCCACCATCAGCACGTTGAACCATTTTTCTCCCACTTTGGCGTACCACCGCCCCTGGCGTTGATAGAGCCCTTTGGACATGCCATCGGTATGGGCCTGCCCTGGTGTTTCGGGCGCGTCGACACTGAAACTCTCAAGGAGCTTGGCACCCTCTCCCGATTTGCCTGTCAAGGCACCGCTGGAATGGATGGACTCATAGTGTTCGGGGTGCGGTTGCTTAGCGGTGGAAGGCGCGAGTTTTTCGATAATGAGCTTGGGTTTAACCAGCTTGACCGGCTCCTCTAACACCTCCGGCGCCGCTGCCCTGCGACTGCGTGTGCCTTCTCTGGCATGGTCGATAGCGTGGGTGGTGATCGCCATGGCCAGGTTCAGCAGCAGGTCGACGAATGCCTCCCATGTGGCTTGGTCGTTGGCGTGTTCGCTGTCCTGCATCAGCGTTTCAATGTCATCCAGAATTTGCCAGAGCCAGACGGCGGTGCCCACGGCAGCGCCCAGATAAGGCAGGGCCAGGTTGAAAATCAGCCAGCCTGCCTGCTTGAACGTACTCCAGCGGGTTTCGCTGTTGGAGACCGATTGCCGGTCTGCAAGCTCGACCAGGGCATTGGCATTGGCCTTGAACAACAGTGGCAGGAAATCGGGGCCCAGGGTTTTTTCGCTCAAACCGACGGGGGCGCTATCGAGCCATGATGTAAAAGGGTCCGTCGCAAACTCAACGATGACCCAGGGTGAGGGCAGCGGGCCCGAGAAAATGTATCGGCTGTAATTGCTGCGCACCTCATCGGGCAGCCAGGCCAGGACCGATTGGCGCAATTCAGGGATTTGCCTGATCGCATACAACAGGTTGCTGGAGGAGGGGTACTGGCACAACTGCGGCTCAAGCAGCGGTCGATAAAGCAGGCAGGGACCGGCGTCTGGATTCTTCGGACCGATCACGAACATGTTGGTCACGATGTCTTCCGAGGGGATCAGTTTCTGTTGGGATATGAAGGCCAGCCTGCGCAAGACGATGGGTTGTCCGTCGACCTTACGATCGGCTTCCTCCGGCTCCATCAGTGCGGCGACATAACGGTAACCCCGTTCGTCGATGTTCCCACGCCCTCGGATCTTTCCCTCCAGCGCCAGCATGGGCAGTTGAATGCGCAACTGGGAGGTGTACAACTCTTCGCGGCGGGCCGATTCGGTCGGATCGTCGAGCAGTTTGCTCTTCACCAGATCGGGATAGACGCGACCGATATCGATTTTGGTGATCAGGCTTTCGATGTAGTCGGTCGTCATCCAGGTGGGCAACACCTTGCCGGTGAGGGACCTGACGGTTTTGTTGCCCAGGGGCAGTGCAATCAGGTTTTGCAAGGCCAGCTCAACGAGATTGAACCGGGTGGTCTCGAATTTGCCCGGAACGATAAAAGACCCCCAGGCCACGAGGCTGCGAATCTGGATCTCGATTTTTTCCGGATCGAGTGTCGCAGCGTCGGCATGGTCCGCTTGCATCTGCTTCTTGAGGGCGTTCAAGGCAAACTCCTTGATAGGAGCAATATCGTCCAGGTAGGTCTTGCCGGCATGGGAACTGCTCAACGCCGAAAGGTTTTTCATGTGCTGGGCGAACAGAATCTGATCGGATATCGACGCTGCCAGCAGCCAGTCGGGGATCTTTTTATCGAACCACGTCGCGCCAAGACCTTTTTCTGCGTCCAGCCCGCTGGTCACTGGCTGTTCGTCTTCGATGGATGCAATTTTTTTCAGAAAGCTGGGGGAACCGAGGATCTTGACCTGCATGGCGATCAGGCCGCAGGCCTTTTGATCGAAGATGTTGCCGGTGGGCTCATACAGCCGCCACTGGATTTTCTTGCGGAACGTGGTGTCCAGTTGCGTCGGGAGAAATTGCCCCAGCGCTTGCTGTGAATCGAATTTTTTATAGCTGTCGCGCAGCGAGTACGTAAGGATGACCTCTTTGCTGGCGATGGTTCCGATCAGTACCACCAACGAGTTTTCATTCAGGCGGCTCACTTTGGTCCCGTCAACTTCATCGATGTCGATCAGGTACGCGTGAGTGTCGTAGCGATCATGTTGCTTGCGGTCCTCCGGGTTGGGGTAAAGGAACAATTGCCTGGCCATGTCGCACTCAGTCGCGGTCCAGCCATTGACCTCTTTGACGTCCCAGATCTTGCGCAGCGTTCTGGAGAGCTCATGCCAGCGTGGTCCGGATGTGCCCACTGGCGCGTTCCAGTACGCCAGTTGTTGTTCCTGGCAGGCGGACAACATGACGGGCTCCAGTTCGTTGATCAGGGCTCCGATCTGTTCGATACGTACCGGCAGATGCACCTCCGGGGTGCTGATCGGTAGCTGAGTCAAAAAGTGCACGCCTTCGATCAGCATGGTCGAATCGCTCGCGCCTACTCGTTCGGCCACCATATCGCTGAGGGTTTCGTAACGGGTGGGCAGTTCCAGGATTTCGCCGTCGACAATGTCCCAGCGAGGCTCGCCAACGACTGTGTTGAGCGGATCGAGGTCCAGTGTCGGATACATTTTCTTGAGGGCCCTGCGCAGGAGCACGGCGGCAACTTCCGGGGAGGTAGGCCCTGCGAGTAGCTGGTTGAGCACAGCATTCTTGAGGCTGGCTTCAGGTGTAGTGTTCGTGGTTGTAGAGGTTCTGGTCATCTGACGCTCCCTGTCTTGCGATAGGTGGAATCCCCGCCGCTGAATGCTTCGGGGATTCCATGCTAGGGAGGTACAAGACAGGGAAGGTGGTAACTATGTATAGGCCGGCTGACAATGCCCGGTTGGGAATAAACCCCTTGCCGCAGAGCCTTTACTGGCCGGATTTAATCCGGGTCCAGGCCCGCGTCCGCGCGCGCTCGGCGTCCCTGGGCAACGGTTGCAAGGTGTAGAGCGTAGCCATCGCCGCCTCGGTCGGATACAGGTTGGGGTTGCTGCGGATCGCCGGGTCGACCATTTCGGTGGCGTCCTTGTTGGGGTTCGGATAGCCAACGAAATCGCTGACCGGTGCGATCACCTCCGGTTGCAGCAAGTAGTTGATAAAGGTGTAGGCGTCGTCCGGGTTTTTCGCCCCTTTAGGGATGGCGAGCATGTCGAACCAGATTGGCGCGCCTTCCTTGGGCAGGCGCATGTCCACGGTCACGCCGTTCTTGGCATCCTTGGCGCGGTTGGCCGCCTGGGAGAAGCTACCGGAGTAACCGACCGCCACGCAGATATCGCCGTTGGCGATGTCGGCCATGTACTTGGACGAGTGGAAATAGGTGATGTGCGGGCGGATCTTCATCAGCAGCGCTTCGGCCTTGGCGTAGTCCGCCGGCTTCTTGCTGTTGGGGTCCAGGCCCAGGTGCTGCAAGGCCAGGGGCAGGATCTCCGACGGTGAATCGAGCAGCGCCACGCCGCACTGCTTGAGCTTGCTGATGTTCTCTTCCTTGAAGATCAGATCCCAGCTGTCCACCGGCGCGTTGTCACCCAGGGCAGCTTTGATTTTGTCCGGGTTGAAGCCGATCAGGATGGTGCCGTACATGTAGGGCACGGCGAATTTGTTGCCGGGGTCGTTGGCTTCGATCAGCTTCATCAGCTTGGGATCGAGGTGGTTCCAGTTCGGCAGCTTGCTGCGGTCCAGGGGCTGGAACACCCCGGCCTCGATCTGCTTGGCCAGGAACACGTTGGACGGCACCACCACGTCGTAGCCGGAATTGCCGGTCAGCAGCTTGGCCTCCAGCGCTTCGTTGGTGTCGAAGATGTCGTAGACCAGTTTGACCTGGCTGTTCTGCGCCTTGAAATCCTCCAGGGCCTTGGGCGTGATGTAGTCGAACCAGTTGTAGACACGCAGGGTGCGCTCTTCGGCCTGGGCAGCGCCGCACAGCAGCGCGGCGCACAGGCTGGGAACCATCAAACGCTTGAGTCTGTTCATGCTGTTATTTCCTCATTGGGCGCTTTGAAAACCTTCGAGAACGTTCACGGCATTGATGCCGATTTCTGCTACCGCATAGCCGCCTTCCATCACAAACAGGGTCGGTTTGCCGAGCGCGGCGATGCGCTTGCCCATCGCCAGG
The DNA here is from genome assembly GCF_003033885.1 of Pseudomonas rhizophila. Lineage (NCBI taxonomy): Bacteria > Pseudomonadati > Pseudomonadota > Gammaproteobacteria > Pseudomonadales > Pseudomonadaceae > Pseudomonas > Pseudomonas rhizophila. Next base: position 5,709,568 of record NZ_CP024081.1, on the reverse strand, counting down.
TAATCCGGGCTGTCGAGCTTGAACTGCGAAATCGGGTCGTCCTTGAAGGTGTCCACGCCCAGGGACACGACGATGACATCGGCGTCGTAGCCTTGGATTTGCCCGCAGGCCTGCTCCAGCGCGACGCTCCAGGTGTCCCAACCTGAGCCGGCCGGCAAAGGGTAGTTGAAGTTGAAGCCTTCACCGGCGCCTTCACCGTACTCGTCGGCGTAGCCAAGGAAGAATGGAAACTCGGCTTCCGGGTGGCCGTGGATCGAAGCGAACAGCACGTCGCTGCGCTCGTAGAAAATCGACTGGGTGCCGTTGCCGTGGTGGTAATCGACATCGAGGATCGCGACCTTCTTATGGCCCTGGTCGAGAAAAGCCTGGGCGGCGATGGCGGCGTTGTTGAGGTAGCAATAGCCGCCCATCAAGTCGCCGGCGGCGTGGTGCCCCGGCGGGCGGCACAGCGCGAAGGCACTGCGAGCGCCGCGCTGGATCTCGGCCTGGGCGGTTAGGGCGACCTGGGCGGCGCTGTAGGCTGCCTGCCAAGTGCCAGCGGTGATCGGCGCGCCGGCGTCGAAACTGTAATAACCCAACTGGCCGTGCAGGCTCGTGGGTATGACCGTGCGAAAGGTCCGCGCCGGCCAGGTGAAGGGCAACAAATCGCCCTCGCGGTTGTACTTGGCCCAGCGGTCCCAAGCACCTTTGAAAAACTCCAGATACGCCGCGCTGTGGATGCGCTGGATCGGCTCCAGGCCAAAATCCTGCGGCGCCTCCACCGGCCCCAGTCCCCGCGCCTTGACCCGCTCCAACACATGATCGGCCCGGGACGGCATCTCGAAGCAGGGCATCAATTGCCCGTCCATCAACTCGCAACGCCCGTGGTGCAGGTGGTGATCGTCTGAATAGATCGTCAGCATTTTTTTGTTCTCCGCAAGGCTGGTCGGTTTGAACACAGTCTTGCGGCGTGCGGCGTTTCAGAGAACGGCAGGAGAGGCCAAAAGGGGATTGAAATGGCCAAAAGGTTTGACCGTAAATCGCCCCTTGTTGGCGCGGGGGTGCGCGTGGGTGGGGCATGGAAGCCCCTGTGGGAGCGAGCCTGCTCGCGAAGGCGGCGGCACATTGCAGCCTGGTCTAACGGATGTAAGAGGTCCGTGGCGAGGGAGCTTGCTCCCGCTCGGCGGCGCAGCCGTCGTAGACCGGTTGTTGCGGTCTGCCTGGCGTCAGCCTTTAGGACGCCGGATGTGTCTGAGCGGACGCCATCGCGGGCAAGCCTTGCTCCCACAGGGTTAGGTGTTGTGCGTGAAAGCGGCGATTAACGAAAGCTCAGGACCTGAACTGACTCGGCGCCACCCCACTCCAGCGCACAAAGGCATGTCGAAAACTGGCGGTTTCGCTGAAACCGAGCATTTCGGCAATCTGATAGATCGGCAATTTATCCTCGCACAGCATCTGCTTGGCCCGTTCGAAGCGCAGTTCGTCGAGGAGTTCTTGATAGCTGCAGCCCATATTTTTGAGGTGACGACGCAAGGTGCGCGACGAGCAGTTCATTTGTTCTGCCAAGCCTTCCAGGCCGGGAGCGGCGTTCAATTGTGCACTGAGCAGTTGGCGAATCCGCCCCAGCCAGGCCTGGCGACCGGTGAACTCGGTGTTCTGCCGACGGCAGCGTTCGGCCATGGCGTGGTGGGTGATGGGGTCGGCCAGGGGCAGTGGTTGTTCCAGCCAGTGACGGTCGAAGGCAAACGCGTTGTCGACGCTGTCGAAACGCACTGGGCAGTCGAAAAGCGCTGCGTAGCGCGCCTGGTAATCGGGCGCCGAATGTTCGAAGCGCGCCGCGCGCAGGGGCAGCGTCTGGCCGAGCAGGTCGTTGCAGATGACTTTGAGCGAAACCATGCAGAACTCGGCGTTGAACACCGCCAGGGCCGGGTTCTCCCGATAATCGCTGGCGCTGAGCCAGACCGTTTCATGGCCTTCTTCCAGATGCAGGTCGAAGAGTGTTCCCAATAGCGCCGGATAGCGCAGCGCCAAACGCAAAGCGTCACCCAAAGTGGCACTGCTGAGCAGGGCATACCCCAGCATCCCGTAGGACGACACGTGCATGCGCAAGCCCAGTTCCAGGCCGATGTCGCGCTTGAGGGCCACGGCATTGGCGCAGACCTGCATCTCCTGATTGGTGGTGATGCGCGTGTCGGCCCGGCTCAGATCCGCCGCGCTGATGCCGCTGCCGGTCAGCAATGCATCACTGGGCAGGCCTTCGTGCTTGAAGGTATTGAGTACCAGGGAGACGGCGTTGAGTGTGGTCAGGTGGGAGTGAAGCATGTTCGTTTCCGGCCGGAGGAGGCTGGAAATGGAGCAAGTTGTGTGCCGGGCGGTTTTTCAGCATGAACCACAGCGGCAAAGGAATTTATCTGTGGCGAGGGGATTTATCCCCGTTGGGCCGCGCAGCGGCCCCCCTGAGTTCTATCTGATAAAGCGCGGCGTTGAGGCAGTGGGGGCGCTCCGCACCCCAGCGGGGATAAATCCCCTCGCCACAAGTTGATGCCCGGCTTGAATTAGGTGAGTTCGCCACACAGATCCAGCTCAACCAGCCGGCGAACCTCATCCACCGGCAGCCCGGCGCCGATCAACGCCTGCAACTTGCCGAGCGCGGCTTCGCGGGTCATGCCGCCGCCGGACAGCACGCCAGCGCCCCGCAAACGGCTGCCGGCCTCGTATATATCCAGCTCGACGCCACCTTCATGGCATTGAGTCACGGCCACGACCACCACGCCGCTGTCCCGCGCCCGCTCGAGGCTGGCGAGGAAGGCCGGGTTGTCGCTCGGGCCGGTGCCGCTGCCGTAGCATTCCAGCACCAGGCCCTGGATACCGCTGCCCAGCAGGCCATCGACAATTTCGGCGCTGATGCCGGGAAACAGCGGCAGCGCCGCGACGTTCGCCAGTTGCTTGGGCTGGTCGTAATTGAGCTGTGCCGGCAGCGAGGTTGCCTTGATGCCACCGCCCTGACGCTCCAGGCGTTTGAACGGATGGCGACCGAAGCTGCGCACCTTGGCGCAACGGGTCGGGGCCAACAGCTCGCCGTGGAAATACAGATGCACACCCGGCGCCAGCCCCTGGCCGAGGGCGACCAGCGCGCCACTGAGGTTTTCCCAGGCATCGCTGTCGGTCACGCCGGCGGGCAACATGGAGCCGGTGAAACACACCCGCGCATGCAGGCCGAGTAACTGGAAGCTCATGGCGGCCGCGCTGTAGGCCAGCGTATCGGTGCCGTGCAGGATCAATACGCTGTCGCAGCCCTGCACATCCACGGCATCGACCACGGCTTCGCGCAGTTGCTGCCAGTAGGCCGGGGTCATGTTGGCGCTGTCGATCAGCGGCGACATTTCCCGGAAACGCCATTGCGGGATGACGAGTTCGGGTTGGCTGTGCAGGTAATCGCGCATCCGTGCTTCGAAACCGGATGCCGGGGCCAGGCCATGGGCGCTGGCCTGCATGCCGATGGTGCCACCGGTGTAGAGCACCATGACGTGCTGGGCGGCAGGGTAGGTCGAGAAATTCATGGGTGTTCTCCGAGGACGAAAGCGACAGCTCATCGGGCTGTCACAACATAAGGTCGAGCATGACGCCGACCTTACGCTGTGTCACGCCGGGCGCAGAGGGTGCGCCCGGTTTTTCCAACAGCCTACCGATCAGCGTTGCGCGGCGGCCACGCCTGCCGAAGCCTTTCCAGGCGCGGCTACCGGTGCCGAAGGGTTGGCTGGCCAGGCCTTGCGGTCCAGATCCAGGTCCGGGAACTTGCTGGAATCGAAAACCGGAACCTTGATGCCGGCCGAACGCTGGTCATCGTAGTCACGCAGGATGCGCATGCCGACCTTGAACAGCAGGAACAGCGCGATCAGGTTCACGAACGCCAGCAGGGTCATGGTGATGTCGGCGAAGGCGAACACGGTGCCGAGGTTCTCGATGGCACCCCAGAAGATCAACACCAGTACCAGGGTGCGGTAGCCGATCAGCACCTTGCGGTTTTCGCCGACCATGAAGCGCAGGTTGTTCTCGCCCAGGTAGTAGTTGTAGAGGATCGAGGTAAACACGAATAGCGACAGGGCCACGGAGATGAATACCCGCCCCCAGTCACCCACCACGGCGGCGAGGGAGTTCTGGGTCAGGGCAATACCGTCACCTTCGAAGCCCGGGGTGTAGAAGCCCGACAGCAGGATCAGCAGCGCGGTGCAGGTGCAGATCAGAAAGGTGTCGAGGAACACGCTGAACGCCTGAATCACACCCTGAGCCACCGGGTGCTCGACCGAGGCCACGGCGGCGACGTTTGGCGCACTGCCCAGGCCCGCTTCGTTGGCGAACACGCCACGCTTGACGCCCATGACGATGGCGCTGCCGATCAGGCCGCCAAAGGCCTGGTCAAGGCCGAAGGCGCTTTTGACGATGGTGGTCAGCATGGCCGGCACCTGATCGAACTGCAGCACGATCACGTAGAGGGTGACGCCGATGTACGCCAGGGTTTTGACCGGCACCAGCAGGTCAGCGACCTTGGCGATGCGCTTGATTCCACCGATGAACACCAGGCCCAACAGCACCGCCAGGCCAATGCCTGTGTAGGTGGTGTCGAAACCGAAAGCGTTGTTCAGCGAGTGAGTCACGGCATGGGCCTGCAGGCCGTTGAAGGCGAAGCCGAAGGTGATCAGCAGCAGGAACGCCATGATCATGCCCAGCCAGCGCTTCTGCAGGCCGTGCTGGATGTAATAGGACGGGCCACCACGGAATTGGCCTTCGGCGTCGCAGCGCTTGTAGAGCTGGCCGAGGGAACATTCGAAGAAGCTGCTGGACATGCCGACCAGCGCGGTCACCCACATCCAGAACACCGCGCCGGGCCCGCCGAGGGTGACGGCGATGCCGACACCGGCGATGTTGCCCGCGCCGACACGACCGGCCAGGCTGAGCATCAGGGCCTGAAAGGAACTGAGCTGACCGGCGCTGCTTTTGAGGCTGTCACGGAACACCGCGAACATGTGAAAGAAATGACGGAACTGGACGAAACGCGAGCGGATCGTGAAGTAGCTACCGAGCCCGACAATGAGCACGATCAGCACTTTCCCTGAGAGGAAGTCGTTGATGACTTCGAGCATGAGTATTCCTCGCTGTTTTTTGTTTAAGCAAATGCTGGCCATTTGGAAACATCGTGTTACATCGGTCGGTGCGCGGCACGACAGGTGAGGCGATGTTCCGTCCCGGTCCAGATTGCGGGTTTGTTATTAGTTCGGTTTTCGCATGTGTTGGGGGTCTCGTTTCTGACGACCGCTCACGCGAAGAGGGGCGGCACTATACCTACCAGTGCGGCGCCCGTCTGCACGATTGTGGTGCGTGCGACGAAACGGACCTTTGAATCACCTGGCCTCGCGGTCAGGTTCTTGCGGGGGCGAGCCTGCTCGCGATGGCTGGCGACGCGGTTTTTTCAAACGGCAGCGCGTCATCGTTTATCGCGAGCAGGCTCGCTCCTACAGGTTCTCTAATCGTTTGTAGCTATCAGTTAAAAAAAAGGGCTTGGGGAATAAATCCCCAAGCCCTCAAAAGGTGAGAGGTGTCTAGTCCCTCGACCTGGTGAGCAGTCATTGCGTCGATCACGCCTTCAGCGGGACGAGACGCGGAGCAATCATGTTTTCGGGGCGCAGGATGTCGTCGAGCATGGCGTCGTCGAGCAAGCCTTCTTCGCGCACCAGTTCCAGTACGCCGCGGCCGCTTTCCAGCGCAACACGGGCGATACGGGTGGCATTTTCATAGCCGATGTACGGGTTCAGGGCGGTGACCAGGCCGATCGAGTGCTCGACCAGTTCGCGGCAGCGCGCTTCGTTGGCGGTGATGCCGACGATGCAGTGTTCGCGCAGCATGTCCATGGCCCGTTGCAGCAGGCGGATCGAGTCGAAGATCTTGAAAGCGATCAACGGCTCCATCACGTTCAATTGCAGTTGCCCGCCTTCGGCCGCGATGGTCAGGGCCAGGTCGTTGCCGATGATCTGGAACGCTACCTGGTTGACCGCTTCGGGGATCACCGGGTTGACCTTACCCGGCATGATCGAGCTGCCTGGCTGGCGAGCCGGCAGGTTGATCTCGTTGATGCCGGTGCGAGGACCGCTGGACAGCAGGCGCAGGTCGTTGCAAATCTTCGACAGCTTGACCGCGGTGCGCTTGAGCATGCCGGAGAACAGTACGAAGGCACCCATGTCGGACGTGGCTTCGATCAGGTCGGCGGCCGGTACCAGCGGCTGGCCGCTGATGGTTGCCAGGCGCTGCACGGCCAGGGCCTGATAGCGCGGATCGGCGTTGATGCCGGTGCCGATGGCGGTACCGCCCAGGTTTACTTCGGTGAGCAGTTCAGGCGCCAGGGTTTTGAGGCGTGCCAGGTCTTCGCTCAGGGTGGTGGCGAAGGCGCGGAATTCCTGGCCGAGGGTCATCGGCACAGCGTCCTGCAGTTGGGTGCGGCCCATTTTCAGGACGTGGCTGAACTCTTCACCCTTGGCGGCAAAGGCTTGGATCAGGCTGTCGAGGCTGGCCAGCAACGCGTCGTGACCCAACAGCAGACCCAGGCGAATCGCGGTCGGATAGGCGTCGTTGGTGGACTGCGCCATGTTCACGTCGTTGTTGGGGTGCAGGTACTGGTATTCGCCTTTGTTGTGGCCCATGGCCTCCAACGCAATGTTGGCGATGACTTCGTTGGCATTCATGTTGGTTGAAGTGCCAGCGCCGCCCTGGATCATGTCCACCACGAACTCTTCGTGGAAATCGCCGCGGATCAGTCGTGCACAGGCTTCGCTGATAGCGGCGTGCTTGGCTTCGCTGAGTTGGCCCAGCTCGCGGTTGGCATCAGCGGCGGCCTGTTTGACCATTGCCAGACCGACCACCAGCTTGGGGTAATGCGAGATCGGGACGCCGGAGAGACGGAAGTTGTTCACCGCTCGCAGGGTCTGGATGCCGTAATACGCTTGCGCCGGTACTTCAAGTACGCCAAGCAGGTCTTTTTCTGTGCGGAATGATGCAGCGGAAGACATGATAGAAATCATCTCGATAAGGACCCGGTCTGAGCCGGAACGCTGTGAATCCTAGGCTTTCAGAAAAATTAGGGCCAATGCTGTTAAACACTGCCCTATGCACATTCGGCATAATGCGGGTGTGACGCCGACGGTACGGCGAGCGTGTGACCTGTTTTGGTGCGTGCCTTGGGAGGACGTGATGAATCTAGAAAGCAAATGGCTCGAGGACTTCAGTGCCCTGGCCGCGACTCGCAGTTTTTCCCAGGCGGCCGAACGGCGCTTCGTGACGCAACCGGCCTTCAGCCGACGCATCCGCAGCCTCGAAGCGGCGCTGGGGCTGACCCTGGTCAACCGCTCTCGCACACCGATCGAACTGACAGCAGCGGGGCAGTTGTTCCTGGTGACGGCGCGCACCGTGGTCGAGCAACTGGGTGAAGTGCTGCGTCATCTGCACCATCTGGAAGGCGGGCAGGGCGAAGTGATGCAAGTGGCGGCCGCGCACTCCCTGGCGCTGGGCTTCTTCCCGCGCTGGATCGCACAACTGCGCAACGAAGGCCTGAACATCGCCACGCGGCTGGTGGCGACCAACGTCGGCGACGCCGTGCATGCGTTGCGTGAAGGGGGTTGCGATCTGATGCTGGCCTTCTATGACCCGGATTCGGCCATGCAAATGGACCCGGAGATTTTCCCCTCGCTGCACTTGGGCCAGACCGAAATGCTGCCGGTGTGTGCCGCCGATGCTGAGGGCAAACCGCTGTTTGACCTTGAAGGCGAGGCCAGCGTGCCCTTGCTGGCCTACAGCGCCGGTGCATTTCTCGGACGCTCGGTGAACCAGTTGCTGCGCCAGCGGGCCCTGCGTTTCACCACGGTTTACGAAACGGCCATGGCCGACAGCCTCAAAAGCATGGCGCTGGAGGGCCTGGGTATCGCCTGGGTGCCACAACTGAGCGTGCGTGCCGAACTGGCCCGAGGCGAACTGGTGGTCTGCGGCGGCGCGCAATGGCACGTGCCCCTGGAAATCCGCCTGTATCGCTGCGCGCTGGTGCGCAAGGCCAACGTGCGCTTGTTGTGGCGCAAGCTCGAGGGCGGCGCGGCGCAAGGCGTGACTGGCACCTGATACCACGAAGATCCTCTGTCGGAGCGAGCCTGCTCGCGATAGCGGTGTGTCAGGCAACGATGATGTTAAATGTCAGTCCGCTATCGCGAGCAAGCCCGTTCCCACAGGGGAATTGTGGTGCTTTTTCGCTGACCTGAGAGTCAATAAAACCGCCGTTTAACCACAAATGACAGATGGTCGCGACAGGGGCTGTTTATCTATTTCATTGAGGTATACTGCGCGGCCTTCGGCCGGTCCAGATCGGCCATAATTCGTACAACAAGCCACGCCGGTTTCCTGCGTGGCTTGTTGTTTTTTGACGCGCCTGCGGGCGCCCAGAGAGAAGAGGCACGACGATGAGTGCACTGGTTGGCGTGATCATGGGCTCCAAGTCCGATTGGTCCACCCTTAGCCACACCGCCGATATGCTGGAAAAGCTCGGCATCCCTTACGAGGTGAAAGTGGTCTCCGCCCACCGCACCCCGGACCTGCTGTTCCAGTACGCCGAAGAGGCTGAGGCGCGTGGCATCGAGGTGATCATCGCCGGTGCCGGTGGCGCGGCCCACCTGCCAGGCATGTGTGCGGCCAAGACTCACCTGCCGGTGCTGGGCGTGCCGGTGCAGTCGTCGATGCTCTCGGGCGTCGATTCGCTGCTGTCGATCGTGCAGATGCCGGCCGGCATTCCGGTCGCGACCCTGGCCATCGGCAAGGCCGGTGCGATCAACGCGGCCCTGCTGTCGGCGAGCATCCTGGGCGCCAAGCACCCACAATTTCATACCGTGCTGAAAAAATTCCGTGCTGAGCAGACAGACAGCGTCCTGGACAATCCAGACCCACGCATTGCCTGAGGTGGTTGACGAATGAAGATCGGTGTAATCGGTGGCGGCCAGTTGGGTCGCATGTTGGCCCTGGCGGGAACGCCGCTGGGAATGAACTTCGCTTTCCTCGATCCGGCGCCGGACGCCTGCGCCAGCGCGCTGGGTGAACACCTGCGGGCCGACTACGGTGATCAGGACCATTTGCGCCAACTGGCCGATGAAGTCGATCTGGTGACCTTCGAGTTCGAGAGCGTCCCGGCCGAAACCGTTGCCTTCCTGTCCCAGTTCGTCCCGGTCTACCCGAGTGCCGAAGCCTTGCGCATCGCCCGCGACCGCTGGTTCGAAAAGAACATGTTCAAGGACCTGGGCATCCCTACACCCGCGTTCGCCGACATCCAGTCCCAGGCCGACCTGGAAGCCGCCGTTGCTTCCATCGGCCTGCCGGCCGTCCTCAAGACTCGCACCCTGGGCTACGACGGCAAGGGCCAGAAAGTCCTGCGCAATCCTGAGGATGTGGCCGGCACGTTCGCCGAGCTGGGCAGCGTGGCCTGCCTGCTGGAAGGTTTTGTACCGTTCACCGGGGAAGTCTCGTTGATCGCCGTGCGGGCTCGCGACGGGGAAATCCGTTTCTATCCGCTGGTGCACAACACCCACAAGGACGGCATTCTCAAGCTGTCCGTTGCCAGCACCGATCATCCGCTGCAGGCCCTGGCCGAGGACTACTCCAGCCGTGTGCTCAAGCAACTGGACTATGTCGGCGTGATGGCGTTCGAGTTCTTTGAAGTGGACGGCGGCCTCAAGGCCAATGAAATCGCCCCGCGCGTGCACAACTCCGGGCACTGGACCACCGAAGGCGCCGAGTGCAGCCAGTTTGAAAACCACCTGCGGGCGGTGGCCGGGCTGCCGCTGGGCTCGACCGCCAAAGTCGGCGAAAGCGCGATGCTCAATTTCATCGGCAAGGTGCCGGACAGCGAGAAAGTCCTGGCGATTGCCGATTGCCACCTGCATCACTATGGCAAGGCGTTCAAGGCCGGGCGCAAGGTCGGTCACGCCAACCTGCGCTGCGCTGACCGGGCCACGCTGGCCCAGCAGATCATCAAGGTCGAGACACTGATCGCCGAACAATAGTCTTCAGTGTCGGTGGAACCATTGGTCGGCTAACTTCTCTGATGGCTAGGTGCCAAAGCCCGAACGGGCTTTGGTCTAGCGACTTACCTCAGAGGGAAATGCCATGGGAATCATTGGAACCATCTTTATCGGCTTGATCGTGGGCCTGCTGGCGCGCTTCCTGAAGCCGGGCGATGACAGCATGGGCTGGATCATGACCATCCTGCTCGGTATCGGCGGTTCGTTGGCAGCCACTTACGGCGGCCAGGCCCTGGGCATCTACCAGGCTGGCGAAGGCGCCGGTTTCATCGGTGCCCTGGTGGGCGCGGTGGTGTTGCTGGTGATCTACGGTCTGATCAAAAGAAACTGATTCTGTGACAAAGCCCCCTCTGCGTTGGCGCGCAGGGAGGGCTAGAATGCCCGGCGTCGTACTTCCTACTTATTGCCGAGCTCATTCATGCGCCGTTTAGTCTTGACCCTCCTTCTGCTGGGCAGCGGCCTGGCCCACGCCGCCGAACTGCCGGAAACCGACTGGCTCGAACTGATGCCCAAGTCGGATCAGAAAGCCCTCGAGGCCATGCCCGAGATTGACCACAACACCCCCGAAGCCAGCGGCACCTTCACCGAAAAAGGTGGCTTGAAACAAAGCAAGGGCTTACCGGCGGTGATGTATTCGAGCAAGACCGTGGCGTCGATGAACGACCGGCATATCCGCCTGGGCGGCTACCCGGTGCCGCTGGAGTCCGACGCCAAGGGCCGCAGCACGCTGTTCTTCCTGGTGCCTTACCCCGGCGCCTGCATTCACGTCCCGCCACCACCGCCCAATCAACTGATACTGGTGCGCTATCCCAAGGGTTTGAAGCTGGACGACATCTACACACCGCTCTGGGTGACCGGCACGCTGAAGATCGAAAAGGTCGACAACGACCTGGCCAGCGCGGCGTACGCGCTGGAAGCGGAAAAGGTGAGGGTGGTGCAGGAGGCGGATCTGTAACGGCCGGCTGGCCTGATACAAATCCCAATGTGGGAGCGAGCCTGCTCGCGAAGCGGTGGGTCAGTCTCAACGATATTGACGGTCAGTCCGCTATCGCGAGCAGGCTCGCTCCCACAAAGTTTTGTGGTGTGGCTTAGAGCGGCTTGCTACCGATGCTCACCCCGAGGGTATGACTGGCCTGCGGCAACAGCGTTACCACATCGTCCATCACATTCGCCGTCTCGATACACAGCATGCGCTGCCAGCCATCGTCGGCCATGTCGCTGAAGGCCTTGGCGCGTTCGGTCCAGGGGTTCCAGATCACCGCCGAGCGTGAACCGCTGCTGGTCAGTTCGATGCGTCGTTCCCAGTGCGGGTCAACGATGCTCAGCTTCGCTGGGGTATCGAGATAGATGCGATCAGTCTCGCCGGCAAAGTGCAGATCGCCGGCCTGGGTCACGGTATTCCAGTCGTCCAGTGTTTCGATATAACGCAAGCCATCCACGCCTTCGACATGCACGTTGCGCACGTCACTGACAGCGAAGTAACTGTGCAGCGCCTGGCTCAGGCTGACGGTTTCGCTGCCGCGGTTATGGCTGGTGAGGTGGATGTGCAACTGCTCGTCCATCACGATAGTCAGCGTCAGGTCCACCTGATGGGGCCAGCCCGAGAGGCCGTTTTCGGGGTAGGGCAGCACGAATTCCACTTTCAGGCTCTCGCCCTGGGCTTCGATGCCCTTGAGCTCCCAATCCATGGCCCGCACCAGGCCGTGAGCGGTGGCCGGATCGTTGCTCACGCGCATGGCCTGCACGCTGTCGGGGTTGCGCGTCAGGTTGCCGAACCACGGCCAGCACACCGGCACCCCGGCACGGATGCTCTTGCCCGCCTTGAACGTTGCCTGGTCGTTGAGCCAGATCAGCGGCGGCTGGCCGTCGACCTGATAGCTGAGGATGTGCGCGCCTTGCTGGGCCACCAGCAACTCGGCCTGACCGTGGCGGATGCGCCAGCCGTTCAGTTCATCCAGTTTGACGGCTTCGACATGGGGCGTAGGCATACTGCAAGTCTCGCTCAGGAACATGAACTGCAATGGACCGCAAAACGGCCCCCGTGTTTAACGGGCGCGCGGCGGAACCGAGCGGGTACGGCCACTGCCATCGATGGCGACGAACACAAACACCGCCTCGGTGACCTTGCGCCATTCGCTGGACAGCGGATCGTCACTCCAGACCTCGACCATCATCTGGATCGAACTGCGGCCGATCTCCAGCGCCTGGGTATAAAAAGACAGCTGGGCACCCACGGCCACCGGCACCAGAAATGCCATGCGGTCGATCGCCACGGTGGCCACGCGTCCACCGGCCACTTTGCTGGCCATGGCCGTGCCGGCCAAGTCCATCTGGGAAACCAGCCAGCCGCCGAAAATATCGCCAAAGCCGTTGGTTTCGCGGGGAAGCGCGGTGATTTGCAGGGCCAGGTCGCCTTGCGGGATTGGATCTTCCTGTTCGAGCTCTATCATGCCGGGGGTGCCTCTGACCCGTAACTCTGTCTTATGTATCAGGTGAATAGCCGTCTTTGAAAAAAACGATTCAGCCCGAACATGCGTTCGTCACGTTTTTCGTAAAGGCGTGCCAAAGGGAAACTCTGCGAAACCGGCTGGCAGGTTACTACGCCACCAACGACGTTTTCGCACAGCAACCCCTTACAGAGTGTTGCAAGGTTGCGAGTATATCGAGCGATAGACGTCGAGACGACCACCCGGTTCCGATTTTGACTGTCAATTACGCACCTCTATGTGCTTTTTTGAACAATTTGCTATCGTGCCGAGCCTGCCCACCGTTGTCCGGGGTTGCAGAACTGACTATAAGAGAAGCCCTTGCCATGACCACTGCGCCTTCGAGCACGGCGACACCCGTTCAATCGGCTCGTCCGTTGACCCGTAACGATTACAAGACCCTGTCGCTTTCTGCCTTGGGCGGTGCGCTGGAGTTCTACGATTTCATCATTTTCGTGTTCTTCGCCACCGTGGTTGGCAAATTGTTCTTCCCCGCCGAAATGCCTGAGTGGCTGCGCTTGATGCAGACGTTCGGCATTTTTGCCGCCGGTTATCTGGCCCGGCCGCTGGGCGGGATCATCATGGCTCACTTCGGTGACCTGCTGGGACGCAAGAAAATGTTCACCTTGAGCATTTTCATGATGGCCGTGCCGACCCTCATCATGGGATTGCTGCCGACCTATGCCCAGATCGGCATGTGGGCGCCGATTCTGCTGTTGCTGATGCGCGTGATCCAGGGCGCGGCCATTGGTGGTGAGGTGCCGGGAGCCTGGGTGTTCGTTTCCGAGCACGTTCCGGCGCGCCACATCGGCTACGCCTGCGGCACGCTGACGTGTGGCCTGACCGTGGGGATTTTGCTGGGTTCGTTGGTGGCCACGGCCATCAACAGCATCTATACGCCGGTGGAGGTCGCGGATTACGCCTGGCGGATTCCGTTCCTGATGGGGGGTGTGTTCGGCCTGTTCTCGGTGTACCTGCGCCGTTGGCTGCACGAAACCCCGATATTCGCCGAGCTGCAACTGCGCAAGGCCCTGGCTGCGGAAGTACCGTTGCGAGCGGTGCTGCGTGATCATCGTGGCGCCATTGCCCTTTCGATGTTGCTGACCTGGCTGCTGTCGGCCGGCATCATCGTGATCATCCTGATGACCCCGACCGTGCTGCAAACGGTGTATCACTTCAGCCCGACCACCGCGTTGCAGGCCAACAGCCTGGCGATCGTATTCCTGAGCTTTGGCTGCATCGGCTCGGGCGTGCTGGCCGACCGCTTCGGTGCCGGGCGAGTGTTCGTGTTCGGCAGCGCGTTGCTGTTGATCACCTCCTGGACCTTCTACCACAGCCTGTTCAACCACCCCGACTGGCTCTTTCCGCTCTATGCCCTGAGCGGGCTGCTGGTGGGCACCATCGGCGCGGTGCCCTATGTCATGGTCAAGGCGTTTCCGGCCGTGGTGCGCTTCAGCGGCCTGTCGTTCTCCTACAACCTGGCCTATGCAATCTTCGGCGGCCTGACTCCGATGATCGTCACTTTGCTGCTCAAGGAAAGCCCGATGGGGCCGGCCTATTACGTGGCGGTTATCTGCGGTATCGGGATTGCGGTGGGGGCGTATCTCTGGAAGGAAGGTCGTTAAGCAGTTATTGACTGTATTGACTTCATCGCGAGCAGGCTCGCTCCCACACCGGATCTGCGTTCACCGCACATCCCCTGTGGGAGCGAGCCTGCTCGCGATTGGGCCTGCGCGATCGTCTTTTAAATCTCAATAATGGCCTTTCATCCAATTGTCATATTTCAGCCATAGAGTGTTCACACGGCTTACCGATACTTGGCCGACTTAACACACCTATCTGCTAGGAGTAAGGCATGAAACTGAAGCGTTTGATGACGGCAATGACCTTTGTCGCCGCTGGCGTTGCGACCGCCCACGCGGTTGCCGCTGTCGACCCAGCCATCCCGAGCTACACCAAGACCACCGGTGTGTCGGGCAACCTGTCCAGCGTCGGCTCCGATACTCTGGCCAACCTGATGACCCTGTGGGCCGAGAACTACAAGAAAGAATACCCGAACGTAAATATCCAGATTCAGGCCGCCGGTTCTTCCACTGCGCCACCTGCTCTGACTGAAGGCACCTCCAACCTGGGCCCGATGAGCCGCAAGATGAAGGACAACGAGCTGCAGGCCTTCGAAACCAAATACGGTTACAAGCCTACTGCTGTTCCAGTGGCCGTGGACGCCCTGGCGGTGTTCGTACACAAGGACAACCCGATCAAAGGCCTGACCATGGCTCAGGTCGATGCAATTTTCTCGTCGACCCGCCTGTGCGGCGCCAAGGCTGACGTCAAGACCTGGGGTGACCTGGGCGTGACCGGTGACCTGGCCAACAAGCCAATCCAGCTGTTCGGTCGTAACTCGGTATCCGGCACCTACGGCTACTTCAAAGAAGAAGCCCTGTGCAAAGGCGACTACAAGTCCAACGTCAATGAACAGCCTGGTTCGGCGTCGGTTGTACAGTCCATCAGCAGCTCGCTCAACGGCGTTGGCTACTCGGGCATCGGCTACAAGACCGCCAGCGTGAAAACCGTTGCTCTTGCCAAGAAAGAAGGCGGCGAGTTCATCGAAGACACCGAAGAAAACACCCTGAACGGCAAGTACCCACTGTCGCGTTTCCTCTACGTTTACATCAACAAGGCTCCGAACAAGCCTCTGGCCCCGCTGGAAGCTGAGTTCCTGAAGCTGGTTCTGTCCAAGCAAGGTCAGGAAGTTGTGGTCAAGGACGGCTACATCCCGCTGCCAGCCAAGGTTGCCGCCAAGGCCCTGGCTGACCTGGGTCTGTCCGAAGGCGGCAACGTCGCCAAGAAGTAACACCTGAGCCCGGGCCACACCCGGGCTTTTGTGGGGGCGAGCTAGCTCGCGATAGCGGTAGGTCAGTCAACATTGAGGTTTGAATGTGATGACCCCATCCCGAGCAAGCCCCCCCACACCCCAATTTCTGTCCGCTGCCGGTATTCACGGGCGGCGGATTTGTTGCGTCACTGCATTGTCATCTTTCTGTCATACAGGATCGCTAGGGTGTGCGCATGAATGATCTGGCCAATTCCACAATGACTACGACTTCCCCTCCCAAGCGCATTGACTTCAATACGCCTGAACTGCAACGCAAGCGCCGTATCCGCGCGCTCAAGGATCGCCTGACCCGCTGGTACGTTCTGGTCGGCGGGCTCGCCGTGCTGGCGGCCATTACCCTGATTTTCTTCTTCCTGGCGTATGTGGTCCTCCCGCTGTTCCAGGGCGCGGACCTGACCTCCAAGGACTCGATTACTCCTGCCTGGATGCAGGACGCCGGCAAACCGCTGATGATCGCCATCGAAGAGCAGAACCAGGTGGCGATGCGGATCTCCGACAAGGGTCAGGCGCTGTTCTTCGACATCGATACCGGAGCAGAGCTGCGTCGTGTCGACCTGCCGGTGCCGGCGGGTGCCAGCGTGACCTCCATCGGCGAAGACCAACCCGGCAGCCCGCTGGTGGTGATCGGTCTGTCCAACGGCCAGGCACTGGTGGTGCGTCATACCTATAAAGTCAGCTATCCGGACGGCAAGAAAACCATTTCGCCGGCCATCGAGTACCCGTACGGCGAAACGCCGATTGTGCTCAACGAGCAGGGCGCGCCGCTGGAGCACGTATCGCTCAACGCCACTGATTCGACCCTGTTGCTCGCCGGTTCCACGGGCGCGCAACTGCAGGTGCTGTCGATCACCAGCGAAGAAAACATGATGACCGGTGAAGTCACCAGCGAGCAGACGCGTATCGATCTGCCGCAGATGACCGAGCCGGTCAAAAACATCTTCGTCGACCCGCGTCAGCAATGGCTGTATGTGGTCAACGGGCGTGCCCAGGCCGATGTGTTCAGCCTGCGGGAAAAGAGCCTCAACGGTCGCTACAAGCTGCTTGAGAACGGCGACGCCCAGGTCACCGCCAGCACCCAATTGGTAGGCGGGATTTCCCTGATCATTGGTGACTCCACAGGTGGCCTGGCTCAGTGGTTCATGGCCCGCGATGCGGACGGTGAGCAACGCCTGAAACAGATTCGTACGTTCCAGATGGGCACTGCGCCGATCGTTGAGATCACCGCCGAGGAACGGCGTAAAGGTTTCGTGGCCTTGGACGCTTCCGGCAAACTCGGCGTGTTCCACAGTACCGCTCACCGCACCTTGCTGGTGGACCAGGTGGTCGACGGCCAGGGCCTGTTCGGCATGTCGCCCCGGGCCAACCGTCTGATCGTGGAGCAAGGCGGCAAGTTGCAACCGTTGCTGCTGGATAACCCGCACCCGGAAGTCTCGTGGAGCGCGTTGTGGGGCAAGGTCTGGTACGAAAACTACGACGAGCCTAAATACGTCTGGCAATCGACTGCGGCCAACACCGATTTCGAACCCAAGATGAGCCTTTCGCCGCTGACCTTCGGCACCCTGAAAGCGGCGTTCTACGCGATGCTGCTGGCTGCGCCGCTGGCGATTGCTGCCGCGATCTACACCGCGTACTTCATGGCCCCGGGCATGCGCCGCAAGGTCAAGCCGGTGATCGAACTGATGGAAGCGATGCCGACGGTGATCCTCGGTTTCTTCGCCGGCCTGTTCCTGGCGCCCTACGTCGAAGGGCACCTGCCAGGTATCTTCAGCCTGCTGATGTTGTTGCCCGTTGGCATCCTGGTGGCCGGTTTCGTCTTCAGCCGCTTGCCTGAGTCCGTGCGCCTGAAGGTGCCAGAGGGCTGGGAAAGCGCGATGCTGATCCCGGTGATCCTGTTCGTGGGCTGGCTCTCGCTGTACATGAGCCCGTACATGGAAGCCTGGTTCTTCGGTGGCGACATGCGCATGTGGATCTCCCATGACCTGGGCATCACCTACGATCAGCGCAACGCCCTGGTAGTCGGCCTGGCGATGGGTTTTGCGGTCATCCCGAACATCTACTCCATCGCTGAAGACGCCGTGTTCAGTGTGCCGCGTGGCCTGACCCTGGGCTCGCTGGCCCTCGGTGCCACGCCGTGGCAGACCATGACCCGCGTGGTGATTCTCACCGCCAGCCCCGGCATCTTCTCGGCGCTGATGATCGGCATGGGCCGTGCGGTCGGTGAAACCATGATCGTGCTGATGGCCACCGGTAACACGCCGGTCATGGAAATGAACCTGTTCGAAGGTCTGCGCACCCTGGCGGCCAACGTGGCGGTGGAAATGCCTGAGTCGGAAGTCGGCGGCAGCCATTACCGCGTGCTGTTCCTGTCGGCACTGGTGCTGCTGCTGTTCACCTTCATCATGAACACCCTCGCCGAGCTGATCCGTCAGCGTCTGCGCAAGAAATATTCGTCGCTTTAAGAAAGGTAGAAGTCTGTGAAACAGAACTCCCTGAAAGGATGGTTCAAGAGCGGCGCCCCCGGCGTCTGGATCAGCGGTGGTGCGGTGTCCATCGCGGTCATCATGACCATTGGCCTGCTGGCAGTGATTGCCGTGCGCGGTCTGGGCCATTTCTGGCCGGCGGACCTGATCCACGCCAGCTACAACGTGCCGGGCATGCCCGCGCATCTGGTTGTAGGCGAAGTGGTGCAGAAGGAATCAGTGCCCCGCGAGCGTCTGAAAAGCGCTGGCCTGCCGGTGCCGGACGAAGGCCCCGAGTTCATGACCCGCGAGTTGATCAAGGTCGGCAACCGGGACCTCAACGGCACGGATTTCACCTGGATCGTCGGTGACTGGCTGACCAACCAGACCACGCCGCCGGAGCTGATGGCCATCGAGCGTCGTGAGTGGGGTAATTTCTACGGCTACCTGGTCAACGTCAAAGAGAACGGCAAGGTCATCGCCGAAGGCGAAGCGGCCTGGCCGGAACTGCAAGCTCGCGTGGCCCGGGTCAACAAACTCGCGGCTGAGCTCAAGACCCTGGAAAAATCCGACATCGGCGCAATCAACGCAGGGCTTGAGCGCATTCGTCTCAAAGGCCGCAAGCTGGAGCTGGAAGGCAAGCTGGACGCTGCTGCACAAGCGGACCTGGACGCTGACCGCGCCGAGCTCGATGCCCGCTACAAAGACATCGAAGCGCGTCTGGGCGACCTGCATTCGCAGTTCAACCGCGACAGCCTGACCGCCCGCGATGCCAATGGCAAAGAACTGGAAATCGAGATCGGCAAAGTGGTGCATGCCTACCAGCCGAACGGCATGGGGACTTTCACCAAGATCGGTTTCTATTTCAGCAAGGTCTGGGAATTCCTCAGCGACGATCCTCGTGAAGCCAACACCGAAGGCGGGATCTTCCCGGCGATTTTCGGCACCGTCATGATGACCCTGATCATGGCGATGGTGGTGACGCCATTCGGTGTGCTGGCAGCGGTGTACCTGCGCGAATACGCTCGCCAGGGACCGATGACCCGCCTGATCCGCATCGCGGTGAACAACCTGGCGGGCGTACCGGCCATCGTCTACGGTGTGTTCGGCCTGGGCTTCTTCGTTTATGTGTTAGGTGGTTCGGTTGACCGGTTGTTCTTCCCCGAAGCCCTGCCGGCACCGACATTCGGTACCCCGGGCCTGCTCTGGGCGTCCCTGACCCTGGCGCTGCTGGCGGTGCCGGTGGTGATCGTCGCCACTGAAGAAGGCCTGGCGCGTATCCCGCGTACTGTGCGCGAAGGCTCCCTGGCCCTGGGCGCGACCAAGGCTGAGACACTGTGGAAAATCGTGCTGCCCATGGCGAGCCCGGCGATGATGACCGGCATGATCCTCGCGGTGGCTCGCGCCGCGGGTGAAGTGGCGCCATTGATGCTGGTAGGCGTGGTGAAACTGGCCCCGTCGCTGCCGCTGGACGGCAACTACCCGTACCTGCACCTGGACCAGAAGATCATGCACCTGGGCTTTCACATCTATGACGTAGGCTTCCAGAGCCCGAACGTCGAAGCGGCGCGACCGCTGGTATACGCCACGGCGCTGTTGCTGGTGCTGGTGATTGCCACGCTCAACCTGTCGGCGGTGTGGATCCGTAACCACCTGCGCGAGAAGTACAAAGCACTCGATAGCTGATTTCACACTGATCTTTTGTGGGAGCGAGCCTGCTCGCGATGGCATCACCTCGGTTTTAAAGCCAAACCGAGTTGCCTGAATCGCGAGCAGGCTCGCTCCCAGACAACCGAACCGAATTTGTTAGCACAGGGAGCCTCCCATGCAACACGAGACACAAGCACGCGGCATCAACATGTCGGCCCTGGGCCGCGACAAGCAGAGCCTGGACCTGGCTCAGGAAACCGTCGCCATCGAAGTGCCCGGCCTGAACCTGTTTTACGGCCAGAAGCAGGCGCTGTACGACGTCAGCCTGAACATCCCGAAGCAGCGCGTCACCGCGTTCATCGGTCCGTCGGGCTGCGGCAAGTCAACCTTGCTGCGCACCTTCAACCGTATGAACGATCTGGTGGACGGCTGCCGCGTCGAGGGCGAAATCAACCTCTACGGCAACGACATCTACCGCAAGGGCGAAGATGTGGCCGAGCTGCGTCGTCGGGTGGGCATGGTGTTCCAGAAGCCTAACCCGTTCCCCAAAACCATCTACGAGAACGTGGTCTACGGCCTGCGCATCCAGGGTATCAACAAAAAGCGCATTCTTGACGAAGCCGTGGAATGGGCGCTCAAGGGCGCGGCGCTGTGGGACGAGGTCAAGGATCGTCTGCACGAATCGGCACTGGGCCTGTCCGGTGGTCAACAGCAACGTCTGGTGATTGCCCGTACCATCGCCGTTGAGCCGGAAGTCTTGTTGCTCGACGAACCTTGCTCGGCCCTGGACCCGATCTCGACCCTGAAAGTCGAAGAGCTGATCTACGAGCTCAAATCCAAATTCACCATCGTCATCGTGACCCACAACATGCAACAGGCGGCGCGGGTTTCCGACTACACCGCCTTCATGTACATGGGCAAACTGGTGGAATTCGGCGACACCGACACCCTGTTTACCAACCCGGCCAAGAAGCAGACCGAGGACTACATCACCGGTCGTTATGGCTAGTCGAGGCCGCTGCAAGCCGCACGTTTGACGCGGCGATACAGAAGCGGTGCGGTATCAGGATCAACATTCAACTGCTTGAAGCTTGCAGCTTGAAGCTTGCAACTTTCGCGGAGCGCACAAGATGATTTCGAAGGAAGGCCTTACTCACCACATTTCCGCACAGTTCAATGCCGAGCTCGAGGAGGTGCGCAGTCACCTGCTGGCCATGGGCGGGCTGGTGGAAAAGCAGGTCAACGACGCGGTGACCGCGCTGATCGAGGCCGACTCCGGCCTGGCCCAGCAAGTGCGCGAGATCGACGACCAGATCAACCAGATGGAGCGCAACATCGACGAAGAGTGCCTGCGCATCCTGGCCCGTCGTCAACCGGCCGCTTCCGACCTTCGCCTGATCATCAGCATCTCCAAGTCGGTGATCGATCTGGAACGAATCGGCGACGAAAGCACCAAGATCGCCCGTCGCGCCATTCAGCTGTGCGAAGAAGGCGAGGCGCCGCGCGGTTACGTCGAAGTTCGTCACATTGGCGACCAGGTGCGCAACATGGTGCGCGACGCACTGGATGCCTTCGCCCGTTTCGACGCCGACCTGGCACTGTCGGTGGCCCAGTATGACAAGATCATCGACCGCGAATACAAGACCGCGCTGCGTGAGCTGGCGACCTACATGATGGAAGACCCGCGCTCCATCTCCCGGGTGCTGAGCATCATCTGGGTGCTGCGTTCTTTGGAGCGTATCGGCGATCATGCGCGCAACATCTCGGAACTTGTGATCTACCTGGTGCGCGGCACCGACGTGCGGCACTTGGGGCTCAAGCGCATGAAGGCCGAAGTGGAGGGCACCTCGTCCGAAACCGCTAATGTTCCGGGCGAAACTGACGATAAGTAAGATTGCCCAAGAAAAGCGCCCGGCCTTCTGGTCGGGCTTTTTTTTGCGGCTTTTTTAATCGAAAGCAGCACCCCGCGAACGAAGAGTCCCGGCGTGACTGAAGGTTTTTTGGCAATATGCCATCAGTAAAAGCGGTATGCTTGCCGGGATTTTTTAGAGGTGTATCTGGATGAGTAAGGTCAGTGTGTTGGTCGTGGACGACGCTTCGTTCATTCGTGACCTGGTGAAGAAGTGCCTGCGCAACTACTTCCCGGGCATCCGCATCGAAGATGCGGTGAACGGTAAGAAAGCCCAATCCCTGCTGGCCCGTGAGGCGTTCGACCTGGTGCTGTGCGATTGGGAAATGCCGGAAATGTCGGGCCTGGAGCTGCTGACCTGGTGCCGCCAGCAGGACAATCTCAAGGGCATGCCGTTTGTGATGGTCACCAGCCGCGGCGACAAGGAAAACGTGGTCCAGGCGATCCAGGCCGGCGTTTCCGGCTACGTCAGCAAGCCGTTCACCAACGAGCAACTGCTGACCAAGGTCAAGCAGGCCCTGCACAAGGTTGGCAAGCTCGATACCCTGATGAACAGCGCTCCGACCAAGATGAACTCGGCGTTCGGCAATGATTCGCTCAGCGCGCTTACCGGCGGCAAGGCGGCTCCGGTTGCGGCGGCGGCTCCGGCGGTCAATCCATTTGCCAAGCCTGCTGTCGTTGCAGCTGCCGCGCCCGCCGCTGTTGCTGCTCCAGCCCGCGGCATGCTCAACAGCCCGCCGGTCAAGGCGCCTTCAGCCTCCACCGCCCCGGCTGGCGCCAACCGTGGTCAGGGCCAGTTGCGCCTCTCCAGCGGCACCCAGCAATGCGTGATCAAGGCCCTGAGCCTCAAGGAAGCGCTGCTGCTGGTCAAACGCACCGACACCCTGCCACAGGTGCTGGAAAGCGCCGTGCTGGACATGGAGCAGGGCGACAACGCCGAAACCGCTCGCCTCAACGGTTACTTGCACGCCATCGTTGCTCACGAGCAGACCCCCGACAGCGAATGGCTGCAACTGACCTTCCGTTTTGTCGATAAAGACCCACAGAAGCTCGACTACATCTCCCGCCTGATTGCCCGCGGTACAGCGCAGAAGCACTTCGTACCTGGCGCCTGATTCGGCGGCGTCCTTCTGTCAGTCATCGCGAGCAGGCTCGCTCCCACAGTGATCTCTGTTGTTCACAAAATTTGTGTCCACAGCAGATCCAGTGTGGGAGCGAGCCTGCTCGCGATGGGGTCACCCGCGGCACTAGAGCCCTATCGGCCTACCCATTTTGAAACATCCGTCGACTACGCTGGTCCATCCAGCTGCTAGGCTGCTGTACAGGCCTTCATTTCGACAGAATTTTTGCCCATGTTTTTGTCCCTGCTGTTTGCCTGTGGTCTTGTCCTGGCCTCCACCTCGGCCGTGGCCATGACGATCTACAAATCCACCGATGCCAATGGCGTGGTGTCCTACAGCGATCGCCCCAGCAAGGGCGCGCAGGTGTTCGTGTTCCGTGATCGCATGGTCGAACGTCTCGAGCGCCAGGTGTTTCTCGATATCAAGAAACAGAAGGGCGCGGACGCGGTGTTCGTGCGCAACGACTTGTACGCGCCGGTGGAGATCGAATTGAGTTTTGCCGGGCTACGCAACGTCAGCGGGGCACCGAGCCGGCCGATCCGGCGGGTGCTGCCGGCGCGCAGTAACCTGCGTCTGGCGCTGCTCACGGCCACGCGCCCCGGAAAGCCTTTGGTGTATACCCCGCGGTTCGAATACTCCCTGGGCGACCCTGCAGGCACGGCGCAGGCTTATCGCTACCCGCTGCCGTGGCGTGGTGGTCCGTTTCGGCTGAGCCAGGGGGCCAACGGTCAATACAGCCACTATGGCCCCAAAAACCGTTATGCCATGGACATCGCCATGCCCGAGGGCACGCCGATCATCGCGGCGCGCGGCGGCGTGGTGGTCAAGACGGAAAATCACCAGACCGGCCGTGGCACCGACCCGTCGGGCAACTTCGTGCGGGTGCTGCACGATGACGGGACCATGGGCGTGTACCTGCACCTGCAAAAAGGCTCGGTGAGCGTGCGGGAAGGGCAACGGGTGATGGTGGGAACGCCGCTGGCGCTGTCGGGCAATACCGGCAACAGTTCAGGTCCGCACCTGCATTTCGTGGTGCAGCGCAATACCGGGTTGGGGCTGGTGTCGATTCCCTACCAGTTCAATCAACCGGTGGGCGACTTGCCCAACTTTGCGTTGGGCAAGCAGTAAGTCCTGAATAGGCAGGGGGCTCTTGTGGCGAGGGGATTTATCCCCGCTGGGGCGCGAAGCGAGCCTCAGCACTGCTAACTCAATTGACCCGTCACCCTGGAATGTCAGCTTTTGGGGCTGCTTCGCAGCCCAGCGGGGATAAATCCCCTCGCCACAGGGGTGTTCAATATCAGGTTGACGCTCAATCGAGCATCAACACCTTCGCCAGAATAATCTTCGGTCCTTTCATCTTCTTGATGATGATCCGCAGGCCTTCGACTTCCAGCACTTCTTCCTCTTCCGGCACGCGCTTGAGGGTTTCATAGACCAGCCCGGCGAGGGTCTCGGCCTCGATGTGGTCCAGGTCGATACCCAGCAGGCGCTCGACCTTGAACAATGGCGTGTCGCCGCGCACGAGCAGCTTGCCCGGCTGATAGGCCAGGATGCCGCGCTCGGCCTTGCGGTGTTCGTCCTGGATGTCGCCCACCAGCACTTCCAGCACGTCTTCCATGGTCAGGTAACCGATGATGTTGCCGTCGGCTTCTTCAACCAGGGCGAAGTGCGAGCCGCCCTTGCGGAACTGCTCCAGCAGCTGCGAGAGCGGCATGTGCCGCG
The DNA here is from genome assembly GCF_003033885.1 of Pseudomonas rhizophila. Taxonomy (NCBI): domain Bacteria; kingdom Pseudomonadati; phylum Pseudomonadota; class Gammaproteobacteria; order Pseudomonadales; family Pseudomonadaceae; genus Pseudomonas; species Pseudomonas rhizophila. The sequence continues at coordinate 5,685,246 of NZ_CP024081.1, read as the reverse complement.
ACACGCGCTCCAGTGGGCGGGTGAGTTCGGCCAGGTTGAACGACTCGGGAATGTGATCCAGGGCCGCCAGTTCCAGCAGCAGGTCCTTGATGTGCAGCAGGCCGACGAACTCCTGGCGATCGCTGTCGTACACCGGATAGCGGCTGAACTTGTGGCGACGGAACATCGCCAGGATCTCCTTGAGCGGCGCATTGAACTCCAGCGTCACCAGGTCTTCCCGGGAGTTGGCCCAGTCCACCACTTCCAGCTCGCCCATTTCCACAGCCGAGGCCAGCACACGCATGCCCTGGTCGCTTGGGTCCTGGCCACGGCTGGAGTGCAGGATCAGTTTCAGTTCTTCACGGCTGTAATGGTGCTCGTGATGCGGGCCGGGTTCGCCTTGGCCGGCGATACGCAGGATGGCGTTGGCGCTGGCATTGAGCAGGTAGATCGCCGGGTACATGGCCCAGTAGAACAGGTACAGCGGCACGGCGGTCCACAGCGACAGCAGCTCGGGCTTGCGGATCGCCCAGGATTTGGGCGCCAGCTCACCGACCACGATGTGCAGGTACGAAATGATGAAGAACGCGGTGAAGAACGACACGCCCTTGATCACTTCCGGTGACTCAACGCCGACCGCGCCCAGCAGCGGCTCCAGAACGTGGGCGAACGCCGGCTCACCGACCCAGCCCAGGCCCAGGGAGGCCAGGGTGATACCCAGTTGACAGGCCGACAGGTAAGCATCGAGCTGGCTGTGAACGGTACGCAGGATATGCCCGCGCCAGCCGTTTTTCTCAGCGATGGCCTCGACCCGGGTCGAGCGCAGTTTGACCATGGCAAATTCGGCCGCAACGAAAAAGCCGTTGAGCAGAACCAGGATCAGAGCAAAAAGAATCATGCCGAATTCGGCGAAGAGTGTTGCCAGGGACAAGCCAGGGGAAGGGTCCATGATGGAGTTTTGCGGGTTCCGTATATTCGAAAGGATTGGAAATGAGTGCCTGAAAAGGCAGGCACAAGTCAGCCAATGTAGCGGCTGACTGGGCCGTTGCCTAGTGGCGAGTGCTGGCCGGTCTCAATCGGCGGCGCGGGTGAGGCGCGCGCGAACCGTCTGTGCCGGGGCAAAATGGCAGGTAAACGTACTGCCATGGCCGGGCACGCTGCTGATTTCCATGCGCCCGCGATGCCGCAGTAACACGTGCTTGACGATCGCCAGGCCCAGCCCGGTGCCGCCGGTATTGGAGTTGCGGCTGGAATCGACGCGGTAGAAACGTTCGGTCAGGCGCGGCAGGTGTTTGCTGTCGATGCCGATGCCCGAATCCTGCACGCTCAGGTGTGCGCCTTGGCCGTCGCCCCACCAGCGAACGTGAATCCGGCCTTGTTCCGGCGTGTACTTGACGGCATTGAACACCAGATTGGAGAAGGCACTGCGCAATTCGGCCTCGCTGCCCTTGAGCTGCACGTTCGGGTCGGCTTCAAGGGTGATGGTCTGCTTCTTGGGCCCGGAGAGTTCCTGGGCATCCTCAACAATGATTTGCAGCAAGTCGTCGACAGGCACCGGCTGGTTGTCCGAGGGGTAATCGGTGGCTTCAAGTTTGGCCAGCAGCAGCAGGTCATTGAGCAGGGTCTGCATACGCCCGCTTTGCTGGTGCATCTGCTGCAAGGCCCGGCTCCAGCGTGGGTTCACTTCCTCGACATTGTCCAGCAGGGTTTCCAGATACCCGCAGATCACGGTCAACGGCGTGCGCAACTCATGGGAGACATTGGCGACGAAGTCTTTGCGCATCTGTTCCAACTGATGGATGCGCGTCACGTCACGCACCAGCATCAAGTGCTCGTTGTTGCCGTAGCGCGTGAGGTACAGCTGAATGCGCACCCGGTCATTGGTGGGTGAAGGAATCTCCAGCGGCTCGGCGTAGTTTTCCTGTTCGAAGTATTCCTTGAAGCGAGGGTGGCGCACCAGGTTGGTCACCGGCTGGCCGCTGTCCTGGGGGGTCTTGAGGCCCAGCAGGGTTTCGGCGGCGCGGTTCCACCATTCCAGGTTGCCATCGCTGTCGAGCATGATCACCGCGTCCTTGAGCGCCGCAGTGGACTCCTGGACCCGGTCGATCACCGCTTGCAGGCGGCCACGCACGCGCTGGTCGCGCCGTTGCAGGTGATAGATGCTGTCGAATACCTCACCCCACAGGCCATAGCCGTCGGGCGGGGCCTCGTCGGGTTTATGCAGGCGCAGCCACTCATGCATGCGCAGCAATTGCTTGAGCGTCCAGGCCAGGTACAGCGCCAGGCCCGCAGCCAGACTCCAGCCGTAGAAGCCGGTGATCAGGCCCACGACCAGACAGCCGGTCACTAGCAACAACATGTGGCGAATCAGGGTGCCATGCCAGTTTTGATTCAATTGAACGCGCGTCCTTGTCAGCTTGTCGGGCGGTAAGGGCTCGGGTCAGGCCTTGGTCGAAAAACGGTAACCGGTGCCGCGCACAGTTTGTACCAGATTCTCATAGGCATCGCCGAGGGCTTTGCGCAGGCGACGAATGTGCACGTCCACGGTGCGCTCCTCGACATAAACATTACCGCCCCAGACCTGGTCCAGCAGCTGCCCACGGGTATAGGCGCGCTCCTGGTGAGTCATGAAAAATTGCAGCAGACGGTATTCGGTCGGGCCCATCTCGGCGGGTTTGCCGTCGATGGTCACGCGGTGGCTGATGGGGTCCAGCAGCAGGCCGCCGACTTCAATCGGTGCCTCGCCATCGGTCGGACCGGCGCGCCGCAACACGGCCTTCAGGCGTGCCACCAGCTCCCGAGGGGAAAACGGCTTGGTGATGTAGTCGTCGGCGCCGACTTCCAGGCCCTGGATCTTGTTGTCTTCTTCGCCCTTGGCGGTGAGCATGATGATCGGGATATCACCGGTCAGCTCATCGCGCTTGAGGCGTCGCGCCAGTTCAATGCCAGACGTACCGGGAAGCATCCAGTCCAGCAGAATCAAGTCGGGCTTGCGGTCGACGATGATGGCGTGGGCCTGTTGGGAGTTTTCTGCTTCCATGCAGTCATAGCCGGCCATCTCCAACGCAACGGCGATCATCTCGCGGATGGGCGCTTCGTCGTCGACGATCAGAATGCTCCTGCCAACCATGGGGTAATCCTCTTGTCATTTAACTGTCTTGCGCCGCATTAGATAACGGAATTATTGCAGTCGTGTGACACTTGTTTCGGCACCCGGCAGTGTAGAGGATCCTGGACTAAGCTTTTGAGTCCGATTCCTGACAACTGCAAAAGAAGGTTTCCATGACTTACCTTACCCAATCCATCAAGGCTCTGGGCCTGGCGGTTGCCTTGGTGCTGCCGGCGCTGGCGTACGCGGCTGACGAACCGGCGATGATCAAAGATGGCATGCTGACCGACCACAAGGGCATGACGTTGTACACCTTTGAGAATGACCAAGGCGGCAAGTCAGCGTGCGTTGCCAAATGTGCCGAGAACTGGCCACCGCTCAAGGCTGAAAGCGCTGCCATGCCCATGGGTAAATGGACCGTGATTACGCGCGACGACGGGTCGTCGCAGTGGGCCTACGACGGCAAGCCGCTGTACACCTTCGTGAAGGACAAGAAAGCCGGAGACAAGACCGGTGACGGCGTGATGGGCGGTGCCTGGAAGGTTGCCAAGCCCAAGTAGCTGATCGGTGCTAAAACGCTTTTGTGGCCGGGGAGCAAGCTCCCCCGCCACAAAGATTTCATGACCGTGGGTTCAGCGTTGGGTCAGCGGTCTCACCGCAACGCGTAATCCAGCACAATCCCCACGAAAATCGCCAACCCGGCCCAGTGGTTGTGCAAAAACGCCTTGAAGCAGCGCATCCGGTCCCTGCTGCGGGTGTACCAGAATTCCCAGGCAAAACACCCGGCAGCGGCCACAAGCCCCAAGTGGAACCAGCCGCCCAACTGGAATTTCGACCCGGCCAGCAGCAGACAACCCAAGGCCAAGCCCTGCAGCGTCAGGATGATCACGCGGTCGGCATCGCCAAACAGAATGGCCGTGGACTTGACGCCGATCCGCAAGTCATCGTCCCGGTCAGTCATCGCGTAATAGGTGTCGTAGCCCACCGTCCACAGCAGGTTGGCGATGTACAGCAGCCAGGCCGCCGCCGGCAAATTCCCGGTTTCGGCAGTGAACGCCATCGGCATGCCCCAGGAGAACGCTGCCCCCAGCACCACTTGCGGATAGTAGGTGTAGCGCTTCATGAACGGGTAACTGAACGCCAGCGCCAGCCCGCCGAGGGACAGCAAGATGGTCGGTGCATTGGTGCACAGCACCAGCAGGAAGCTCACGCTCATCAGCACCGCGAAGAACACCAGCGCCTCTTTCGAACTGATCTTGCCGCTCACCAGCGGGCGCTGTTCGGTGCGTTTGACGTGGCCGTCCACCTTGCGGTCGGCCCAGTCGTTGATCACACAACCACCGGCGCGAGTCAGAACCACGCCAAGCACGAAAATCACGATGTTGGCCAGGGACGGCGAACCTTCCCCGGCAATCCACAAAGCCCACAACGTCGGCCATAACAGCAGATAGATGCCGATGGGCTTGTCCAGGCGCGTCAGTTGCACGAAGTCCCACGCCCGCGGGTTCAGGCGGTTCAAGGATTTGAGCAGTTGCACGTACATCAGCAGTTCTCCGAATAGGCGCGGGCGACGGTCCACAGGCGCGGCAGGAAAATTTCCGCCACCAGCACACTCAACGTTCCGCGATCAAAACGCGAACGGCGGCCCCACAGTTCACGAGCGCGCACCTCAGCCGGCAACCATTGTTCGGGGTAATGGCAAACCTCGATGGCCCGGCGCTGGAACGCCTGGTCGCAAAACAGCAACTCGCCCAGAGAGCGACTGCCCAGCTCGTCCATCTGCAAACCGTCGCCCTGCAACGCGCTACGCGCCGCCACACTGCGGGCAAACACCCAGGCCTCGCCATGGCCGCGCAGATACACCTCGCGTACCCAGCCTTCGCTGCCCTCGGCCAGATCCAGCGCGGCACATTCATCGGCACGCAAGGGTTGCCAACCTTCGAACAGCGGCGTCACGCTGAAACGCTCATCCGACAGCCGCGTCAGGCGCCGGGTCAGGGACCCTTCGTCGAACAGCCAGTCGAGCACACAGGCGTCAGGGCGAGGCGACAGCAGGGGCTGGGGCAACCATTGGAGTGTAGGAAATATCGAATTTGTATGCGGCACAGAGGTCTTGAATGGCAGCAAATGAGGCCGCGAGCTTACCATGTCGGTTGGCGAATTTGATTCAGCGGGGCGGTCTTAGCGTCGATCATGCTTGCATCTATCGCGACCGATCAGTACAAAACGCCCTGAGCCGGAAGGGGCAGCTTTACATCGACCCAACCATACCGGCAAATGCCGACACCTGAGGAAGTACCTGAATGAAAAAGTGGCAATGTATTGTCTGCGGCCTGATCTACGATGAAGCCCTTGGCTGGCCGGATGACGGCATCGCGCCCGGCACTGCCTGGCAAGACGTACCCGAAGACTGGCTCTGCCCGGACTGCGGCGTGGGTAAATCGGATTTCGAAATGATCGCTATCTGATCGTTTCCTGCATGGAGAGCTACATGGAGAGCAACATGAGTGCACCTGTCGTCATCGTCGGTACGGGCCTTGCCGGTTACAACCTGGCCCGGGAGTTTCGCAAACTCGACAGCGAAACTCCGCTGCTGCTGATCAGCGCCGATGACGGTCGCTCCTACTCCAAGCCCATGCTCTCCACAGGCTTTGGCAAAAACAAAGACGCCGACGGCCTGAGCATGGCCGAGCCGGGCGCCATGGCCGAGCAACTGAACGCCGAAGTGCGCACCCACACCCGCATCAGCGGCATCGATCCGGGCCACAAACGCTTGTGGATCGGCGAAGAAACGGTGAACTACCGCGACCTGATCCTGGCCTGGGGCGCAGAAACCGTGCGCGTGCCGGTACAGGGTGATGCCTCGGACCTGATCTTCCCCATCAACGATCTGGAAGACTACGCACGCTTTCGCGCAGCGGCCGCCGGCAAGCGCCGGGTGCTCTTGCTCGGTGCCGGGCTGATTGGCTGCGAATTCGCCAACGACCTGATCCTGGGCGGTTACGAAGTGCAACTGGTCGCGCCGTGCGAGCAAGTCATGCCGACCCTGCTGCACCCTGCGGCCGCCGCTGCGGTACAGGCCGGGCTGGAAAGCCTCGGTGCGCGTTTCCACCTGGGGCCGGTGCTCAATCGCCTGCAACGGGTGGCCGACGGGCTGGAGGCGCACCTGTCCGACGGCCAGGTGATCGCCTGCGACCTGGTGGTCTCGGCCATCGGCCTGCGCCCCCGCATCGACCTGGCCGCCGCTGCCGGCCTGGTGGTCAATCGCGGCGTGGTGGTCGACCGCCACCTGAAAACCTCCCACGCCAACATCTACGCCCTGGGCGACTGCGCCGAGGTCGACGGCCTGAACCTGCTGTACGTCATGCCGCTGATGAGCTGCGCCCGCGCCCTGGCCCAAACCCTGGCCGGCAACCCGACCGCCGTGCGCTACGGTGCCATGCCAATTACCGTGAAAACCCCGGTGTGCCCACTGGTGGTTTCGCCACCACCGCGGGGCAGCGAAGGCGTGTGGAGCGTCGAAGGGCAGGGCAGTGACATCAAGGCCCTGTGCCGCGACGCCAACGGCAATCTGCTGGGTTACGCCCTGACCGGCGCGGCGGTGATGGAAAAACTGGCACTGAACAAAGAGCTTCCAGCGTTGCTGGCGTAAATGCCTGTCCTTCTGTCGTAAATACCCTGCTTTCGGCGCGACAAAGGCCGCCCTGACACTGGCGCCGCCTGCGGCCCCGTGCCATCCTCACTCCCGTCTGCCGCAGAGTAGAGCCTGCGGCGCCTTAGGGGCTGTTTCCATGAGTACAGCCCAGACATAACAACAAAAAAACCGTCAAAAGGGGCTTCATTCATGCGTAAACCAGAACTCGCCGCCGCCATCGCGGAAAAGGCTGACCTCACTAAAGAGCAAGCCAACCGCGTCCTCAACGCCGTTCTCGAAGAAATCACCGGCGCCCTGCACCGCAAGGACAGCGTCACCCTGGTAGGCTTCGGCACCTTCCTGCAGCGCCACCGCGGCGCGCGTACCGGCAAAAACCCACAGACCGGTGAGCCGGTGAAGATCAAGGCCAGCAACACCGTCGCCTTCAAGCCGGGCAAAATGTTGAAGGCCAGCGTCAATCCATAATCGCCGCGGGTTCCCCAGTTAGGGGGCAAGCGGTAGAAAAAAAGGGCATGCCGATTGAGTCGGATGCCCTTTTTTTATGGCTTTTTCCCGAACGTCGAAGGCCCCAAACCGCCAATGTGGGAGCGAGCCTGCTCGCGATGGCCGCCTGTTGGTTGGGCGAGGGTATTTATCCCCGCTCGGCGGCGCAACCTAGATTAACGCCCGTATACCTTCTGCAACTGCGCCTCTGTCAGCGCATCCTCGAACGGCACCGGCACTGATTTCACCGCGCCGTAGAGGTTGCGATAACGCCAGTAACTGCCGTTGTGGGCCAGTTGATAACCGCGCTCGACCACGCGCTGACCATCGAGCACATAACGCAAGGTTTCCTGGGCGGCTGGCGGTGGGGTCGGCAGCATCAGGTCGGTGGTCAGCACGCGCATCGATTCGTCGATGCACTCGTCCAGCACCGCCGTGACTTGCGTCAGATCCAGGCTGCCATCATCAATGCAGCGGCTGCCGCAACGCCGAATCGGCTGGCTGGTGACTTCGATGCGCATGCGGTACAGCGCCGAACCGGCAATATCCTGGACCTGCACCTGATTGATCAGCACGAAACTGCCGCGATCGGGAGTGAGCATCAGTTTAGGTTCCACCAGCAGGCGCGCAGTCACGGGCCCCGCTCCCTGCTTGAGGCCGGCTGCCAGCGAAGCCTGCTGGAAACGCTGTTGCAGACGTTCCTGCAACGGCACGCCCGCCAACAGGTCGGCCAGCGGGCGCGACTCCTTGGCCGCAGCGGTTTCCGCATCCCGCTGCAAGCTGCCGCTGCCCATCTGGGTATTGATCAGGCTGGCGACCAGCAAACCGGCAAGCCCGGCGGTGTTGCCGGAACTGGCAATCAGATTATGGCTCGACGACGCGGCCTGCTGCGCGGCCTTGGCGTCGACCACAGTGCTGGCCCCCACGAACGCCGGCGGCAGTTGTACATCCACCTTGACCCCATGGGCCTGGACGTAAGTCACCGCCTCTTGCGACTTGAAACCGGCCGGCGGCGCAGGCTTCTGCGCGCAACCGGCCAGCACCAGCAGGACCAGCGTGCCGGCCGCTAACAGTGCCCGTTTCATTGTTGTTCGAACGGGGTGATCATTTGCTGGCGGCTGGTATCCATCGCCTGATAGAACGCGTTGGTCAGATTGGCGTAGTTGGGCTCGTCCCACTCACCCTGAGCGGCCTGCACGACGGCAAAAGGTTTGAACCACAGCAGCTTGTTGTCGGCCAGATCAACCACCATGCCTTGCCCGCCCACCTGCGCCATCGGCACGCTGGTCGGCACGACGCTGTAATAGCTGCGAGTGGCGCCGGTAGCCAGAATGTTGACCAACAACAGGCGATCCACCCCGTAAGTCGCCTTGAGCGGCGTCAGGTCGCGGACCGTGTAGCCTTCGCGGAAACTGACTTCCTTATAGACCTTCAGATCCACCGGCTCGTCGATTCGTTTGGCCTTGTAACCCTTGGCCTGCAACTTGGCGACAATGGCGTCCGGCAGCGTGTTGAGGTCCTTGACTTGCCATTTCTCGACATTGTCGCTGAGCGTGCTGTTAACACCCTTGTTGATGGCCAAATCCAGAAGACCCTGGTTGCCGGTCAGCGCCAGCACAGGCTCCGGCACCACGGTAATCGCCACGCCGATAGTAGGCTCCTTGGCGTCCCAGAATTGATGATCCAGTGGTACTGGCGGTTGAACGTGGGCACAGCCGGTGAGCGTGAGGCAGGCGAGTAACGTCAGTGCAGCGAGGGTGCGGAAGGTGTGAAAAGACATGCATCAAGTCCTTATGATTTAAAAACGATGCTGCTTGTGTCGGCAGGATCGGGCGGAACAATAGTGGCAGATTGATATTTTTTCTGCTGAGTTACGGGGCGCTAGGGGGAACTGCAAATTTTGAAGCCGCTTGGAGGTTGTCCGCGTGAATCTATAGGGCGCATACGGGCTTGTGCGGTTCGTTCCGACGGGCAGCTATCGGCCAGAACCAGTCATTCGGTCTCTGAGAAACTAGGCGCGATTTAAAGTGGTGGTGAAAAAGCGAATCCACTACATGATCCAGTGTAAATCTATTAAAAATTATGTAGTTACAGATTATATGGCTATGCATTTTACCGCCCTGTTTTCCCCAGATTGTCGCTCTGACGCTTAGTAGGATGGCCAATATGGCCATTTAATGCTACGTATGCTTCTGCCGGATTCGGACACTCGGCGCCCAGATTGCTCTGGGCGCTTGTACCCCAACGCATGACAGGAGTTGCTAGGCATGAGGGATACCTTTCCAGTAGAACACGGTCTGTCCGCATCTGTGGCCGATGGGTTGGTCTACCGATCCGAGGGGGCGATTTCCCTCACTGATGTTCAGTACCTCGCGTTGGAGTCTGGCGTGGCGCATGGACAAAGCATGCTGGTGGTTTCCCCTACCTCCACGGGAAAGACTCAAATTGGGCTCTGGGCTATTGCTGAAGGGCTGCTCGCTGGGAATAAAACAGTTTATTTGGTGACCCATCGCGCACTGGCCAAGCAGAAATTTGAAGACTTCAAAACGTTGTTGTTGGACAGATATTTGGAGGGCGATGGTGCTTCCATAGTTATTGCCACGGGGGACTATGTCGAAGATGCCACGGGACAGTATTCTGCGACTCCTCTAAGTGCTCCTCTGGTAATTGCTACATATGAAAAATATTTAGCGCTACTGTCGGCATCTGGGGTGCCGAAAAGCATGCAAAATACGATTGTCGTGTGCGATGAAATTCAACTGATGGGAGACGAAAACCGCGGGCAAAATGTTGAAGTCCTTTTAACACTTATGCGGAACGCGGGTTGGAAACAGTTTGTAGGATTGTCAGCAGTGTTAAAAAGCAAGGACGCCCAGGACTTAGCGAACTGGCTGCGGGTTCAGCTTATTTTCGAGCAAAAGCGCGAGAAACATTTACGGTATGAATGCTGGATTGGCGATCAGATCTATTCAGTAAGCAGTGCGAAACCTGATGTGATGGAATCGGACAAGCGACTGCCTGCTGGAGTTAAAGCGGAAACGATTTCAGCTTTAACATATCTGCTTAAGCAAGATAACCCACCACTCCCAATCATAGTTTTTTGCATGAAAAAGCAAGATACTTATGATCTTGCTGAGGCTTTTGTAGCTTCGTACCACAAGGGTAAGCAAGGACAGTTGTCGTTAGAGTTCGATACCTTGCCTGAAACTTCAGCTAACACGATGCTGGCGAAGATACTGGATCTCCGAGTTGCGAGTCATAATGCGGACTTGACTGACGAAGAGCGAGGAGTAGTGGAGCGTTACTTGTCAGAAAATAAGCTGGATGTTGTATTTGCTACAAGTACTTTAGCAGCAGGTGTGAATTTCCCTCTAGGGGCAGCAGTATTTGCCAATTGGGAGCGTTGGGACGGCCAGCAAAGGCAGTATGTCGCAATAGATAGCGCAGAGTTCCACAACATGTCCGGGCGGGTCGGGCGTATGGGGTTTGAACATGCAGAAGGGCGTGTAATATATTTTGGTACCGGGCCGCAACGCGCATTAGCTACAAGTTATCTATCAATAGAGCAGCTTCCTGAAATCAAAGCGCGGATTGTGCCTGCTAGGTTCGGTCAGCTTTCACTGCAACTGATATCTTCAGGGTTGTGCAACAACAGAGCCGAGCTTGAAGAGCTTGTTTGCACAACGTTCAGTGCGTTAAAGGAAGAAGATAACAACTTAACTGCATTTAAGACGTGGCCGAGTAAAGTCGGTCTTGCTCTGGCCGGGTTGATTGATGCTGGCTTCGTCGTTGAAACATCTGGTGGGGACCTAAGCCCTACGCCTGTGGGGCGAGCGGTCGGGTTCAGTGGTTTGCTACCTGAAACTGGGGTGTTTTTAATCAACTTTCTGTCTAGGAAATCACTTTATTTGGCAGAGCTCATTGGGCATCTTGAATCGACGGATCTCAAGTCCAGGCTAGAGATGCTTATCTTTTCCGCATGCTTATCCAGCCCTGAGTTTCGTCCGAGAAATGGAGTTAAACCTACTCGGTTCCTGCCTTATCAGTTGAAAGATCCAATTTATGATGCGCAGCACCTCGCGGATGACCTAATGGAATCAATTTGGCAAGTTGATCCAGCACCTACTAATGCGGCATGGTTGTGCCAGAAATGGACTAGCGGTGTTGAGATTAGGGCAATCGAGCGTGAAGTTAAATCTCTGAGTGCTGGCGCTGTCAAAGAAATGAACAGAAACCTATCCTGGGTCCTACAGGGATTAGCTGGGATAGCTATGTCCGCCGCCGATAAGCGCGTGCCGCCACTTCTTCGTCCGCCACAATTAAGAGCGGAAGATACTTTACTGCGCGCTATATCTAAGCTGACGCGCTACATTCGAAGATTAGCATACAGAGTCCAAGAGGGATTGCCGGACGACATTCTCTGGATGACAGGCGTATCTGCGGCGGGTAGTGCTTTAAAGCTGTATAGGCATGAAATGTTGCTCTTGAAGCACCATGGAGTCACAACGCCGCAATTGCTTATGCTTGGCAGTCCTGAGGCGAATTCAGCAAGAATTTTAGCTTTTGTAAAATCTAAGCCTAATGCGCAAGCTAAAGCAAATTGGGTACGAGACGCTTGTCGAGATTGGAAAGTTGACCAGCGGAAGCGAATGTCTGTTAGGCATCTAAAACGAGCTAGCAGATGCGAGAGCAAGGTTCTAATTGAGAACTATTATGAAGCAAAAGGTGATGCGTTTGAAGTGGCGTTCGAACAGGTGCTTGTTCAGCTAGGTGTAGCGTTTGAGAAATTAGATGACAAAACAAAAACTGGAGCGCCCGACTATCTAGTCAAATTCTTCGATTCGCCTTCGGTTGTGGTCGAGCTAAAATCTAAAGAGGGAGATAAGCTTGTCGATTACAATAAAGCGGTAGAGGTTTTGGCGGCCTCCGAAATTCATAGCTTTAGAGATTGTTTTTGCGTGACTCTTTGCCATCCCGGAGTAGATCCGAGTGTGCCACAACAAATTGCATCCTGTGGCCGGTTAAGCGTAGTTGAAAGCGGGGATTTGGGTGAGGCTCTATTGCGATTGTGCGAGGGAAGCCTAACACAACAACAAGTGTGGCAGTGGCTATGCACTCCTGGGCAAGCCGTCGCAGAAGACCTGCCATTTCGTTTGTATAATTGATTAGTTTCTAAGAGGAATTTGTGAGACCTATAGCCCTGCTATTTCTAGTAGGGCTGAAGGCTTTATATCTAGTGCTTCGGCGATCTTGATGACGTTCAAAATTGTGATGAGTCGCCCATGGTTTCGTGGACATTTCCGACTGACTGCTTATGGCCGATTTCTGTCTGTCGCGAAGGGCTGAAAACGGCCCAGGCTGTGTAAAAACGCAGGCACCGTTTTGAAGTCTGCGTCGCTACGTCAAATCCGCCAGCGTTTGTTTAGTCAGCAGACCTGAAATTTGCGTAGGCGCGCGATTTTCATTCCGGATCGGACCCTCAAACCTGCTCTAAAATGTTTTCACACAGCCTGGCCCAAAAGCGGATGCTAATGCGACGGAGGGGGCCATGGCCTCCGCTATTCTGAGAATACAACATCAACTAAACAGCTTTATAAGTTTGCAGTACCACATGATTTTCTAAAGCGTCACCGAATGCTCGCATTAGCCCAATGGACTCGTTGGTGATTTCGTCGAGGTCAGCGAGTGCCACTAAGGTATTTTCACCGTGGGCAATGGCATTCCTTCGCTTAAGGAGAACAACGTCTATGAAGGTAGCTTTTTCTGCAAATGGCTCAGGAGGGACTCCACATACTAAGCATATATCTGTAAGCACTTCAGAATTAAGGTTCGCTTTTGTATTGATTAGGTCGTCGTTCACCCTGGTGAAGCGTTGATCCGCAGAGTTCAAAATCTCATCAACTAAGGCACTTCGCTCTGCGATGCTAGCTTTCGACGTAGAGAGGGCGGCTAATCTCGGCAGAAAGTAGTTACGGAAGAATTGCGTATTAAGTTCACCGTATTGGAATTTTCTTAACGCCACATGCTCTAGGTATTTCTTTGCAGAAAACCTAACGTAGCCTTCCCAGTGAGCGTAACAAATGGCAACTAGGGCTCGTAGCAGTACCCTACGTACGCCCTCGTCACCTCGCCTGATTGCCGTCTTTAGGTCGGAGATTTCTTTGATACGCCAGTTGCGGTCTTCTGTTATTTGCTCGGAGAAGTTAGCCTCGGTATAGGGTTTGCTCATGGACGGAACCATGCCTCTCCGAATGGAACGGTACGCTGAATACGAACTGTCCCGCGGAGGCCGAGTGACGTGAAGGTCGCGGTCGCCGGCTGTATCCAGAAGTTTTCTATTCGCTCTCTTACAAAATCTCGAGATGCCACAGGACCGAGAGCAAGGATCGCGTGAAGATTTTTAGCTACACCTACGGCTATCCCTTCTAGACCGACAAGGCCTACTTTTCCGCCATGTGCGCCATTTTGAAAGCGTCGAAGGGCGCTATTTCCAGCAACTTCGTAAAGGAGCTGGAACGTTTGATTGATAAGCAATGCTGCGTCCGCGGGATCTCCGTTCTGCGCTAGGGTCACGATTCCCTCGTCGATATATTCCTCAACATCAAGACGGCCATCGTACGGCACCTGGGTATGGACTAAGAACCGTACGGCCAACTCCATATGTCTTTGCTTTTCAGCCTGCTCATCGCTGACAGATACCACACTTCTAAAGGCGTCCTGCTCCGCCGAGGCCTTCACAGACCGGAAGTAGTCACGGTTGATCATCAGCATTATGCAGTTCCGAAGTTCCTGAGCGTTTGCTTGGGTGCCTCCGGCATTCAGCCTCTGGAATAGATCGTACTTGGTCTGGTCATCGCTAGGGCGTTTCAATATTTCGACGCCGAGTCGAGCTCGGCGGATGGCTAACTGTTGCGTTTTGTCGAGAGGCTGCTGGTCCACTGCTGGAAGGTCAGCGAGGTCGGAAGTCTCCCAGACCACGTTATGCAATGAGGGCAGATATTTAGTGGCTTCTAAGACGGACGGCGCCAGCAACCCATCGTCTGGGTGCCGTAAGCGCCCCATGAATTCAAGGATTGACGATATCCGCTGGAGACCGTCGATTAGCTCCCAAGCCCCATCGTCCCGCTCGAAAACGAAGATCGATGGTAACGGGATTCCAAGCAACAACGATTCAATCAGCTTTGACTTCTGACCGATGTCCCACCGGAAAAGGCGCTGAAACTCTGGGTCAATGATGATTTCTTTGTTGTCATACATGCCTACAATTTCGCCAATCGACATTTGGTACGCGTCAGTCCGAACTTGGCGCTGAGCGTTGAGAATCTCTTCAGTAAGCATTGTTAATTCCATCTAATTAAGCTGTATCAGGAGACTATCATCTCGGAGAGAATGAGAAAAATGTAGGTGCAATAATGCCCTCGTGATGATGCTCGCTGGGGGACGTGATTGCTAGAGCCCGAGCGCCGCGGCGCTCGCAGTGTGCACCTAAAGATACCAGTCCAAAATCGGCTCGCAGCAAACTTGAAGCACCATGGAACAGGCCGCTTCTGGCCGCTTTCTGCCTGTCGCTAAAGGCAGAAAACGGCCAAAAGCCGTCGGTCGCGAATGTTGCCTTAAGGCAGCTCCTTAAAGTACCAAATGACGGTTCAGGTCTATGCTCATAGCGATGTGGGTATCCCGCCACAGGCAGCGTGTGTTTACGTCAAGTTCGTTAGGGAGCAAAGATGAGCACTCAACCCGAAATCGGTTTTTGGCAGATCATGCCGATCGCCACATCCTTATTGACTCTGGTTTTTATTTATATGAATGCACGCTTCAGCATTCAAAACAAGCAAGCGGACCTCATCATTCACTTCCACAAGCAATTTGACGAAATTCAGAAGAAGCGCTGTGAGCTGCTGATCGCACAGTCAGAATCGGCCTCAGGATTTGCAAGTGCATGGAGCTCCGAACGCCTTAACGTTGAAGCTGAGATATTCTTCGATAGATTCTGGAGTCTCCAGTTCGATGAATTCCTCGCGTGGTATGAGGGATATCTGCCGACGTCGATCTACATTTACTGGGTTTTCTCGCGCTGGCGCGAGCTTCACCAACCGTCTGCGGGATGGACCATCTGCGGAAATACGCTGGTATCTACACTCAAAAACTTGAACATTCGGTGGCAAAATAACCACGATACGTCCTCAAAGCTGTCAGCTCATCTCACCAGTTTCCTTGGCCTGATGTTTGCGCTTAAGCAGAATGCCGTATCCGCCGAGGTTGAAAAGCAACTGGGGCATTTTGGACCATCGCGTCTGCGCCGATTCGGTCGACGGCTATTCGGCGCGCATTGACAAGGACTTACAGGATTAGGCGTCCATCTTCGGGCGGGCACAACGTAGGTGCTTAGCCATCAACGTACCAAGCACGCTATTGCACGACCTGACCGCGATCACCGACTGTGGTTACTAGCTGCAGCCTTAATACCCGCAAGGCAGCTATTGGCCGATAGCAGAAGAGTCGATAGTCGTTAGTTTTTGGGCCGTTTGCTAGGCGTCTGTAAGGGATGCAGCGAAACGAAAGCGCAGCCCAGTGATGAGATGAAACAGGCTCGCTAGGAAAGCTGCGGTCAGATGCAAATACCTCAAACCCGACGCAAGACGTCGGGTTTGATATCGGATGGTTGTTATCGCGGATCGACGTTATCCAGCACCCGGTTCGCAAGCAATGAACTCAGTTCGATCAGTTGCTGGACACCGAGGGCGATGTGGCGGCGGGGGCCTTCGAGGTCGAAAGCCAGGTTGCTGATCATCGCGTCGGCGGATGCCAGGTTTTCGCTGAGGTTGGCGAGCAGGCATTCGTTGTCGGCGTTTTTTGCCACGGTGAACAACTGGCCCGGTTTGGATGCTTCTTCGGACTTTTCCGGTTTCGGTAGCAGGTAGTGATCCAAGGCGCGTTTGGCGGCTTCGTCGTGCTTTTTATTTTTGCTACCGGAATGAGTCGAGGTTGGGTCTGTTTCTGGAGGGTTCGGCGTTATCTTGAACATATGCATTTTTCCTTCTAGTAGGCCGCAACCATCTCGCTACTAAACGAAGGGGGTGGCAGCTGTGCGCAAGTTAGTAGACCGGTGGAAAATACATAAAAGCCCGGCGCGCCCGAAGGCGCCATGCGCACAGCCACCATCAAATGCAGGCGACGCCTGACTGATGAGACTCATGCAACCATTATGTATTTCCAACCAGGGCTACTAAACCCGACCACTGATGGGCAGTGGCAGGGAAACGATAGAACCCATGGGCAAGGCGCACAAGCGGGTGGATTCTGGCGTAGTTGTAGGCAAAGGCGCAAGGATGCGTAGCTTGATGGAAAAGGGGTGCTAAATAGGTGGGGCGGGTAGCCATGCCACGAATTCTGCCTTCGCCAATGCGTCTGCTTCGATGGCATCGGGCGAGCGTCGTATCAGCGACTATCGCAAATACTCGCAGGTCGCTATCGCCTAGAACGCCTGCTCGGAGCAGGCGGCATGGGGATCGTGTACCGCGTACGGGACCTGCTACACGAACAATACGGTGATCCCGATCCATACGTTGCGTTGAAAATGCTCAGTGAGCAATTCGATGGCTCACCTGACGCGAGCGCGCTGCTCTACAGTGAGTTCGCCTTGAGTAGGCGATTACATCACCCGAACGTGTTGCGTCCATACACCTTCGAAGTGGACGCTGACCATCGACGGGCTTTTATCACCATGGAACTGATGCGTGGCTTGACCTTGGACCAACTGCTTTGCGAGCGGCCGCTGGGTTTGCCCTGGTATGAATTGCAAGCCATCGCCGCGCCGCTGCTCGACGCCTTGGCGTATGCCCACAGCCGGGGCGTGCTGCACGGGGACATGAAGCCAAGCAACGTCATGCTCAGCGAGGAGGGGGTGCGTTTGTTTGATTTCGGCTTGGGCCTGGCGCAAGAAGGGCCTTTGAAGAGCCTGCCAAACCTGAGTCGAGATCGCCTCAACGCCTGGACCCCGAGCTACGCCGCCCCTGAGTTGCTTGACGGCGCACCGTTGTCAGAGGGGGCCGATGCCTATGGGGTGGCTTGCTTACTGTATGAACTGGCGAGCGGCAAACACCCGTTCCGCCGTTTACCTTCAACCCAAGCTCGAGATGCCCGCATGGAGCGCGAACTCAAGGCACCGCGCAATTTGCCCAGGCGTTGCTGGGCGGCGTTGCGCTTGGCGCTGACGTTTGATCCGGGACAGCGCCGCATTACTGCGGCGCAGTTACGTGACGCCTTGGGTGCTGAGTCGTCCTGGTGGTGAATTGGTTGCGAGCATGACGCGATCGGGCAATTTCAGAACATGAGAAGCATGGTGGGCGCTCTGACCAACAGAGGTAACTCGGATGTCGAAGGCTTTTACACCGGCCAACTGAGCCGCTTTATCGCCGACGACCTGCGGGCCATTCCGTCCCGCTAGGCATGCTCGCGTATTAAAAGAATATCGTGGTCGTTAACCCGAACCACGAGTGCCTCGCGTCTGACCCTGTGAACGGATCATTCATTCACGAGGTTCAACCCATGTCCTGTCCTCCTTCATTCCTACGTCCTGCTGCCCAGGGCTTCGCCGTGACCTTGCTGGTGGCATTGGCCGGTTGTGGGTTGTCTTCGTCCCGGGAGGCTGCCACGCCGGCCGAACCACCGTCTGCGTCCCCCGCCCCGGTGCGGCAAAGCGAAGTTGCTAACGTGCGCGAGCCTCTGGTCAAGCGTATGGCCGCTCCGGCTTCGATGCCCTCGCCAAGGGTGAGGACCGATGCTGTCGCGGGGGATTACCGCGCCGAGCCCCGCGAGCAGTATGAAAAACTGCAGGACAATCCTATTCATAGTGTTGCCGAAACGCCGGTCTCGACCTTCAGCGTCGATGTCGATACCGGCAGCTACGCCAATGTGCGACGTTTCCTCAATCAAGGTAGCCTGCCGCCCGAAGGCGCCGTACGACTGGAGGAAATGGTCAACTATTTCCCTTACGACTATGCCTTGCCCACCGACGGATCTCCCTTCGGCGTGACCACTGAAGTAGCCCCGTCGCCATGGAACCCTCACACGCGCCTGTTGCGTATCGGCATCAAGGCGAGCGATCGCGCCGTGGCGGACCTGGCGCCGGCCAACCTGGTGTTTTTGGTGGATGTTTCCGGCTCCATGGACCGACGCGAGGGCCTGCCGCTAGTCAAGAGCACCCTGAAGTTGTTGGTGGAGCAATTGCGCGAGCAGGACCGGGTGTCTCTGGTGGTGTACGCCGGCGAATCCCGGGTGGTGCTCAAGCCGACCTCGGGCCGCGACAAGGTCAAGATCCGCAACGCAATCGATCAGTTGGACGCCGGCGGTTCCACCGCAGGTGCGTCGGGGATCGAGCTGGCCTATCAGATGGCTCAGGAAAGCTTTATCGACAAAGGCATCAATCGCATCCTGCTGGCCACCGATGGCGACTTCAATGTCGGCGTCAGTGACTTCGACAGCCTCAAGCAAATGGCGGTGGACCGGCGTAAAAGCGGTGTATCCCTGACCACGCTGGGCTTCGGTGTGGATAACTACAATGAGCATCTGATGGAGCAATTGGCCGATGCCGGTGACGGCAACTACGCCTACATCGACAACTTGCTTGAAGCGCGCAAGGTATTGGTCGACCAGCTCAGCTCCACCCTGGCGGTGGTGGCGCGGGATGTGAAGTTGCAGGTGGAGTTCAACCCCGCTCAGGTCAGTGAGTATCGGCTGTTGGGGTATGAGAACCGCGCGCTCAAGCGTGAGGATTTCAACAACGACAAGGTTGATGCGGGCGAAATAGGCGCCGGACACACGGTGACCGCCTTGTATGAAATTGTTCCGAAAGGCGAGCAGGGCTGGTTGGAACCGTTGCGTTATGCGAGCACACCCAAGCTGGAGGGCAAGGCAGGGGAGTTGGCGATGCTGCGCGTGCGCTACAAGCCCGTTGAAGGTGGGAGCAGCCGATTGATCGAGCATCCTGTCGGCAGCACGCAAAAAAATGACAAGGCCAGCGATGACTTGCGCTTCTCGGCCGCTGTGGCCGCCTTCGCCCAACAGCTCAAGGGGGATGGCCGCTACACTGGGACGATGAGCTTGAAGGACACCGCGCAATTGGCCCGTTCCGCCCGGGGCGATGATCCGTTTGGGCTGCGTGCCGAATTTGTCCAGTTAGTGGAACTCGCGCAGAGCCTTGAGCGCTGATCCTGACCACGACGAGGATCAAATGTGGGAGCGAGCCTGTTCGCGATAGCGGTGGATCGATCACGATCATTATTGACTGATCCGACGCAATCGCGAGCAGGCTCGCTCCCACGGTATTCTCTTGTCGCCTGCCAGAACTGTGTTGACCGCAAAGGAGTTCGCCACCGACATGCCCGCTCCGCATGATTGCCCCAGCGACGAATCGCTGCTGGCCCGCTACCGCGATGGCGACGGGGCTTGTTTTGAAGTCCTGTACGCCCGCCATCGACAGGGGCTATATCGTTTTCTGGTGTCCTTGAGCAACAAAGCCGAACTGGCCGAGGAAGTCTTCCAGGACACTTGGCTCAGCCTGATCCGCAGCACTACCCAGCCACAAGGACGGGCGAGTTTTCGTACCTGGTTGTTCCAGATTGCCCGCAACCGCTTGATTGATCACTGGCGCAAACACGGTGTCCGCAACCCGCTGCACGACAGTTACGACGAACAGGTTCATGTCCAGCCCGACGACACCAGCAACCCCGAACAGCAGTTGAGCCTGAGTCGCGATCAGGCCCGCCTGGACGCCGCGTTGCAAGCCTTGCCCGAAGACCAGAGGGAAGTCTTCCTGCTGCGACTACACGGCGACCTGGAGCTGCCGCAGATCGCCGCCCTGACCGGCGCCCCGCTGGAAACGGTAAAAAGCCGCTTGCGTTACGCCCAGCAGAAATTGCATCGACTGCTGGCCGAGGAGGTACCCGCATGATTGATTCCAAACACACCCCGAAGCCCGATGACGAAATGCTGATCGAGCATTTTCGCCAACACACCAGCGGCGAACCGCCCGTGTCCCTGGACGCTTTCATCCTGGCTGCCGCCCGTCGCGAAGCCCCGACGCCTACGCCCAGTCTGTGGAAACGCTGGCTACAGGCCTGCCAATGGCCGCGCTGGCAGATGGCATTCGCCACGGTCGCCGGGGTCGCGTTGATGATCGGTCTGGTGGTTCGCTCGCCAGTACCTCAGAGCGACCTGTCCGCGCCAGCTCCGATGGAGTTTTCCGCCAATCGACAGGAGTCCGCGGTCGCCGCCGCACCGCCGCCCGCCATGTCCGCTCCCGCGCCGATAGCCCGCATGGCAGCACCCCAGGGCGAAATCGCTCAAGCCCCGGCAAGCGCTGACCACGCCTTGGCGGAAAAGCCTGCGGCGAAAATGAGCAAACGCGTGCCCGCTGCACGGCCGTCGCTGGAGCAGGAACTGCTGGAAATCCTGCGCTTGCGCGAGGCGGGTGAGGACAAGGCTGCTGATGAAAAGCTGCTGGCGCTGCATCAGCGCTTTCCCGAGGAGGACTTGCCGGCGCGGTTGGAGGCGTTGCGCAAGCGTTGAGTGAAATCAGCGTCCACAAAAAAGCCCCAGGTCGCAAGACCTGGGGCTTTTGATTCTGCAGATGGTGCACCAGGCGGGATTCGAACCCACGACCCCTGCCTTCGGAGGGCAGTACTCTATCCAGCTGAGCTACTGGTGCGACGCGGGCGCCATGATACTCATATGCAATGCGGGCGTCCATGCTGCTGATTTGCCGGTGTTTTCATAAGCATAGGTGGGTATGGGCTACGCTGATCAGAAAAAGCAGGCAAATTCAGGTTTTTTGTTCTTTTTTTCGAACAGCCTATTGTCCTTCCCCCCCATCGGCCCTAGGATTCGTTTGAGATTTCAAACGCTCTTGTCTGGGTGCTGAACCGCACGTCTGTGCTTATGTGCGTTATTTCTGTGCTTCAGCCCGGTGGATGATTTCCCTGACGGCAGCCCCTGAGGCGCCTTTCTACAAATCTAATTCGCTCCGCGCGCGCGCGGTGCTGTTAAGGAAAGCCGACATGCAGCTTAAAGACACCCAGTTGTTCCGCCAGCAAGCCTTTATCGATGGCGCTTGGGTCGACGCGGACAATGGTCAGACGATCAAGGTTACCAACCCGGCAACGGGTGAAGTGCTGGGCACGGTGCCGAAGATGGGCGCTGCCGAAACCCGGCGGGCGATTGAAGCCGCCGACAAGGCGTTGCCGGCCTGGCGCGCCCTCACCGCCAAAGAGCGCGCCAACAAGCTGCGCCGCTGGTACGAATTGCTGATCGAAAACCAGGATGACCTCGGTCGCCTGATGACCCTGGAACAGGGCAAGCCGCTGGCCGAAGCCAAGGGCGAAATTGTTTACGCCGCCTCGTTTATCGAATGGTTCGCCGAAGAAGCCAAGCGCATCTACGGTGATGTGATTCCTGGCCACCAGCCCGACAAGCGCCTGATCGTGATCAAGCAGCCAATCGGTGTGACTGCTGCCATTACCCCATGGAATTTCCCGGCTGCGATGATCACCCGCAAGGCCGGCCCGGCTCTGGCCGCGGGCTGCACCATGGTCATCAAGCCGGCTTCGCAAACCCCGTTCTCGGCGCTGGCGCTGGTTGAACTGGCTCACCGTGCCGGCATCCCGCAGGGCGTGCTGAGCGTGGTCACCGGCAGTGCCGGCGACATCGGCGGCGAGCTGACCAGCAATCCGATCGTGCGCAAGCTGTCGTTCACCGGCTCGACCGAAATCGGTCGTCAGTTGATGGCCGAATGTGCCAAGGACATCAAGAAAGTCTCCCTGGAACTGGGCGGCAACGCGCCGTTCATCGTGTTCGACGACGCGGACCTGGATAAGGCCGTCGAAGGCGCAATCATTTCCAAATACCGCAACAACGGTCAGACCTGCGTCTGCGCCAACCGTCTGTACATCCAGGATTCGGTGTACGACGCCTTCGCTGAAAAACTCAAAGTGGCAGTCGCCAAGCTCAAGATCGGCAATGGTCTGGAAGATGGCACCACCACCGGTCCGTTGATCGACGAGAAAGCGGTTGCCAAGGTGCAAGAGCACATCGCTGATGCGGTCAGCAAAGGCGCGACCGTGCTGGCTGGCGGCAAGGCCATGGAAGGCAACTTCTTCGAGCCGACTATCCTGACCAACGTACCCTCGAGTGCCGCCGTGGCGAAGGAAGAGACCTTCGGCCCGTTGGCGCCGCTGTTCCGCTTCAAAGACGAAGCCGAAGTGATCGCGATGTCCAACGACACCGAGTTCGGCCTGGCCTCGTACTTCTATGCCCGCGACCTGGGCCGTGTGTTCCGCGTGGCCGAAGCCCTGGAATACGGCATGGTTGGCGTCAACACCGGGTTGATCTCCAACGAAGTCGCGCCGTTCGGCGGCATCAAGGCCTCGGGCCTGGGCCGTGAAGGCTCCAAGTACGGCATCGAGGATTACCTGGAAATCAAATACCTCTGCCTCGGTATCTGATTCTGCTGCAAGCGCAAAGGGCACGAGAGCGCTGTCCCTTTGCGCGTTTCACCCGTTCTGTTTCTTGTGGCCGGAACGCTGTGACAGTCGATCATCGCATGCTGTCGCAGTTGCCTCCCGTCCATGTACGCCTTGACCCACGCCGACCG
The DNA here is from genome assembly GCF_003033885.1 of Pseudomonas rhizophila. Lineage (NCBI taxonomy): Bacteria > Pseudomonadati > Pseudomonadota > Gammaproteobacteria > Pseudomonadales > Pseudomonadaceae > Pseudomonas > Pseudomonas rhizophila. The sequence continues at coordinate 5,662,371 of NZ_CP024081.1, read as the reverse complement.
ATGAGCGGCGAATGAGGACATATTCAATGAGCAACAAGACCAACGCTTCCCTGATGAAACGCCGCGAAGCCGCTGTACCACGCGGTGTTGGCCAGATTCACCCGATCTTCGCCGAATCGGCGAAGAATGCCACGGTAACCGACGTTGAAGGCCGTGAATTCATCGACTTCGCGGGCGGTATCGCGGTGCTGAACACCGGCCACGTACATCCGAAAATCATCGCCGCCGTGACCGAACAGCTGAACAAGCTGACCCACACTTGCTTCCAGGTGCTGGCTTACGAGCCGTATGTGGAACTGTGCGAAAAAATCAACGCGAAGGTGCCGGGTGATTTCGCCAAGAAAACCCTGCTGGTGACCACCGGTTCCGAAGCGGTGGAGAACGCGGTAAAAATCGCTCGCGCCGCCACGGGTCGCGCCGGTGTAATTGCCTTCACCGGTGCCTACCACGGCCGCACCATGATGACCCTGGGCCTGACCGGTAAAGTCGTGCCGTATTCGGCCGGCATGGGCCTGATGCCCGGCGGCATCTTCCGCGCGCTGTACCCGAACGAACTGCACGGCGTGAGCATCGACGACTCCATTGCCAGCATCGAGCGTATTTTCAAGAACGACGCCGAACCACGTGACATCGCGGCAATCATCATCGAGCCAGTACAGGGCGAGGGTGGTTTCTACGTGGCGCCCAAGGAATTCATGAAGCGCCTGCGCGCCCTCTGTGATCAGCACGGCATTCTGCTGATCGCTGACGAAGTACAGACCGGCGCCGGTCGGACTGGCACCTTCTTCGCCATGGAACAAATGGGTGTTGCCGCCGACCTGACGACTTTCGCCAAATCCATCGCCGGCGGTTTCCCGTTGGCCGGTGTCTGCGGTAAGGCCGAGTACATGGACGCTATTGCCCCTGGTGGCCTGGGTGGCACCTACGCCGGCAGCCCGATTGCCTGCGCTGCTGCGCTGGCGGTGATGGAGGTGTTTGAGGAAGAGCACTTGCTGGATCGCTGCAAGGCGGTGGGCGAGCGTCTGGTGACTGGCCTCAAGGCCATCCAGAAGAAATACCCGGTCATCGGCGAAGTCCGTGCCCTGGGTGCGATGATCGCCGTGGAGTTGTTCGAAAATGGCGATACCCACAAGCCGAACGCGGCGGCCGTGGCTCAGGTTGTGGCCAAGGCCCGCGACAAGGGCTTGATCCTGCTGTCCTGCGGCACCTACGGCAACGTCCTGCGGGTGCTGGTACCGCTGACCTCGCCAGACGAGCAATTGGACAAAGGCTTGGCAATCATCGAAGAGTGCTTCTCCGAGCTCTGATTGTACGAGCCCTGAGCTGTGCGCTGACCCACAAAAAACCCGCTTCGCAGCGGGTTTTTTCATATTCGGGAACATATTCCCAAGGGTAGAGCTGTCTGCAACGGCCACCATTGGCTAAGGTGCAAGTATTGCGAGGGAGCGATGCTGCATGACTGCCGTGGATTTACCCGCTGTACCCCGTGTGTTGATCGCCGAGGCCGATCCGGTGTCTCGGGAGCTGCTTGAGCAGGTGTTATCGGGCATACGCTGCGATGCCCGGGTGGATACGTGCGGCGAGGGCCAGCAGGCTCTGTATCTGCTTGCGCACAACGCCTATGACCTGGTGATCGCCGATTGGGAATTGCCGGGCGTCGATGGCCTGAGCATCCTGCGGGGCCTTCGCCAGCAGCATCGAAAACCGGTGTTGCCGTTCATTCTCATGAGCCGGCGCAACGACAGCGCCAGCGTACGTGAGGTCTTGCCGCTGGCGCCTGCGGCCTACCTGACCAAACCCTTGAACCGGGAAGACCTGACCCAGCGTTTGCAGGGGCTACTGTTGAGCAGCGCAGAGGATTGCTCCACCGCCGTGTCAGCCCCGGAGCAGACCCTGACAACCTTTCTGGAGCGTCGACGTGATTCTTCCGAAGGCGCGCCGCTGATGACCGATGTGCAAGTGGCAGTCAAGCGCAGCCTCAACCCCGGCGGTCTGGACCTGAAACTGCTGGAAGAAGAAATCCGCACCGACCCGCAAATTACCGCCGTGCTGATTGCTGCGGCCAACAGCGCTGCGCAGCATCAGGGCGGCGGCCTGGTGCAGACGGTCGCGCAGTCGCTGCATCAGCTTGGTACCGGGCAGAGCATGAACCTGATTCTGGGGCTGACCCTCAAGCGCTGTGCCCGACTCAGTGTCCCGTGCCTGGCAGACTATGCCGAGCGTTACTGGGAGTTGTCGCTGCACACCGGTGAGTACGCCCGGATGCTGGCGCGGCTGCTGGATCTGGAGCAGGAGCGCTGCTATTGCGCCGGGTTGTTGCATCGCTTGGGGGACTTGGCGTTGTTGCGATGCCTGGAGGAATGGACGCAGGCCGGCGGCGAGCTCGACGAATCGGAGGAGGTGGGCAATTTGCTCGATCAGTTCGGTGCCAGCTTCGGTTCCGCGCTGCGCACCCGCTGGCGTCTGCCGCTGGAGCTGCGGGAGTTGATTGCGGCGGCCTATGGCCTGGGCGGCGGGGTTTACTCCCGCGAGGCACTGGTGATGAACATGGCGGCGCAAATGGCCCATCTGACCGAGCATGAAGGGCTGGAAGAGCTGGCCCGTGGGCGCACGGCGCGTTTGCTGAAGATCGGATTGCCGGAGTTGATGCGATTGCGCCGCAAGTAAGGCCGCTGACCAACCCTGTGGGAGCGAGCCTGCTCGCGATGAGGGGTGTGCCATTCACCGATGCGCTGGCTGTCAGTCCGCCATCGCGAGCAGGCTCGCTCCCACAGGGGGTATGACTGGAGTTTTGCTGACGCCTTGGCGACGAGATTGCTCAAGCCGCAATGATGCGATTTTTCCCCTGGCGCTTGGCTTCGTACATGGCCGCATCGGCGCGGGAGAACAGGGTGTCGAGGCTCTGATCTTCGGCGGTAAGGCTGGTCAAGCCTTGGCTGACGGTGATGCCGAAGCCTTTCTCCCCGCTGCGGAAAGCCAGGCGCTGAATCTCGCGCTGCAGACGCTCGGCGACTTGCAGTGCCATGTCCGGGGCACAGCCAGGGAACACCGCGGCGAATTCTTCACCACCGATTCGTCCAAACAGATCACCGCGTCTGAGAACGGAACGTCCGCTTTCGGCGATTTTCTGCAGCACGTTATCGCCTTCCTGATGACCGTAGGTGTCGTTGATCACTTTGAAATCATCGATGTCCAGCAACAGGAACGCCATGGGTGTGCCCTGCAGTCGTGCCTGCTCGAATTCACGGTGAGCGCATTCGAAGAAGTGGCGGCGATTGCTGCTCTGGGTCAGCACGTCGGTGGTTGCCAGTCGTTGCAGTTCGCTTTCCAGCAGCTTCTTTTCAGTGATGTCTTCGGCAATGCCCACCACGATCACCGGTTGCCCCGACTCAGCCTTACGGTTGATGAAGCATTTGTCGCTCAGCCAGCGGATCTGGCCATTGGCAGCGATGATGCGGTACTCACGATCCTCCACGGCACCTTTGACCAGCACTTCGGCCAGGCTGCGCTCCGCGTATTCGAGGTCGTCGGGGTAGATTGCGTCGCGCCATTCATTGAAATCAGCCAGCACCAGACCTGCCGGCCGACCGAAGATTCGTTCATAGGCGGGGCTGACATACAGGACCTGTCGGGTTTCCCAGTTGAACGCCCAGAGCACCGCGTTGACGCTGACCAGCAATGAGCTGAATAGCTGCTCACGCTCGCTCAGGCGCGCGACTTCGCCCTGGGCGTGCATCAGCGCCATGAGCGTCTGGGCCGCTTCGGGCCAGTGAGGTTGGGACGAATCCTGTAGGTTCTTGTCGACCATCGGCACAAATCTCAAAGAACGTGCACTGCTGTGGATTGGCACGCGCTTGCTCCAAAGCCCGCCAGTATGGCGAAGTGCTCTTTGAGATAAGGGATTCGGGGCGAAGTTCCTTTTCAGGCGACGAAGGGCGGGGTGCAGTGTCGGAGTTGCCGAAGGCTGCGATCTTTTGATCCTGATCTTTCGTTCACCTGGATGCGCCACCTGCGATCCAGACCACGGCGCAGGTTTGTTGCTGCCGGGTTGCCGTGAAGGCAACGAACTCTTGTTTCAGGCTCATGGCGTCTCTCGTAGGCCAAAGCATGAGGGCTTTCCGGCGAAATTCTTAGGGGGTAGAGGCCATCGCGGGGTGACGTTCTCCAACACGCTACTGGCGTATCAGGGCATGCTCATCAAGGCCATTCTCAGACGCTTGATCAGTTTCGGGGTCTTGAGACAATCGGCCGGGCGTTTGTTACCCAGGGCGGGCACGGTCTGTTCCAGCCACCAGAACCCTTCCTTGAGCCCCCTTTTTCCGTAGAGCACCACTGCCATGTCGAGGTTGTCATCCATGGCCTTGGCCAGCATGCGGGCGTTGTCGTCGAGGTAGTCCTCTTCGTACAACCGCACGAAAGTTTGCCAATCGGCATCGCCGACGTATTCGTCTTCCAGTCCCATTTTAAAAACCTGCAAAGGAAATCAAGTTGCTGCCGGTCGGGTTTCGCGCCGACGGTGCCAGGATCCCATCATAACCATTGGCCTTGGCCCAGGCGCCTATTTGATGAGTCTGGGTGTATTTGTTGCCGGTAATGCTCTTTAGCGAAACCCCCAGTTGTTTACGCACATCAGCCCGGGTCAGATCCAGAACGTTGTTGAGTTGCACTTTCTTGCTTACCAACACCCGGGTGGAAAGGTCCACACCCCAGTGGTTGACCTCGCCCATGGCGGTCTTGCGTGAGTTGGCGCCATAGACACCACCCAGTCCGGGGGCGGTGTAACGATGTCTGGAGGCAACGTTCCACTTGTGCGCCGTCCAGGTTGTGCTGATCCGTCCTGGCTCTTCAAAGCGATAAACCGTCCGGTTGACCTTGCGGCCCTTAGGTGGCGTCGAGCACTTCATCAGACCCGAGGGGTCGATCCAGCTCACCGGGTTTGGCGCGTACTGGTAGAGGTTCAGCCCACCGGCCAAACCGATGGGGTCCGGTGTGGTAAAGCGACCGATGTCCGGGTCGTAGAAGCGCAAGGTGTTGTAGTGCAGCCCGGTTTCCCGGTCCAGGTATTGGCCCTGGAAACGCAGGTTCTGCTCTTCGATGTAATACGGTTCGCGTAGCTCTTCTACGGTGTTGCCCCACACCTGGTAACGGGCCCGCCAAAGCGTGTGTCCGTCGGCTTCCGAGAGTTGTTCGGGCAGGCCGTTGGAGTCGTTGTGGTAGTAACGGATTTTCTGGTGTTCACCCAGGCCGTCGACCCTTGCCAACGGTTCGTGGCTGTCGTCGGCGTAGATGTACAGGCTGGTCTGGTTGTCGCGGTGTTCCTGCAACAGTTGCAGTGCATCCCAGGTGAAGCGGGTGCGGCTAAGCAGGGTGGCATGGCGGTCGTATTCGGCTTTTTCGATGCGCCGGCCCAGCGGGTCGTAGGTCATTTTCACGACCGAGCCGTTATCGTTTCTAACCTCCACCAAACGCTGTTCGGCGTCGTAGCGCATGCGCTGGACACCCCGCCGGGCGCTGCGCTTTTCCACCATGCGGCCGAAGCCGTCATAGCGGTAGCGCTTGTCCTGATAGGTCAGCAAACGGTTATGAGCGACCCGTTCGGTGCCCAGGCTATCGAGCAAGTTGGCGGCCGGATCATAGGCGAAGCCTTCACGCTGGCCCTGGAGGTTGTCCTGGCTGGCGAGAATGCGTCCGGTGGCGTCGTAGTGCAGCAGATGGCGATGAGGGGCGTCAGGCTGGCTGTTGAAGCGTTCTACCAGTTGATCACTGCTGTCATAGCCAAACAGTGATTGCGCCGCCGGTGGTAACAGCGCGGACTGGCCCTGTTGCCGACGTTGGCGTGCGCGCAGGCGACCGCTGCGGTCGTATTCGCTGCGGGTGCTGAGGCGCCCTTGGGTGCGCAGCACTTCACGGTGCAGGCGGTCGCGTTCGAAGTCGCTGATGACCTGGCCGTCAAGGTTGATCTGGTGCAGGTGGCCGCTGCCGTAATGCAGTCGGTTTAGCCAGCGACCATCGGGGAGCCGCGTCTGGGTCAGATTGCCCAGCTCATCGTAGCGATGCTCCAGGCGTCCGGCCCATCCTTGCTCGGCGATCAGTTGCCCAAGAGCGTCGTAGTTCAAGCCGATGCTTTGCTGCTCACCGGTAAGCGCGGTGAAGGTGATGGCGTTGACCTGATCGAGCGCGTCATAGCGGTACTCGGTGCGCCCGTCTGTGGTGACTTTGGCCACCAGCCGACCCATTGCGTCGCGCTCCAGCTCATGGGTGATCGATGCTTGCGGCGCGAGGTCCAGGTCGGTGCTGCCCGCAACCGCGAGCGCTTCCATGCGGGTGACGTTGTCCAGTGGGTCGTAGGCGTAGCGTTTGAGGCTGCCGTCCAGGCTGTGCTGGGCGGTCAAACGGTCGCCAGCGTCCCAGGCAAACCGGTAGCATTCACCGTTTTCGTTGGTCAGCGCCAGCAGGCGGCCGTAGTTGTCGTAGCTCAGCTCTACCCGTCGACCATGCGCGTCGGTACGCACGCGCAGTTGCCCATTGAGGGTGTGCTGGAAATGCGTAGTGTGCCCGGCGGGGTCGCTGTAGCCGATCAATTGGCCGCTCGCATCGCGCTGATATTGCTCGGTACGTCCGTCCGGTAATTGTTTGGTCAGCAGCCTGCCTTGGTCGTCATAGCTGAAAAGCGTCCGTTCCCCCAGTGCGTCGGTGCTGCTGAGCAACGTCCCGCGCTCGCAATAACTGAACCGTGTGGTGTAGCCGGAACAATCAGTGTGCTCGCTGAGCTGGCCAAGGGGCGTCCAACGCAGGGTTTTGCGTTTACCGATGGCGTCGATAACTTCCACCACCTGACCGTGGGCGTCATGGCGATAGCGGGTGACGTTGCCCAACGGATCGGTTTCGCGAATGCGGTTGCCACGCGAGTCATAGCGGTACTGCCAGGTATTGCCCGCGGCATCGGTTTCGGTCAGGGGCAGCGCCCAGTGTTCGAGCCACAGTGTTGACTCGCTGCGTCCGAGTGGGTCAGACGTCTGGCAAAGGTTACCCGCCTCGTCATAACTGAATTGATGTTGTCCGCCGTTGGGGGCCGTTGCCGCCACCAACTGGCTTTCCTCGTTCCACTGGAAGGCCCAGGTACGGTCCAGGGCATCGGTGGCTTCGGTGATCTGATACCGCCTATCCCAGCGACGGGTGCTGATGCGATTCAAACCGTCGGTGATGCGCGTTGTCCCGGCAGCCAGGTCGTAGTCAAAGGCGTAAGTGTCGCCCGCGTCGGTCCAGTGGCGAACAACCCGCCATTCTCGCTTTTCGATTAAGGCCCATTCGTAAAAGCAGCGCAGCCCGGTGGGCAGTTGGTGCTCAACCATGCGCCGTCCGGCATCGTAGGCGTAGCGGCGTTTCACGTGACCGTTGGATTGACGGACCTCGGTCAGATCACCCTGGGCGTCGTAATCGTAGTGCATCAGCACTTCACGGCGTTGATCGGCGTAAAGCCGGTCTATCCGGCTGACCCGTTGCGGCCAGCGTTTGTGGTACGCCAGCGCGATGCTGGTCAGGTCAAAGGTGTCTCGCAGCTGTACCAACCGACCTGTGTCGTCGTAGTCGAGGTAGATGCGGTTGTCATTGCGGTCGCCCAGCTGACTCAGGCGCAGCAGCGATGCATGGCCCGGGGTGGGTTCGAACAACCGGTACAGGCCGTCTGAGCTGTCGATCAGCAATTGGCCATTGGCATGCCGTCGTACGCTGAGCCCTTCACCGGGACTGAACACGGCGCCGCCCAGAGGGATGGAGCCCATGTCGATGCGCCGGCCCTGTTCATCGGTGTAGACCAGCGTTTCACCGCCCTCGGGGTGAGGCAGGATCTCGACGCGCACCTCATAGGCCACGCTCCAGCCCGCACCGAACATACCTTCGCGGCGCTCGTCGCGGCTGTTGTAGAAGCGTTGCCAGTCGATTGGCAAGATGCCGGGCAGGACGAAGTCCATCTCCTCGACATCGCCCAGAACTTTGGCCCCGGTGGCGGCATGCACCGGGTTCGACGAACCCATAGTAGCGTTGGCCGCGGCGCCCATCGCGCTGCTGACCGCCATCGACGCCGCGCCGCCCACCAGCATGCACGGCAGGTTACTCAGGAACTTGCCTTTGCCGCCCTTGAGCATCAGCAGCGCCGTGACAGCCAGACCGACGCCCGGAGTCTTGCCGCTGCGAATCTCGCGCACCACCACCGAGCCGCCGCCAATGGTGACATCGGGTGAAATCAGCCCGGATGACACGACCTTGGCATCGCAGGTGCTGCGGTCGCCGCTGCGCACTGCTGGCTGGCCGTTGATGGTGACTTTGTCCGACCCTTCGGCCAAAAACTGCGGCGGCATCGGCGGATGTTTCATGCACGCGATCATGTCCAGCGGCTTGGGTACGGCGCCGGGCGCGGGTGTTGCAACAGTGGGGCGCCACATCTGCGAGAAAAAGTTCTCGGCCATGTCCAGATAGCTGGGCTCGGCTTGCGGCTCAGGTGCCTCAAGCTCGGTGCCTGCTGGTGCGACATGGGATTGAATCGCCCCAGCGGCGCGAGCGGCTGGGATGTTGTTGGTCAGGGTGTTGGTTGAGCCGGTGAGGATGTTCGCTTGCACCGTGGGCGGGAACAGCGCGTTGCCAATGCCTTCGCAGATATTGCTCAGCCCTTCGTCGGCCCCGGTCTTGCTCATGGCAAGGCCAACGACGGCGCCCACCACGGCGCCGAGCAGGAAGCAACCTAACCCGCCTGTGGCGACTGTGATGCCTGTAGCCGCCACCACCGCAGCCGTCGCCAGGGCGGTAATCGCAATGTTGGCTGCTACCTCCAGCACGCCTCCAAGAATGTCAGCCATCATTGAGGTGTGGTCCAGCGCATCGCCCAGCCGGGCGGCCCAGAGAGCGTCAGACATGCAGTTCGCTCATCAAGCCGGAACGTCAAACAACAACGAGCCCTTGATCGTCGCCCAATGCGCTGCTTCAGCATCACCGAGCTTCTCGGCTTTGACGTAGCTCAAGGCAAGCATCTTGCGCGTGCCGGGCAGTACCAGGGCGAGCTGAAACTGGAAGACCTTTTCGTTGCCCTTGTTGAACTGGCTGCGCAGCTCGATGCCTTCGACTTCCTGATTGGCGCCCAGGCGCACGGCGACGCCCGGTTGAGCGCGCAGGTCCTGGACCTGTTTTTCCAGGCGTTTGAGCTGCTCGTCGAGGTTGCTCTGCAGGGTTTCGCCGTCGGCCAGCAAGCTGCGGCTGACGATCAAGGAGGTGCCCAGTTCAGGGAACTTGAGGATGTTGATCGTTGCATCCAGCAACTCGTTGGGCGGCAGCTGGAACTGGAATTCATTGATGCGGTAAGTCATGGCGCATAAATCTCGAGGTTAACCTTTGGGGAACGCGGCAGCGATATTGGCGTCGATGCTGGCCTTGACGCCCTGGCCGTCGGGCGTGGCACCGGGGCCGCCGCCGTTGTTCAGGTGCAGCACACCGCCGGTGTTGAATTCGGCATCGCCGCTGGCATAGAAGCTGATTTGCACGCCGGTCAGATTGATCTGACCGCTGGCGTTGAGCTCCAGAATGCTTTCGCCGCAGACCAGGCGCAGGTTCTCGCCCACTTCAATGACGTAGCTCTGGCTGATGCTGTCGGTCTTGCGCAAGCCCACCGACAGGATGTCTTCCTGCTTGACGATGCGCAGGCGGTTATTGCCGATGGTCACCGTCTCGTTGTGGCCGATGCTCTTGTTGCGGTCGTGACCCACCGAGTGGCTTTCATCGACCTCCACCACAATGTCCTGGTTGCGCTCGGCATGGATGTACAACTGCTCGGCGCCTTTTTTGTCTTCCATGCGGATTTCGTTGAAATTCGCTGGCGTGCCGCCCTTGCTCGAACGGCTTTTCATGCCGCTCTGGGTGGCGTTTGCGGGCAGGTCATAAGGCACGGTCTGTTCGGCGTTGTAGACACGACCGGTGATGATCGGCCGGTCGGGGTCGCCTTCGAGGAAGCTGACAATCACTTCCTGGCCAATGCGCGGGATCTGCATCGAGCCCCAGTTTTTCCCGGCCCAGGACTGTGACACGCGAATCCAGCACGAGCTGTTTTCGTTGGACTGGTCGTGACGGTCCCAGTAGAAATGCACCTTCACCCGGCCGAACTGATCGGTCCAGATTTCCTCGCCCTTGGGGCCGACCACCAACGCGGTCTGCGGGCCTTTGACGATGGGGCGATGGGTCGTGGGCAGCGGCCGGTAGCTTTGTTGGGCGACGATGCAGGTCAGGCTGCTTTCGAACTGGGCCGAAGGTGCGCCGCCGCCGGTTTCACCGCTTTCCTGGGACACGTAATAGCGCGCGCCGACGATCAGGTATTCGCGGTTCTGGTCCTGGCGGGTGAAGCCGGTGAGGCTGAACAGGTGGCCCGAGCCCAGACCGCGAGCGTTGCCGGCCAGCTCCACTTGCTCGTGCAGGGTTTGCAAGGCTTCGATGCGGGTGCGGGCGTAGTGTTCGCCGTCTTGGCTCTGCACGTAGGTGCCGGGGTAGTCGTACAGCGGATAGTCGCCGGCGGTGTGCGGGCGCGGCATGGCCGAACGCACATCAATGCGCGCGCTGGGGCGCTGGAAGTCGTAGTCGTTGAGTTCCAGCGAGCCGGGCTGCACTTCCTGGGCCAGGTGCCAGTCGTGGATATGGTCGCGCTCGCGCTGCTGTTCGTTCTTGGGGTAGTAGGGCACCGAGCCGTAGCCGGGCACCGTGGTATGGGCGCCATAGGCGTCGGCCAGCACCAATACATGACGGCCCTGTTCGTGGCGGAAGAAGTAGTAGATCCCTTCCTGTTCCATCAGGCGGCTGACGAAATCGAAGCTGGTTTCGCGATACTGCACGCAGTATTCCCACTCGCGATAGGGGCGGCTGAGGGCGTCTTCGAAGTCGGAGAAACCCAGGTCGCGAAACACCTGCTTGATGATCTGCGGGATGGTCAGGTTCTGGAAAATCCGGCAATCGGAGGTACGGGTCAGCAGCCATAGCCAGGGCCGCAAGGTCGCCTGGTAACTGGCGAACTGTCCCTGGTCAACGTTCTGGCTGAAGCGCGAAACGATGCCGTGGAAATGCCGCTCGCCGCCGCCGTCCAGTTGCAGGCTCACGCACATGGGTTTGCCGAGCACCTGGTTGAGGTCGATGGCGTTGTCCAGCGAGTGCAACTGCAACTCGTAGTTGAACAGCCGCCCCAGCTCTTCGCCGCCGCCCATGTCCTTGAGCAACAGCACCTCAGGTCCCAGGGGGCTGGTGATTTTGGCCAGGCGTGAGGCTTGGTTGAATAACATCGAGTGTCCCGTGCAAGTTGTAATAGCTGAAGGAACGCAACCCCCACTGTGGAAGATGCCACTGTGGGAGCGAGCTTGCTCGCGATGGCGGCGTATCAGTCAACATTGATGTTGAATGTACTTGCGCTATCGCGAGCAAGCTCGCTCCCACAGGGTTTTACGGTGTTCCTTACCGTCAGGCCGCGTCGCTGAAATCGTACTGCAATTCGTTATCCCGGGCGCTGATCCGCACGCCGGCCAGCGCCTTGCCTTCGAGCATGCGGGTCAGGAACTCGCGGCTCATGTCCGGCAGCAGGCTGTTGGTCAGGATGGCGTCGATCATGCGTCCGCCGCTTTCGGTTTCGGTGCAGCGCGAGACGATGAGGTCGATCACCGCGTCGTCGTAGTCGAAGGCGACTTTGTGGGTGTTCTCCACGCGCTTCTTGATGCGGTTGAGTTGCAGGCGGGTGATGGCCTTGAGCATCTCGTCGCTGAGCGGGTAGTACGGAATTGTCACCAGGCGACCCAGCAGGGCCGGCGGGAAAATCTCCAGCAGCGGCTGGCGCAGGGCCTTGGCGATGTCCTCGGGCTCGGGCACGTTCTGCGGGTCTTTGCAGACCTGGGCAATCAGTTCGGTACCGGCGTTGGTGGTCAACAGAATCAAGGTGTTCTTGAAGTCGATCACCCGGCCTTCACCGTCCTCCATCACACCTTTGTCGAACACCTGGAAGAAAATCTCATGCACGTCCGGGTGGGCTTTTTCCACCTCGTCCAGCAGCACCACGCTGTACGGTTTGCGCCGCACGGCTTCGGTCAGCACGCCGCCTTCGCCGTAGCCGATGTAGCCCGGTGGCGCGCCCTTGAGGGTGGACACGGTGTGGGCTTCCTGGAACTCGCTCATGTTGATGGTGATGACGTTCTGCTCGCCGCCATACATGGCTTCGGCCAGGGCCAGGGCGGTTTCGGTCTTGCCCACGCCGGAGGTGCCGGCGAGCATGAACACGCCAATGGGTTTGCTCGGGTTGTCCAGGCCGGCGCGGGAGGTTTGGATGCGCTTGGCGATCATCTGCAAGGCGTGGTCCTGGCCGATGATGCGTTTTTTCAGGTGCTGGTCGAGGTTGAGCACCGTTTCCAGTTCGTTGCGAGCCATGCGGCCCACCGGGATACCGGTCCAGTCGGCGACCACCGAGGCCACGGCCTGGTAGTCCACGGTCGGCAGAATCAATGGGGTTTCGCCTTGCAGCGCGGTCAGGCGCTGTTGCAGGTCCACCAGTTGCTCGCGCAGGGCGTGGCTTTCGTTGTCGCAAGCTTCGCTGTTGTCTTCGCTGTCCACCACGCCGACGCGCTCGCGCAGGGTGGCGCGGGTGGCGAGCAACTCGTCCACCAAGGCTTTCTCTTCGGCCCAGCGGCCTTCCAGCTCGGCCAGGCGTTCGCGTTCGGCGCTCAGCAGGTTTTCGCTCTGGGTCTGACGGCTGCCAATGGCAATGCCGATGGCGTGTTCACGGGCGATGATTTGCAGCTCGGTTTCCAGCGCTTCGATGCGCCGACGGCTGTCGTCCACTTCGGCCGGCACCGCGTGCAGGCTGATGGCGACACGGGCGCAGGCGGTATCCAGCAGACTCACGGATTTGTCCGGCAACTGGCGCGCCGGGATGTAGCGGTGGGACAGTTTGACCGAGGCCTCCAGGGCTTCGTCGAGGATCTGCACCTGATGGTGTTTTTCCATGGTCGAGGCCACGCCGCGCATCATCAGCAGCGCCTTGTCTTCGGACGGCTCGGCCACTTGCACCACTTGGAAACGCCGGGTCAGGGCCGGATCTTTTTCGATGTGTTTCTTGTACTCGGCCCAGGTCGTGGCCGCTACCGTGCGCAGGGTGCCGCGGGCCAGGGCCGGCTTGAGCAGGTTGGCCGCGTCACCCGTGCCGGCAGCGCCACCGGCGCCCACCAGGGTGTGGGCTTCGTCGATGAACAAAATGATCGGTTTGGGCGACGCCTGGACATCTTCGATGACCTGACGCAGGCGCTGTTCGAACTCGCCTTTCATGCTCGCGCCGGCCTGTAGCAGGCCGACATCGAGGCTGCGTAGCTCCACGTCCTTGAGCGATGGCGGCACGTCGCCGGCGACGATGCGCAGGGCAAAGCCTTCGACCACGGCGGTCTTGCCCACGCCGGCTTCACCGGTGAGGATCGGGTTGTTCTGCCGGCGGCGCATGAGGATGTCCACCAGTTGGCGGATCTCTTCGTCGCGACCGACGATGGGGTCGAGCTTACCGCTGCGCGCCTGTTCGGTGAGGTCGACGGTGAAGCGCTTGAGGGCTTCCAGTTTGCCCATGGCGCTGGGGGCCATAGCGCCGCTGGCTTCGCCCGGCACGGCGCCGGCGTTGAAACCGTCGCTGGCGGTCAGGGCGTTTTCCGGGGAGTCGCCGACGTATTCGTCAAAGCGCTCGCTCAAGGCCTCGACCTTGACCTTGTCGAACTCCGACGACAGCCCCAGCAACGCGTGGCGCAGGCTTGGCGTCTTGAGAATGCCCAGCACCAGGTAACCGGTGCGCACCTGGCTTTCACCAAACATCAGGCTGCCGTAGACCCAACCGCGTTCCACGGCTTCTTCAACGTGGGAAGACAGGTCGGTGATGGAGGTCGAGCCCCGTGGCAGGCGGTCCAGGGCTTCGGTCAGGTCGCGGGCCAGGCGTGCCGGCTCGATATTGAACTGGCGGATGATGCGGTGCAGGTCCGAGTCCTGCAGTTGCAGCAACTGATGAAACCAGTGGGCCAGTTCCACGTAGGGGTTACCGCGCAACTTGCAGAACACGGTGGCGGCTTCGATGGCTTTGTAGGCCACGCTGTTGAGTTTGCCGAACAACGCGGCGCGACTGATTTCACCCATGCTCATGGCTCCTTGAGGTCTGTGAGGTGTTGGCCTGTTCGGCGTAATGCCGGGCCAGTATTAAATCCTTGGCATCTGTTTCGGGGCGTCCCAACCAGGTGTTGAACCCCAGGCGCAAACTACCGTTGAGTTGCAGCGCCGGTACTTCGGGTTGTTCCAGGATCAGGTTCAGGTCCCAGTCCAGTTCATGGCCCAGGTATTCGGCGACCCAGGCCACCAGCTCGTTGAAGGGTTGGCTGCCGGGCAACATGCCCATGTAGTCATCGAGCTTGAGTGGCCCCAGGCGAATGCGGAATTTGTGCTGGCGATCCCACACGTAGCGGCCCAGGCAAAAGTCCACGCCCAACTGATGGGCGCTGACGCCCACGCGGCTGCGTTCTGGCAGTTCCAGCCATTGGCCGACGTATTCTTCGATCTCCACCGGCAGGCCGAAGTACTCGCTGATGATGGCCTTCAGGCCGTCCGGGTAGCGGGTTTGCGCCGACAAGTGGCCGCTGTAATGCAGCTTCGCCGTGTCGGGGATCAGCCCCTGCTTGAGCAGGCTCGGCATGCCCCGACCACTGAGGGCGGCCAGGCGCGCCGACCAGTAGTCATCGTCCGGGCGATCATGGCTGACCGTTGGCCGCGCTTCGGCCCAGGCCCGGTAGAACAGGCTGAGCAGGCGATGGTGGAACACATCCAGGAACCGTTTGCTGGTGCTGTCGGCGTTGTTGCGCTGACGTTCGCGCACGTATTCGGTGATGTGCAGCGGCAGCGGGCCGTTGGGGCCGCCGAGGCCGAAGAAGAACTGCTCCAGGCGTGCCGGCGCACCGTCGAGGCCCGGTTGCACCGAGGCCAGGGTCGCCGGGGCGAAGGTGCATTCGGCCTGTTGCCCCAGGCGCAGCGGGTCGTCGGCCAGGCGCAATGAATGGCCCAGGCGCGGCAGCTCGGGGGATTCGCACTCGATACGGCGCAAGGCCTGGAAGAAGTCGTATTCCCAGGGCTCCTGGTGCATCGCGTCCAGGGTACTCAAAGGGTCGGACGACGTCCGGGCTTGGCTTTCCATCGCATGATCTCGCCGCGTTCGGTGGTACGGATCACCGTCTCGGTAAAACTGTTGATCGACACGTAGCGTGCCAGGAAGCGCTCGAACACCGCGCCGAGCAAAAACACCCCGGTGCCGCGAAACGCGTTTTCATCGAATTCCAGGGTGATTTCCAGGCCCCGACCAAACACGATCGGGCCGGGCATCGGCAGGCGTCGGGTGCAGGCCTTGCTGCTGACTTCGCGCAGGCCTTCGATCTGCAACTGCACCGCCGCATCGTTGCTGTCGCCGTACAGGCGCAGCAGTTCGCGCAGGGCGGCGGCGCCCTGGCCTTGCTCGCTCAGGGACAGGTAATTGAGCGAGAGCTGGCTGATCAAACGCCAGGCCTTGGCGTCGTGGGCATGGCTGGCCCGTGGTCGACTGGGGCCGGCGGCGCAACGAATCGCGCCGACGGGCGCGCTGTCGGCCAACGTGAAATCAGTCTTGCCGTTGCCCACACTCATGAACAGCGGTAGGTCGCGGTTGGTGCACAGCGCCGTCACGCCCAGTTGGCGCAGGTCGTGGCGATAGGGCGCCTGCTGGCTGTCCACCAGGCTGACGAAGGTTTCGCTGCCCACGTAGGTCGAGCGCGGGCCGTTGCGTCGTTGGTCGCTGGACAATACTCGTGGCTCACGCCGTATTGTGTAATAGGCCTGGTCGCGGCCATAACGGGACGGATCGCGCACGGCATAGAACGGCAGGAACGGCTGCTCCGGCCCGGTGCCGTGGCCGGTGAGGCCGGTCAGCGAATGCACTTCGAAATCCATCGGTCGGGTGCGGTCGGCGATGACGTGATGTTCGTTGACCCGCTCCGAGAGGTGGATGCGATCCAGGCGCTTGGGAAACAGGTTGATCGCCGGGGTGCAGAACGGCAGGAACTGCGCGGCGCCGACGCTGCCCTCCAGGCTCGGGTCGTGCCGGTCGAACAGCACGATCAGCTCCAGCTCCTGACCGTCGCAGCGCTTGACCGCGCGGCTCAATTGGGTGAAGTCGACGAACAGGAACCGATGGGGCAGGGCGAAGTATTCCTGCAACAGGCGATAGCCCTGGAAGGCGCGCGAGACCACGGGCAGCGCGGCATCGGCATCGTCGAAACCCCGCGAGCACAGCGCGTCCTGAGGCAAGCGTTCAACCCAATCGCCGCCGGGCTTGCGGGCGAACACCGCGCAAGCATTGCTCAGCAGTTGTTCGTAGAGACGGAAGGGCTGTTCGTCGGCACCGCTGAGGTACAGCGGCAGGTTGTCCAGGGGCAGGCTGTTGAACGGCAGTTCGGCGCCCGTACGCAGGGTCAGGCGCAGGCCGGCCTTGGCCTTCGGTTCGCTGGCGGCCAGGCGTCCGAGCACGGCGGACGGGTTGCCGAAGTACTCGGCCTGGCTGACCTGCAACGGCCACAGCGTCACCGCGTGGGCGGTGCGGTACTCGCAGCAGGTCTGGGTCTCACGCCCCAGGGCGGCGCGCAGGACGGTGTCCCGGGGTAGCGCAAAGCCGCCGCTCAGCGAGCCCTCATCGGGGTCGGTCTGCAGTTGCACCACGGTCATCGACGGCGTGGGCGCCAGATAGTGGGGATAGGCGATTTCCAGCAGGTTATGGGTGAAGGTCGGGTACTCGGCATCGAGCTTGAGCTGCACCCGCGCCGTCAGGTAGGCGAAGCCTTCCAGCAAACGTTCGACGTACGGGTCGGCGCAGTCCATCCCGGACAGCGTCAGCCGACTGGCGATCTTGGGGTATTCCTTGGCGAACTCCGCCGCGCTTTCGCGCACGTGGTGCAGTTCCTGGTTGTACAGCTCCAGCAGGCGCGGATTCATGGGCGTCTCCGCTGGTCGGCTTGGACCACGCGCACGTGGCCGGTTTCCAGGTCCAGGTCGGTTTGCAGCATCAGGCGCAGCGGCACGGGCTGCGCCCAGAGGTCACCCTCGATCTCGAAACTCAAGGCGTTGTGGTTCATCTCGGCGGTTGCTCGGGCTCGCACCCTCAGGGTGTGGCGCAAGATGCGCGGTTCGAACGTGGCGATGGCTTGGTGGATCAACGCTTCCAAG
Organism: Pseudomonas rhizophila; assembly: GCF_003033885.1. Taxonomy (NCBI): domain Bacteria; kingdom Pseudomonadati; phylum Pseudomonadota; class Gammaproteobacteria; order Pseudomonadales; family Pseudomonadaceae; genus Pseudomonas; species Pseudomonas rhizophila. The sequence goes on along the minus strand of NZ_CP024081.1, from coordinate 5,645,100 downwards.
GCCGGAAGGTCGACGTTCGATGCGCTGTTGCCGGCCAGCGCCGGCAACCCGAAATTGACCACAGACGTGCCTGCCGGGGTGTGCAGCGTGGCGTCGGTATCGAGCAACGATGTGGTGTTGAGCAACCACGCCAGGTCACGCAGCACCGAGGCTTTCAACTGGGTGAGCGACAACACGCGCTTGTCGGCGCTTTCCTTGGGGTTGCTCGGATCGTCGTCGGTCAACCGGTCCAACAGGGACGGTTGCAGGCGATCGCGGGTGGCGATTTCGGTTACCACCGAAAGAGCGCCGTATACATTTTTTGATCCCATTGGCCAGGGCCGCAGGAGGCGAATTGGCTCACATCCGAGACCTCCAATGTTTCCTTGACCAGGCGTACTGCTTGAATTTTGGTCAAGCAATCGCGGCTGGGAGCGGGCATGTGTTCGCTGCGTTCGACCAAGAAAATCGGCACTTGGTTGAAGGTCTCCACACGCAGTTGCTTGTCCGGGCCCAGGCTGAACTGGCAAGGCCATTCCATATCGAGCGTCAGGTGGCTCTGGTCAGGTTTAACGAGCGTGCAGCGACCTTGAACGTCGATCAGGCTCACCGGATGTCCGACGAAAACTGCTTGCGTCAGGGCTGCCGGAGCGACTGTTTCCTGCCCGGCGCACGCGCTTAGACTGACGAGGCTTGCCGCCAGCGCCGAAAGAAACAAAGGGCTGCGCATCACGAAAGCTCCCAGAACCAGATGGCCTTGGATCTTGAGAACAGATCACCGCTCTTGGTCAGGCCACGGTTCCACAGGTCGATGTGATCACCAGTAGGTCGACCGGCAGTGTCGCTGTTCTGTTGGTAGCAGTCTTTGAAGAAGATGATTCCGGTTTTGCCCATCAGTGTTGTGCGGTCTGCCACGCTGGTGGTGTAGACCTTCGGTGGGCCTAGGCGGTTCTTCCTCCATAGCCAGTTGGCCAATGACTCCGCGCCGCGGGCATGTCCATGGGCGCATTTGGGATCCAGCGTATAAGTCGATGAGTTGACCGGTAAGGTCTTTTCTCCGCACAAGGCGATGCTCATACGAATAGCGCACTGGTTGACATAGGGACCGTCGCAAGCCGGACTGGCGGACGGGTAGGGCGGATAGCTGTTCCACAAATTGATAAACGAAGGCTTGGCCATGACTCAGATACCGGGTGGGAAAGGATTGGATTCGAGCAAGCACCAAACACCCCCGGCGCCTGGCACCGGGGGCGTGTTCGATCACACCTTGACGTTCTGACGGATGTTCCAGCCGAACTTGACCGGACCGCCTTCCTTGGTGCCGTCGGCTTTTTGCGGCTGATAGTCGACCATCACCTTGGCGAAGTTCAGGGTGACGTTTTCGGTCAGGCGATCATCGTTGCCCGAGCCACCGGTGCTCAGGGACGTGATCAGCACTTCTTCAAGATTGATGATCATGTACTCGACCTGGCTTTCACCACCGGCCTTGCGCACGGTCAGCTTGACCTTGTCGATGTGCTTGCCGCTGGCGCAATGCATCATCAGGTTGGGCGATGCCTTGTCGACGAACTTGGTCAGCGACAGGTCCTGCACGTTGACCTTGCCCGCGCCACCGCCACTGCCCACGTGCATGTTGCCGGACTGGGACATGCCCCAGCTCCAGTTCAGGACATCGATCTCGTCCTTGTGGGCCTTGTCCATGGACTCGCCCTTGATGTCGCCGATCTTGATGAAAATATCAACAGCCATGTTTTCTCCCTGTGTGGTCTCTACCACATTGTTTGATTGACGCCGACCTTGCGAAATCTGTTCTGCTGAACGCTACGAAGGCGATCTCTAACCCACTGAAGATCCCCTGTGGGAGCGAGCCTGCTCGCGATGACGGCGTGTCAGGCAACGCAGGTGGCGACGGATCCACCGCTATCGCGAGCAGGCTCGCTCCCACATGTTTACCGCGTACCGTTCAGCAGGTTTTTACGCACCCTTGGCCGAAGGCAGTTTCGATACCAGGCGCAGCGACACAGTCAGCCCTTCGAGCTGATAGTGCGGGCGCAGGTAGAACTTGGAGTTGTAGTACCCCGGGTTGCCTTCGACCTCCTCGACGATGACCTCGGCGGCGGCCAGTGGGTGCTGGGCCTTGGTGGTCTCGGTGGAGTGCGCCGGGTCACCGTCGACGTAGTTGAGGATCCAGTCCTGCAACCAGCGCTGCATCTCGTCCTTCTCTTTGAAGGAGCCGATCTTGTCGCGCACGATGCACTTGAGGTAATGGGCGAAACGGCAGGTGGCGAACAGGTACGGCAGGCGCGCGGCCAGGTTGGCGTTGGCGGTGGCGTCCGGGTCGTCGTATTCGGCCGGTTTCTGCAACGACTGGGCGCCGATGAACGCGGCGAAGTCGGTGTTTTTCTTGTGCAGCAGCGGCATGAAACCGTTCTTCGCCAGCTCCGCTTCACGGCGGTCCGAAATGGCGATTTCGGTCGGGCACTTCATGTCCACGCCACCGTCATCGGTAGGGAAGGTGTGGGCTGGCAGGTTTTCCACTTCACCGCCGGATTCCACGCCACGGATGCGCGAGCACCAGCCGAAGTGTTTGAACGAACGGTTGATGTTCACCGCCATCGCATAAGCGGCGTTGGCCCAGGTGTACTTGGAGCTGTCGGCGCCGTCGGTGTTTTCTTCGAAGGCGAAGGCTTCCACCGGGTCGGTCTTGGCGCCGTACGGCAGGCGCGCCAGGAAACGCGGCATGGTCAGGCCGATGTAACGCGAGTCTTCCGATTCACGCAGCGAACGCCAGCCGGCATATTCCGGCGTGGTGAAGATCTTGGTCAGGTCGCGCGGGTTCGACAGTTCCTGCCACGAGCCCATGCCCATCACGGTCGGCGATGCGGCGGCAATGAACGGCGAGTGCATGGCGGCGCAGACCTTCGACAGCTCGCCCAGCAGCTCCACGTCCGGTGGCGACTGGTCGAAGTAGTAGTCGCCCACCAGGCAACCGTACGGTTCACCGCCGAACTGGCCGTATTCTTCTTCGTACATCTTCTTGAAGATCGGGCTCTGGTCCCACGCGGTGCCCTTGAATTTCTTCAGGGTCTTGTGCAGGTCGGTCTTGGAGATGTTGAGCACGCGGATCTTGAGCTGCTCGTCACTCTCGGTGTTGTTGACCAGGTAGTGCAGGCCACGCCAGGCGCTTTCCAGCTGCTGGAAGTCGGGGTGGTGGATGACCTGGTTGACCTGGGCGGTGAGCTTGGCGTCGATGGCGGCGATGATTGATTCGATCGACTTGATGGCGTCGTTGGACACCAGGTCAGTCTGCGCCAGGGCCTGCTCGGCCAGCGTGCGCACGGCGGTTTCGACGGCTTCGCGAGCGCGCTCGGTCTTGGGCTTGAATTCTTGCATCAGCAGCGAGGCGAACTCGCTGGGTACTTCGGTGGTGCCCAGGGCCTGGGACTGATTTTCACGTGCTGATTCGTTCATGATCATTCGTCCTGATTAAGCCTTGGGCTCGTTGTCGGCGGGCTTGGGCGCGCTGGCCAGGGCCTGCAACAGGGCAGGGTCCTTGATCGCTTTCATGATGATTTCTTCGGCGCCAGTCTTGCCGTCCATGTAGGTCAGCAGGTTGGCCAGTTGGGTGCGCGCTTCGAGCAGCTTGTTCAGCGAGTCGACCTTGCGGGCCACGGCCGCCGGGCTGAAGTCGTCCATGCTTTCGAAGGTCAGGTCCAGGCTCAGGTTGCCTTCGCCGGTCAGTTCGTTGGGAACATGGAACGCCACGCGAGGCTGCATGGCCTTGAGGCGCGAGTCGAAATTGTCGACATCGATTTCAAGGAATTTGCGATCGGCCACAGGTGCCAGAGGCTCGGCGGGCTTGCCGGCCAGGTCCGCCATCACCCCCATGACAAAGGGCAACTGGACCTTTTTCTCGGCGCCGTAGAGCTCGACGTCGTACTCGATCTGCACTCGAGGCGCACGGTTGCGCGCGATGAATTTCTGAGAACTTTGCTTCGCCACGTTGCTGCTCCTGGTCGCTTGAGCGACGGTGTTGGCGTCATCGGGGGTGCCGGTGACGTGACTGCGTGATCCGTTCGCTTTTATTCGCTGTCTGGGCCGCGCAGGTTTTCAAATTGACTCATGCCGTCGGGAATCAGGTTGCGCACGATGGTCGCAAAGTCGGCGTTCACCAGAATCTTGGCCCGATTCAACAGCACCGGCAGGGGGCTGGAGGGCTCTTGACGGGCGTAGTACGCGAGAATCCGGTCCAGGCTGCGCAGCACGTCGTCGCGGCTGTTGATTTCGCCAGGGGCGGTGCTGCGTGGCGCGCCCGCGCTCGGCGCGGTGGCGTGTTCAACCGGCGCGGTGTTGTCGTCGCCGCTGCTGATGACTTCGGGCAGGGCGCTGTCGCCGCTCTGTGGGGCGAACTGGCCGAGAATCTGCAGGGCCATCTTGAGCGGTTGCTTCAGCGGGCCAAGGTCCACGCCTTGGGCGGAACCGACTTGATCGCTGACGTGTTGCTCGATGGCTTCGGCGGCGCTGCGGGCTTCCAACAGGGCGGCGCGGGTGATTTCCAGCTGCTCGGGATCACTGTCGAGCAGGGCTCCGGCGAGCTGTTCAGCGCCGAGGCTTTCATTCGGGAAACTTTGCAGGCCGCTGGCATTGGCGGCGGCGCGCAGGCTCACGGCACCGAAGGTGCGCGAGCGGGCCAGAATGCTTTCGCGCAGCAGGCCAATGGTGATATCGGATGTCAGGCCGGCGAGGGCGTTGATGCGCACGGTGGGATCGTTGTCGTCCTCGGCGTCCAGGCGCGGATGCAGCTCGGCCCAGTACTGCTTGAGCAATTCGCTGGTCAGCGTCAACACACGGGCCAGGCCCGGTATGCCTTCCAGGGCCAGGGAACTTTGCAGCAGGAAATGGGTGATGCGCAGGTCTTTGCTGCGTTGCAGCAGGTCCAGGCTTTGCTGCTGGATGCTGCGCCACTCAGGGGGTTCGGCAGGCAATATCGAATCGCCCATGCTGCGCTCGGGCTGACCTTGGGAATCGCGTTCCAGGCGCAAGAAATCCGCGTCATATTCCAAATCTTCACCGCACGGCGAAGTCGCGGATACGGCGGCGAGCAGCAGAGGCACATCCACTTCGTTCGATCTCCCTATCGCCCGCTGAATAACTCGGGCAGTGCACACGCAAGTTCCGAATGGAACTCCACATGTTCCTTGAGGCTAATGGCTCTTTAGATGCTTAATGATCTTAAAGTGCCATCACGTATATTCAAGAAGTTGTGCATTTTTGGTGTAGTACTTATGGCTTGTCAAGGTAAGCTATTTCCCCTGTGTGACAGTTGTGAGGCGCTTAACAACCTGCGCGACCAGTAGGTCAAGGCAGGCACTGATGCAGGTTTTTTGTCATGCAGGCGGGTTAATATCAGCAATCATGCTGGCAAAAAGCCGTTTCGCAGTCGGTTGCAAAGGTTTGTCGGCGAGTCGTTCGGGCGTAGATCCCGGCACTCGATCGCATGCGCAAGTGTTCAGCAAGGAGGCAAGATGGCGCTGTGTTTGACTATCACTAGTTATCACAAGATTACCCCGGGCCAGTGTTCTGAGAAGTCCATGGACCAGGGAGTGATGGCAATTGGCCGTAATTCCGATAATGACTGGGTATTACCGGACCCTGAGCGCCTGGTTTCCGGCAAACATTGCGTTATTCAATACAAAGATGGGCGTTATTACTTAACCGATAACAGCACTAATGGTGTGGAATTGGTCAAGGCCGGTGTCCGTTTGCGCAAGGGCAACAGTGAGCCGCTGCAAGACGGCGAAGTTATCCGCATTGGCGATTATGAAATCCAGGCGCGGGTGGATTTCAACCTGCCAGTCTCCGACAGCAATCCGTTCGCTGAGGCGCCCAGCAGCTTCGAAGCCTTGATGGGGCATCAGGGTGCCGGCTTGAATACACCTACGCCGATGCCCGTGGCTCCCCCGGCCCATTTCCAGGGTGCCTCGGCCATGGACACCTTGCCCGACCTGTTCGACTTCCTGAGCCCGGGCAGTGTCCCGCCGGCCACCCAGCCTGACCATGTGCCGGCCCAACAGCATGATTTCCGTCCACCTACGCCCATTGCTCCTCCCAGCCCGCCGCCGGTGATCGAGCCTGTGGCGCAGGCCTCGGCCTCGGTGATACCGGAGGACTGGGACCCGTTCAGCGACAAGCCCGCGCCCGTGGCAGTTGCTCCGATTCCTGTCGCTGCGCCACCGGTTGCGCCACCGCCCGTTGTCGAGCGGCCTGTCGTAGAGCCGCCTGTCGTAGAGCCGGTGCCGACACCCCCGCCTCAGGTCCACGCCACCGCCGAACCTGCGCCGCTGCGCGAGGCGCCGGTGACCAGCGTTCAAACCCTGGCCACGCCGCCCAAGCCGCTCGACGCCGCCCAGCCCGACCTGTTGCAAGCCTTCCTGCGCGGCGCCGGGCTGGATCAGTTGCGCCTGGACCAGGCCCAGGCCGAGGCGCAGATGGAAAGCATCGGGCGCAGCTATCGGCTGATGGTCGAAGGCTTGATCGATGTCTTGCGTGCCCGTAGCAGCCTCAAGGGCGAGTTCCGCATTCAGCAAACGATGATCCAGCCGGTGGAAAACAACCCGCTGAAGTTCGCCCCCAATGTCGAGGAGGCCATGTTGTTGCTGCTGCGCCATGGCAATCAGGCGTTCATGGCGCCGGATGTGGCGGTGCGTGACAGCTTCGACGACCTGCGCGCTCACCAACTGGCAGTGATGGCCGGCGTGGAAGCGGCCATCAAGCATTTGCTGGCGCGCTTTGAGCCGGCGCAACTGGAAGAGCGCATGGGCAAACCCGCTGGTCTGTCGAGCATTTTCAACGGCTCGCGACAGGCTCAGTACTGGCAGCAATTCACCGAGCTCTACAGCAACATTTCCCGGGAAGCCCAGGAGGATTTCCAGGACCTGTTCGGACGCGAATTCAGTCGCGCCTACGAAGAGCACAGCGCGCGACAGCGCCGCCTATAACACTTTTAAAAGCAATCAACGGATAGCTCAAACGTCATTGAGGACGCAGGATGATTTTCAGGTTTTTACTCGCAGTCGCCACCGTGCTTCTGCTGACGGCATGCGCCAAGGATGCGGCCGATCCACAGTCCGAAGAGGCTGACACCGCCGCCGTCGAACTGCACTTTCACGCCATTGCCGGCCTCAACCCCGGCGCCACCGGCCATCCGGCGCCGGTCCGGGTGCGAATTTTCGAACTGAAAAATGCCGCCACCTTCGCCCGCTCCGATTATTTCGCCCTGGCCGAACGGGCCCAGGCGACCCTCGGTGCCGACCTGATCGATCAGGACGAAGTGCTGGTCCAGCCCGGTCAGCAGTTGAGCCTGCAACGCGATCTCGATCCGGCTACCCGCCATATCGGCGTGCTGGTGGGCTATCGCGAACTGGACCGGTCACTGTGGCGCACGGTGATGAATGTCCCGCCGCGCCAATACACCGAATACCAGATCAGCCTCGACGTGCGCGCCGTGCGCAGCGCCGTCGTCGTTCCCCCATCCAGCCCTGCCCAATAAGCAATCGGAGCCCCCATGTCCTGGAACAATCGCGTGGTCTGGTCGGAAGGCATGTTCATTGGAACGCAGCACTTCCAGCAGCATGACCGTTACCTGGAAAACCTCATCGACGCCCGTAGCCGCCCGCTGTCGGCCGGCGCCTGGGGTTTTTCCCAATTGCTGATCGACCAGGGCCTGCTGGCCCAGGGCAAGCTGGCGATCGTTTCGGCGCGGGGCCTGCTGCCGGACGGCACACCGTTCAACATCCCCGAGGATGACCTGGCGCCGACTCCGCTGAACGTCGATGACAACCTGCGCGATGGTCTGGTGTATCTGGCTTTGCCGCTCAAGCGTGCCGGTGCGCGTGACACCGTTGACGAAGGTGAAGCCCTCGGCGCTGCGCGCTACGTGAGCCAAGTGTGCGAAGTGCGTGACGATAACGCACCGTTCGAGAACCGCGCGCCGGTTGCCTTGGGTTCGCGGGCCTTGCGCCTGTTGACCGCGCAGGACGGCATCAGTGACTACGCCGCCATCGGCCTGGTACGCATCAAGGAGAAACGCGCCGACCGCGCCCTGGTGCTGGACGACAGCTACATCCCGCCGCTGCTGGATGTGGCCGCCTCCAAACCGTTGGCCGCGTTTCGCAGCGAACTGTTGGGCCTGCTCCATCAACGCGGCGAAGCCCTCGCCGGGCGGGTGGTGGCGTCCGGTGCCGGGGGCGCCTCGGAGATCGCCGATTTCATGCTGCTGCAATTGGTCAACCGCGCGCAGCCGCTGATCCAGCACCTGAGCCAGTTGAGCCCGTTGCACCCCGAACGGTTCTACAGCGAGCTGGTCAGCCTGGCCGGTGAGTTCTCGACCTTCACCGCCTCGGGGCGTCGGCCTCAGGAGTATCCGCAATACCAGCACGATGACCTGGCGCTCAGCTACGCGCCGGTCATGCAAGCCCTGCGTGAGGCCCTGTCGATGCTGATCGACAGCAAGGCCACGCCGATTCCGATTGTCGAGAAAGCCTACGGCATCCACGTGGCGATGCTGGCCGACAAGACCCTGCTCGAGAGCGCCAGTTTCATCCTGGTGGTGCGTGCCGATGTCCCAGCCGAAACCCTGCGCGGTCGCTTCGGCCAGCAGAGCAAGGTCGGTTCGGTGGAGCACATTCGCGATCTGGTCAACCTGCAGCTGCCGGGCATCGGCCTGCTGCCGTTGCCGGTGGCGCCACGCCAGCTTCCCTACCACGCCGGCTCCACTTACTACGAACTCGACCGCGGTAGCGATCACTGGCAGCAATTGAGCAACTCCGGCGGGTTCGCGTTCCACATCGCCGGCCAGTTCCCGGGGCTGAATCTGGCTTTCTGGGCGATCCGAGGATAAACCGCGATGAGCAACGACGATCGTACTCAGTTCATGCCGACGCCCGGTGGCCGTGGCGCCGACCCATTCCGCCCGGACTCTGGCCGTCCGGACCCTGGTCGTCCACAGCCGGCGCCCGCACCGCTGTCGATGCCGGCCGCCCCGGTCCTGACCGGCAAGGCCCAAGGCCTCAACCCGCTGGAAAGCGCGGCCGGTCCGCTGCTGGCGCTGTTGACGCGCCTGCGCAACACCATTGCCCATCCGGCTCCGGCCAGCCTGCGGGCGCAACTGTTGGCGTACCTGCGTCAATTCGAGGAGCGCGCCGAAGCCGCCGGCGTGGTGCGCAATGACGTGCTGCTGGCTCGTTACGCCCTGTGCACCGCCCTGGATGAAGCCGTGTTGAGTACCCCCTGGGGCGGCACCAGCGACTGGGGCAAACAGAGCCTGCTGATCACCGTGCACAACGAAGCCTGGGGCGGCGAGAAGGTGTTCCAGCTTCTGGAGCATTGCCTGCAAAGTCCACGGGAACGCCTGTACCTGCTGGAGCTTCTGTACCTGTGCATGTGCCTGGGTTTCGAAGGGCGCTACCGGGTGATGAACGACGGGCGCAGCCAACTGGAAGCCTTGCGCGAGCGCACCAGCGCGGTGATCCGCAGCGCCCGTGGCGACTACGAGCGTGAGCTGTCGCCGCACTGGCGCGGCGTTACCGTGGCCCGGGATCGGCTGGCGCAATTCATGCCGCCGTGGATCGCCGTGGCCATCGGCGCGGCCTTGTTGCTGGCGCTGCTGTTCGGTCTGCGCATGAAACTGGCTTCCGATGCCGAGCCGGTGTTCAAGAACATCCATGCCCTGGGAGAAATCCCGGTGCAGGCCATCGACCGCCCCGTGGTGCAGCCCAAAGTGATCGAACGACCACGCCTGGCCGGTTTCCTGGCCGATGAAATCCGGGCCGGTCGGGTCGCGGTGGAAGATGCCGTGGATCGCTCGGTGGTGACCATCCGTGGCGATGAACTGTTCGCCTCGGGCAGCGCCAGCATCTCCGATGATCTGGAGCCGCTGATGCTGCGCATCGCCGATGCCATTCGCAAGGTCAAGGGCCAGGTCCTGGTGACCGGCCACAGCGACAATCGCCCGATTGCCACCCTCAGGTTCCCATCCAACTGGGCGTTGTCCGAAGCGCGGGCCAAGTCGGTGCTGCAAATCCTTTCGGCCAAGACCGGCCAGGCCGAGCGCTTCAGCGCCGAAGGCCGCAGCGACACCGAGCCGTTGGCTTCCAACGCCACCGCAGAGGGGCGTGCGCGCAATCGTCGGGTTGAAATTACAGTATTGGCGGAGGGGGTCGAGTGAAGGCGTTTTTCAGTTTTATGATCCGCTGGGTCATCCCGCTGCTGGGGCTGATCGCCCTGAGCTTGATCATCTGGTTCGTCGGCCCGTTGCTGGACTGGCTGGTGCCCGAAGGCCGTCGTTGGGCGTTGATCATCCTGGTGTTTGCGGTGTGGATCGCCTATCGGGTGTTTCGCATCATCCAGGCGCGCCGGCAGGCCGCCGAAGTCATGCGCAGCCTGGCCGCGCAAACCCCGCCCGACCCTACCAGCATCGCGACGGCCGAAGAACTCGAAACCCTGCGCCAGCGCATGGACGAAGCCTTGGCGCTGTTGAAGAAAGCCAAGCTGGGTGGGGACGAGCGCCGCAACCTCTACGAGCTGCCGTGGTACGTGATCATCGGCCCGCCGGGTTCGGGCAAGACCACTGCGCTGGTCAACTCTGGGCTGCATTTCCCGTTGGCCGCGCAACTGGGCGCCGGCGCGGTACGCGGCGTGGGCGGTACGCGCAACTGCGATTGGTGGTTTACTGACCAGGCGGTGCTGCTCGACACCGCTGGCCGCTACACCACTCAGGACAGTGACGCGACCGTCGACAAGGCCGCGTGGCTGGGCTTTCTCGGGCTGCTGAAAAAACAACGCGCCCGTCGCCCGATTGACGGTGCGTTCATTGCCATCAGTCTGTCGGACCTGCTGCTGGGCAGCGACGCCGAGCGCGCGGCTCATGTTGCGGCGATTCGCTTGCGCATCCAGGAGCTGTACACCCAACTGGGCGTACGCTTCCCGATCTACCTGATGCTGACCAAGCTCGACCTGGTGCCCGGGTTCATGGAGTTCTTCGACAGCCTGAGCAAGGAAGAGCGCGCCCAGGTCTGGGGCATGACCTTCGCCCTGGACGATGGCAAGAGCAACGACAGTCCGTTGGCGCATCTGCAAAGCGAATTCGCCGGCCTTGAGCAGCGCCTCAACGATCGCCTGGTGGAACGCTTGCAGCAAGAGCGCGACCCGGCGCGGCGCGACTTGATCTACGGTTTCCCGCAGCAGTTCGGCGCGCTGAAAGATTGTCTGCAAAGTTTCCTCGAAGGTGTGTTCAAACCCAACGCTTTCGAAGAGCGTGTGCTGCTGCGCGGGGTGTATTTCACCAGCGGCACCCAGGAAGGCAGCCCGATCGATCGCTTGATCGGCTCCATGGCCCAGAGCATGAATCTGGACCGTCAGCACCTGGCACGCCAGACCGGCACCGGGCGCAGTTACTTCATCGAAAAACTCTTCACCGCCGTGGCGTTCGCCGAGCGTGGGTTGGTGGGCGTCGATCCCAAGGTCGAGCGTCGACGCAAGTGGATCGCCCGGGGCGTATTGGCCTCCACTGTGGCTTTGGTGCTGGTGGTTTCGACGTTGTGGTGGATCAGCTATCGGGCCAACCAGGCGTACATCACCCAGGTCGATCAGAAAGTCGCGCCGCTGGGTCAGGCCGTGCAGAGCCTCAGTCCGGCACAACGCGATGTCCTCGCCGTATTGCCATTGCTCAACGCCGTGAAGCACCTGGCCGACGACGCGCCCGATTGGGCCGAGGGCCTGGGTCTGTATCAGGGCGACATGCTCGAAGCCGAGTCCGGCAGTGTCTATCGCAAGTTGCTGATCGCCGTGTTCGCGCCACGCTTGCTGACGCGTATCGAAGAGCAACTGCACAGCGGCGGCAGTTCGGATTTCCTCTATGAAGGATTGAAGGCCTACCTGATGCTCGCTGACAACGAGCACTACGATGCCGACTTCATCAAGGCCTGGGTTGCCCTGGATTGGGACCGCAGCCTGCCGCGTGATCTGCCGGCCGATCAACGGCTGGCCCTGGGCGAGCATTTACAGGCGCTGTTCGAGCGTCGTCCGCCCACCGCCCGCCTGGACCCGCGCTTGATCGAAGACCTGCGCCGGCAATTGCAGCAACTGCCCGTGGCCCAGCGCGTCTATGACCGGGTCAAGCGCCAGAAACTGCCCGAGGGCATCGCAGATTTTCGCCTCAACGAAGCCGCCGGGCGCGACGCTGCACTGGTGTTCAGCCGCAAGAGCGGCAAACCCTTGGGCGAGCCACTAAGCGGGTTCTTCACGGTCAAGGGCTACCGTCAGGGCTTTTTGCTCACCAGCTTGAACCAGGCTGGAACGCTGGCTGAAGAGCAATGGGTGTTGGGTCGCGACGAGGCCGGGCAGCAGGACGTCGCCAGCCTGGCCGCCGAAGTGCGCCGCCTGTATTTCCAGGACTATCAGCGCCAATGGGACGCCTTGCTGGCCGACATCGACTTTGTGCCGATCACCAGCGTGGCCCAGGCCGCCGATGTCTTGCGGGTCCTGTCCGGGCCAAGTTCGCCGTTGAAAAAACTGCTGGTGGCGGTGGCGAAAGAGACCGACCTGCAACAGGAGGAACGCTTGCTGGCGGCCCAAGGCGAGCAGGTCGAAGGCGGTGTGGACAAGCTCAAGGAGCGCCTGGGCAGCTTGCTCGGCCAGGAGCAAGCGGCGCAAAACGCACCCCAGGCCAGCGTTGATCCGGTCACTGCGCATTTCGCCGAGCTCAACAGCATCGTCAGCAAAAACGAAGGCGAACCGGCGGCTATCGATGGCCTGCTCGCCGACATGAATGCCTTGTACGTGCAGGTCAGCGCCATGGTCGGCGCCAGCGGCGACGCCCTGCTCGGCGAAGCCAAGAACCAGGCCCAGGCTGCTGCCACACGGGTCAGCCTCAACGCCGAACGCCAGCCGCCGCTGGTGCAAGGCCTGGTCAAATCGGTGGTCAACTCCACCACCAACAGCATGATGGGCGGGGTGCGCAATCAACTGAACGCCGCCTGGACCAGCGAAGTGGTGAACATCTACCGCCAATCCCTGGCCGGTCGTTATCCCATGTCGCCGGGCAGTGCGCGGGACGCAACCCTGGACGACTTCGGTCAGTTCTTCGGCGTCGGCGGGGTGATGGACAACTACTTCCGCAAATACCTGCAGCCCTACGTCGACACCTCGACCCCGGCCTGGCGCTGGCAGCCGGGTGCGGCACAGAAGCTCGGTATCGCCCCTGGCGTGCTGCAAACCTTCCAGCGTGCGGCCACCATCCGCGATGCGTTTTTCCGTTCCGGCGGCACCCAGCCGATGGTGCGCTTCGAGCTCAAGCCGGTGGCGATGGACTCGACCATCACCCAGTTTTTGCTCGACCTCGACGGCCAGCAACTGAGCTACGACCACGGCCCGAGTCGTCCGACCGCCATGCAGTGGCCCAACCCCGGCAGCATCGGCGTGGTACGGATCTCGATCCTGCCGCCCTCGGCCAATGGTCGTTCTGGTATCACTCTGGACGGCCCGTGGGCCTGGTTCCGCCTGTTGGAACAATCGGACCTGACCGCCGGCAACTCGCCAGACCGCTTCAACCTGCGGCTGCGGGTCGACGGCGCCAGCGCCTCTTACGAGCTGCGGGCCAACAGCGCCTTCAACCCGTTCAAGAGCCGCGTGCTCAGCGGCTTCAGCCTGCCGGAGCGTCTATGAGTACACCGGGCTTCTATGGAAAGTTGGCCAGCCGCGGGGACTTCGTCAGCCGTGGCTTGCCCCAGAGTTTTATCGGTCCGTGGGATTCGTGGCTGGCGGCGGGATTGCTCGCCAGCCAGACCGGCCTGGGCGAGCGTTGGCTGGATGCCTATCTGGTCAGCCCGCTGTGGCGCTTCATGGTCGCGCCCGGGGTCTGTGGGCCCGACGCCGCCGTGGGCGTGGTGATGCCGAGTATCGATCGGGTCGGCCGTTATTTTCCGCTGACCGTCGCGGTGCTGCTGGAGCCCGACGCGGACCCGGCGTCCGTGGTGGGCGGTGCGGACGAGTGGTTTGAGCGGGTGGAGAACCTGTTGCTGAGCACGTTGAGTGTGGAGGCCAGTTTCGAAGCGTTCAACGAACAGTTGGAGACCCTCGGCAGCCCGATGTATCTGCCGCGCACGCCGAGCAGCCGCTTTGCCAGCCTGCATCGCTTCGACGCCACCGACCCGCAGCGGCGCATGAGCGCCCTGGCCGAAGCGGCCTGCGAAGGCGTGAGCGTGTGGTGGGGCCAGGGTTCGGAACGTATCGCGCCCGGTCTGATGCGCTGCCAGGGTTTGCCGGCCGCCGCTGATTTTGCGCAATTTTTGCTCGGCCAAGAAGGTGTTGTGTAGATGCGTCCAAGTGCTGGGAAAGCCTTCAAGTCTGCAAGCAAGAGCCATGTCGGCATGGTTCGCCAGGTCAACGAAGACGCGTGCCTGGAACTGCCGGAAAACGGCCTGTGGGTGGTCGCCGATGGCATGGGTGGGCACGCGGCGGGCGACTACGTCAGCAGCCTGATCGTCGACAGCCTGCGCGGCATTGCCGCGGGCCGCTCGCTGGACGAATACGTCGCCGCACTGCACAGCGACTTGCTGCGGGTCAACGCCGCCGTGCGTGAAGAAACCGCCAACCGTGGCGTGACCATGATGGGCAGCACCGTGGTGGTGCTGGTTGCGCGGGACCTGCGCGGCATGTGCCTGTGGGCCGGTGACAGTCGTTTGTATCGCCTGCGCGACGGCAAGCTCGACAGCATCTCCCGCGATCACAGCTACGTCCAGGACCTGCAGGACAGTGGCCTGCTCAGCGAAGCCGAAGCCCGGGTGCATCCACGGGCCAACATCGTTACCCGTGCCATCGGGGTCGAGGCGCAACTGAATCTGGCGATGGTCGAGTTGCTGCTGGTGCCCGGCGACAGCTACCTGCTGTGCAGCGACGGCCTGACCAAGACCGTCGAGGACGATGAAATCCGTGAAGTCCTGAACCACGACGATCCCGGTGAGATCGCCAGCAGCCTGGTGTCCCTGGGCCTGATGCGCGGCGCGCCGGACAACATCACTGTGGTTGTCGTGAAGGTGCCGTCATGAGTTTGACCTTGAACATTGTCATCCCTGGCTACGACATCGAAGGGCCGATCGGTGAAGGCGCGATGGCCAGCGTCTACCTGGCGACCCAGCGCTCGCTGGAGCGCAAGGTGGCGTTGAAAGTCATGGCGGCCGCGTTGGCTGCCGACCCGACGTTCTGCGAGCGCTTCCTGCGCGAAGGCAAGACCCTGGCGCGCCTGTCCCATCCGCACACGGTCACCATCCATGACATCGGCAACGTCGGTGAGCTGTATTACATGGCCATGGAATACCTGCCCAACGGCACGCTCAAGGAGCGCATCGCCGCCGGCCTGTCACCGGAGCAGGGCCTGATCTACATCCGCCAGATTGCCTCGGCCTTGGGTTACGCCCATGGCTTGGGCCTGGTGCACCGTGACGTCAAGCCGGCCAACATCCTGTTCCGCGCTGACGGTACGGCGGTGCTCTCGGACTTCGGCATCGCCAAGTCCCTGGACGACCGCACCCAATTCACCCAGGCCGGTTTCGCCGTCGGCACGCCCAGCTACATGAGCCCGGAACAGGCCCGTGGGCAAGACATCGACGGTCGGGCCGACCTGTATGCCCTGGGCGTGGTGCTCTACGAAATCCTTGTCGGCAAACTGCCGTATACCGGCAACGACGCGCTGTCCACGGCCCTGGCGCACTTGACCGAACCGCTGCCGGAGTTGCCGGTGCATCACGGTCATTACCAGGACGTACTGCGCAAACTGCTGGCCAAAGACCCGGCGGAGCGTTTCCCGGATGCAGCGGCTCTCTTGCGGGCGCTGGACAATCTGCCCGAGGAGTCGGCGCAAGCGACGCTGATCCGGCCGTTGCCGCTGCCCGTGTCGACGCCACCGAGCGGCGCTGACCTGGCTGGATTGACTCCGGTGTCCATCGATATTCCGACAGGGCCGGCACAGCCGCAATCCCAGCCCAAGCCAACCCCGCCGCCGGTGAGCCCGACTCAACGCTCTAGCGTTTCGTCGCAGCCCAAGACCCCGCTATTCGCCCTGGCCGCCGTCGCGGTGGCCGTGGCGCTGGCGTTGGGGGGTGGGGCTTATTGGTGGCTGTCGGGCGATGGTGGAGAAGCCACGAAGCCGCCGATTGTCTCGACGCCGCCGGTAAATCCACCACCGGTGAAAACTCCAGATGTGCCCCCGGCAAAACCGCCTGTGGCAACGCAGGCCGATGGCGGCCAGCGTCCATTGTTGATGGCTGGCAAGAAAACCCTGTTCCAGCGAGTGCTGAGCAAACCGGGCGCCAAGCTCACTGAAGAAGCGGGCGCTGCGCCGGGCAAGGCGTTGCCGGCGTTTTCCGTGCTGTACGTGTATGAGCGTAAAGACCTCGATGGCAGCCCCTGGTTGCGGGTCGGCGCGGCCACGGACGGGCGCAGCGACGGTTGGTTGCCGGCCACGCAGGTCAGCGACTGGAAGCAAAGCCTGGTGCTCAAGTTCACCGAGCGTTCCGGCCGTGCGCCGGTAATGTTCCTGCGCCAGCCCGGCGAAGTGGAAAAGCTGCTGGCCGACCCTTCAGCGGCCAGGAATGTCTTGCTCAAGGCCCAGCAGAACCGTGAAGACAATCAGCAAGTGCTGGCCCTGGAACCGGCCGCCAGCGCCGTGCCGCAGAATCAGTTCTACCTGTTGCCGATCTTCGATTCCCGCGAAAGCTTCGATGAGACCGGCCAGCCGGTGCAGTTGCTGAACGTGGCCTCCATCGACCCCGGCAACACGCCGAAGGCTACCCCCAACACGCCCATCAGCACCGCCAACGCCGACGCGTTCCGTACCGCCGTGGTGCTGGTGGTGGACACCACCGTGTCGATGCAGCCCTACATCGATCAGGTCCGCGACGTGGTCCACGAACTGCAAAGCCGCATCGCCGAGCGTGGCGAGCTGGACAGTGTCAGCTTCGGCATGGTGGGTTTTCGCAGCAGCACCCAGAAAACCCCCGGCCTGGAATACGTCGCCAAGACCTTGATCACCTTGGAGCAGGGCCGCGACCCGCAACGCTTCATGGAGATGGCGCGACAGGTCAAGGCGTCCACTGTGTCGAGCCATTCGTTCAACGAGGATGCGTTTGCCGGTGTCATGGAAGCGGTGGAGGGCATGGACTGGTCCGGTTATGGCGGGCGCTTGATTCTGTTGGTCACCGACGCTGGCGCCCTGCGCAAGAACGATCCGTTTGCCGCCACGCAAATGAACGAAGCCGAAGTGCGGCAGGCGGCGCTGGGTAAACAGATCAAGATCTACGCCCTGCACCTGCTCAGCGACGCTGGCAAGAAAACCCACGGCGGTGCGCAGAGCCAATATCGCACCCTGACCGCCGACGCCAACCCGCAGATCGGTGACCTGTACATTCCGGTGCCGGGCGCCGATGTGCGCAAGTTGGGTGAGCGCGTCGACGAGATCGGCTCGGTGTTCGCCGACCTGGTGCACCAGGTGCGCAGCAACAAACCGCAAAGCGTGCCGCAGTTGGGCGCGGCGCCGAGCCTGAGCGATAAATCGGCGGCGGTGGGCTACGCGATGCACATGGACTTTTTGGGGCGCAAATCCGCCAGCCAGGCCCCGCAACTGGTCAGCGCCTGGACTGCCGACCGTGACCTGACCAACCCGGCGCTGCCGGCGTTCCAGGTGTGCGTGATGCTGACCAAACTGCAACTCAACGACTTGCAGCAGTCGCTGAAGCTGATCGTCGATGCGGCGCGCAAGACCCAGACTTCGCCCAAGGATTTCTTCCAGGAAATCGCCAGCGCCAGTGCCTACATGAGCCGTGATCCTTCGGCGTTGCGCAAGGGCGGCAACCTGGCTGATGGCGGGATTCTCGGTGAGTACCTCGAAGGGCTGCCGTACCGCAGCAAGTCGCTGAACATGACCCAGGATTTGTGGCTGTCCCTGAGCGTGGCCGAGCAGGAAGATTTCATCGACGAGCTGGATTCGAAAATCCGCCTCTACGAGACCTTCCACAACGATCTGGCCAACTGGGTGCGGTTCGGCGATGCCGAGCCGGGCGATGCCCTGTACCGCGTTCCATTGTCGACGCTGCCGTGATGCTGAATATGAGCGCCGTACACAAAAGCCGGGGCGCCGGCAGCCAGCGCTACAGCCTGGTGATTCCACGGCTGCAATTGCGTGCCGGCGAACAATTGGCGGTGGTCGGCCCCAGCGGTTGCGGCAAGAGCACTTTGCTGGATCTGCTGGCCTTGGTGCTGGCGCCGGATCAGGCCGGGCAGTTTGACTTCACACCGGCCAACACGCCGTTGGACATCGCCGCGCTGTGGCGTGCGGGGCAGCAGGGCGCCTTGGCGGACCTGCGCAGCCGGCATTTGGGTTATGTGCTGCAAACCGGTGGTTTGCTGGGTTTTCTGGACGTGCGCGGCAACATCGAGTTGTCGCGCAAACTGCTTGGCATGGCGGATGACGGCAGCGTCACGCGCCTGGTCGGTCAACTGGACATCGCCGACCAACTGGGCAAGAAGCCGGCGGATTTGTCCGTCGGCCAGCGCCAGCGGGTCAGTTGCGCCCGCGCCTTGGCGCATGGGCCGCGCCTGTTGCTGGCGGATGAACCCACCGCAGCCCTCGACCCACTGAACGCTGAGCGGGTCATGCAGTTGCTGGTGGCCCAGGCCCGCGATCACGGTGTGTGTTGTGTGGTCGCCACCCACGATGAGTCACTGGCCCGCGCCAGCGGTTTGCAGGTGCGGCGCATCAGTTGTCGTCGCGACGCCGATGGTGGTGTCACCGCAACCCTTGGGGAGGCTTGCTGATGCGCGGCGCGCTGGTGGCTTCCCTGGCCTGGCAGGATTACCGCAACGATGCCTGGCTGTCGGCCTGTTCGGTGCTGGCGCTGGTGGCGGTGGTGGCGCCGTTGCTGGTGCTGTTCGGCCTGAAATTCGGTCTGGTCAGCAGCCTCACCGAGCGTCTGGAGAATGATCCGGCTACCCGGGAAATCATCCCGTTGGGTGGCGGCCGGTTCAGCGCTGAGTTCGTCGAGCAATTGGGCCGGCGCAACGACGTGGCGTTTGCCCTGGCCCGCACGCGGCAGATTGCGGCCACTGCGGATTTGAGCCGCGAGGCTGAGCCCGTCACCGTCGAGATGATCCCCACGGCGGCCAATGATCCTTTGTTTGAGCGCCTGCCGGTGCCGCAAGGCCTGGATCAAGTGGTGCTCAGCCACACCGCCGCCGAAAAACTCGGCGCCAGGGCCGGTGATTGGCTGCAGGCCAGTTTCGCTCGGCAGGTGGCCGGTCGTAGCGAGGCGCAGCGCACGCGCGTGCAGGTGTTGCACGTACTGCCGCTGCGAGCCTTTGCCCGGGATGGTTTGTTCGCGCCGCTGGCGCTGCTGGAAGCGGCCGAGGATTACCGCGACGGTCGCGCCGTGCCCGCGTTCGGCTGGCCGGGCGACGCGGTGGGGCAGAGCGCGCAGCGGGTCTACCCGGCGTTTCGCCTGTACGCCCGCAACCTGGGTGATGTGGAGCCGCTGCGCGAGTATTTCGCGGCGCAGAACCTGCTGGTGTCCACCCAGGCCCAGACCATCGCACAGGTGCAATCGCTGAGCCGCAACCTGTCGATCGTGTTCTGGATCATCGCTGGGTTGGCGTTGGCGGGAGCGTTCGCGGCGATTTTTGCCGGTGCCCTGGCGGCGGTCGAGCGTAAGCGCCGGGAACTGTCGGTGTTGCGCCTGCTGGGGGTTTCTACGGCGGCGCTGTTGTTGTTCGTGGTGTTGCAGGCGCTCTACAGCGCCGCACTGGCGGCCTTGTTGAGTGCCGGGCTGTATGGCCTGGCGCAGTCGGGCCTCAATTATTTATTTGCGCAGTTGCCGGGCGAGTACGCCAGCCATCTGTTGCCGCGTCACTACACCTTGGCCCTGGTGGCCGTGCTCGGCGTCAGCGCCGTGGCGGCGGCTTGTGGTGGCTGGCGGGTAGCGCGCATCCAGGCGTGTGAAGGAATTCGCGATGTATAAGTTATTGGTCGCCGCCGTGGCGCTGAGCCTGGCCGGTTTAACCTGGGCCGACGAAAGCACCGACAAACTGGACAACCCCAAACCGCTGCCCGGTGACGTCAGCCTGCCGCTGCCGTGCGAAGGGCAAATGGTGTTCCGTTACGTCTACATCCTCGCCCAAGGCACCCTGGATGATCGGGAGATCAGCCTTGGCTACCCGTTCAGCGAGGGCGAGGCCGGCTATAAGCAGTCGTTCATTTCCGGTTACCGTCGGGACTTCATCAACGGCCAGTTCACCCTCAAGGACCTGCCCAAGGACTGGAACAAAACCATCGCGCCGTTGATGCCCAAGGCTGACGCCAAGACCCCGCTCAAACCGATGCTGTACTTCATCGGCAAATACGAGGTCACCGCTCGCCAATACGCCCAGGTCATGGCCCAGGCGCAGTCGTTGGCCAGCGGCGAACCCGCGCCGGCCTGCGAGACCCTCAAAACCGAGCTGCCCCAAGGCATGGCCGGGCGTTTGCCCAAGGTGAAACTGTCCAAGTTCGAGGCCGAACGTTTTGCGGCGGTGTACAGCGCCTGGCTGATGAAATACCACAAGGATCTGCTGCCGGTGAGCGGTCGCGGCACCTCCGCCGAAGACGGCGGGCTGGGCTTTGTGCGTTTGCCCACCGAAGTCGAGTGGGAATTCGCTGCTCGTGGCGGGCAAGCCGTCAGCCGCCAGGACCTGGAGGGGCGCTTGTTTCCCCGACGTCTGGAAGGCAGTGAAAGCGACGGGCCACTGGCCGACTGGGCGGTGTTCAATCAGGTCGCTGGCGGCACCGGCCAGGCGGCGCGGCTGATGCCCGTCGGGATCAAACTGCCAAATCCCATCGGCTTGTTCGACGTGATCGGCAACGCCGCCGAGATGGTTCAGGAGTCCTTCCAACTGGTGCATGCCGGTCGCCGCCAGGGCGCCTACGGTGGCTTCGTGGTCAAGGGCGGTAACTACCTGGAAGGCGAAGGCACGCTGTTCACCGGAATGCGCCGCGAGTATCCGTTGTTCGCCGCCGACGGCACCGAGCAAAGCAACGAAACCACCGGGTTCCGCGTGGCGGTCGGGGCATTGTCGGCGCCGCGCTCACGTTACAAAGAGCTGTTCGCCCAATGGGAGAAAGAAGGCCGCCTCGCGTCCCTGACCGATGCCATCGATGAAGCCGAAGACCCGACCAAGCGCCTGGACAGCATCATCGCCGCCAGCGTCGACCCGCGCCTGCAGGCCGAGCTGGGGTTGGTCAACGAAGAGCTCAAGCGCAACGTCTCGCTCATCGCCCAGCAGCGCGAGGAAGCGGCGGGCAACCTGATCCAGTCGGCGGCCCTGGTGGTCGAGACCATCAATAACTACAACATTCGCCTGACCAATTTGCAGAACAGTCGCCAGCAGGCCTTGGACGCCAAGGACGAGGCCAGCGCCAAGCTGTTCGCCACGGCCATCAACAACGGCCGCAGCGCGCTCGAGGGCGCCGTGGCGATTTACATCGACAACCTGGCCACCGGCACGCGTTACACCGATGCCGTGATCCAGGCGCAGTTTCAACGCATCAAGGAGGAATTGGAGCGCAAGCCGGTGCTGGGCAAGAGCCTGGTGGCGCGCGCAACGTTATTCGTTCGCCATGTCGGTCAGTATCGTCAGCAAAAACGAGCCGACCCGGCGGCGATATTGAAGGAACTGCTCGCATCGAGCAGTCAGCGGTCTTGATCGTTGATTGTCAGCGAGCTTGGAAGGGACTCAGACGGCGGTGGGCCGTGCTGAGCTGGTCAACACTTAAAAAGAGAACACAATCATGCTTTTCTCCCGTAAACCTTTTGCTTCGGTTTCCAAGCGTCACCTGCTGATGGTCGCTGTCGGCTTCAGCACCGTCCTGACCGGCTGCGCTACGTCGCCGACTTCCAAGGTCGCGTCGAGCACCAAGGTCGAGTACTACCCTAACTGCTACGAGCCGGTGCAGCACTTGCGCTCCACCGAGGGGAACATGACCAAATCGGTACTCACCGGCGCGGCCGTCGGTGCGGTCGGTGGTGCCCTGTTGGGTGCGCTGACCGATTCGGAAAACCGTGGCCGCAACGCCGCCATCGGCGCCGCCGGTGGTGCCTTGGCCGGTGGCGCAACCGGTTACTACACCGAGCGTCAGAA
Organism: Pseudomonas rhizophila; assembly: GCF_003033885.1. Classification (NCBI taxonomy): domain Bacteria; kingdom Pseudomonadati; phylum Pseudomonadota; class Gammaproteobacteria; order Pseudomonadales; family Pseudomonadaceae; genus Pseudomonas; species Pseudomonas rhizophila. The sequence continues at coordinate 5,622,903 of NZ_CP024081.1, read as the reverse complement.
GCAGATCGCCGATGACAACCAGCGCATCGCCTCCTACGCCGCTGACGTCAACAAAAGCGCCGCCGATATCGATCGCAGCACCGCGTACGCCAAGGCTTCGCAGCAGTGCTACCAGAGCGCGTTCACCAAGCTGGTGGCCGACCGCAAGGCCAAGACCGTCAACGAAACTGAAGGCCGCAAGCGCCTGGCAGAAATCGTCTCCGGCCTGAAAGAGTCCAACGACCTGATCGTCGCGGTCAACGGCAAAGCCGCCGAAGACCTGAACAACTACACCCAGGCCTATGAAAAAGACCTGCAACAAGTGGGTGTGCAGCGTACTGACGTGGTGACCGTAGCGACCGCCGAAACCAAGCCGGTTGTGGCTTCGACCAAGACCAAAAAAGCGGTGAAACCGGCGAAAAAACCGGTGTTGCCAACCGTGCCGAAAGAAGCGGTAACCACCGAGAAAACCCTGCAGACCGCCAAGGCCAAGCAGGATGAAAGCAAGCAGGTCGCCAGCGCCGGCACCAGCCAGGTCAACAGCATGTGCAAAAACCCGGACCTGGGTGACTGGGCACCGGTGCCTTGCCCGAATGTTTGATTGACTGTTGCTGATCATTCCCTCGAGGGAGTGATCAATGCACAAAAACCTGTGGGAGCGAGGCTGCTCGCGATAGCGGTGGTTCAGTTGGCATCAATGTGGACTGATACGCCGCCATCGCGAGCAGGCTCGCTCCCACATTTGTTTTGTGCTGATCGTGATATCTGCTGCACCCCCTATTCCCTGTGGGAGCAAAGCTTGCTCGCGAGGCGGCCTGACAGCCGGCCTGGCTCTCCCGGTTGTACGTCGATCAAACTGTGGGAGCGAGCCTGCTCGCGATGGCGGCCTGATAGCCGGCCAGGATTTGGTTGACTGGGTACATATCCGTTGCTGCGGTAGTGGCTGCTGGCGGTTCCGCCCTTACGGCGTGTCACTTTTGGCAAACGCCCCAAAAGTAACCAAAAGGTCTTGCCCCACCACTCGGCACCTCGCTTAGGCTCGGTGTGCCCTCACTCCGGCATTGCTCCGTGGGCCCGCCGCGAAGGGCCATCCATGGCCCAGCGCGGCTATCCCGGCATCCATGCCGGGATGCCCACTACGCAATACCTACGTTCGGCCAGCGTGGTTAACGGGGCCCCTAGATCAAAAGCCGAAACGAGGCGGCCTGACAGCCGGCCTGGCTTTAGCGGGTGTACACCCATCAGACTTGTTTGAGCAGGACCTGTGGGAGCAAAGCTTGCTCGCGAGGCGGCCTTATAGCCGACCTGGCTCTTGCGGTCGTACTCCAATCCAATTGTGGGAGCGAGCCTGCTCGCGATGGCGTCGGCACCGTTTGCATCAAAGCAAAGCTCTACCCCTTGGCCCCAGGCGCCGCCATTTCTTTTGTTTCCAAATGATCCAACGCCCGTTCAACCAACAACTGAACCCCATCGGCCATGCGGCTGATCGCCAGGGCTACGCAGCGGCGTGAGTCATCGACATCGTCTGCCAGGTCGGCGGCGATGGTGCTGATGGAGAGCAGGTCTTCGGAGGCGTTGGCGAGCAGGGTTTCGGTGTCGATGTGGGGGGAGACGATGAAAAGTTGGTTTTTGTCAGGTTCAGGTGGGGATGAGGGTTGGGGCTTGAGGTAGTAATCGAGAGCGCGGGTGGCGGCTTCGTCTAGTTTTTTGGCTTCGAGGTTTTCGACGCGGGATTTCTGGCCGCTTTGCGGCGGATTCGGTGTTGCTTTGAACATAATGATTTCCCTGGAGGTGGAGCCGACACCCATCGATTGCACTTCGAAAAAGGTGGCAGCTGTACGTAGGTGTGCAAGACCGGTCCAGGAACCCGGCAGACCCGAAAGTCTCCCACGCGCAGCCGCCATAACAGTCGGCGAGCATAGAAAAATGCTCGGCGAATAGCCATAACGAATGCGTTCCTAGATCGGACTTGCACGTCCGTGTCACCGTTTTTTGCGATGACGGACAAAGGTTAGCGGCGCTCGAAATCGCTGCCTAGTTCATGAACAACGCTGCGTATTGAAGGAAATGTCCGAGGGTTTGGCGGGGGAAAAGATCAAAGGATCGCAGTCTTCGGTAGCTCCTACAGAAGTGGGTGTAGGAGCTACCAAGGCTGCGATTTTTTGATCTCTCGCTTGGAATTCCATGCCCTGCGCAATTGATCAAGACTTGTTGGGCGACAACTCCGCCATCCCCTTGAGCAACTCGATCGGCAGCGGAAAAACGATGGTGGAGGTCTTGTCCCCGGCAATGGAGCCCAGTGTCTGCATGTAGCGCAGTTGCATGGCGCCAGGCTGGCGACCGAGCATTTCGGCGGCTTGCATGAGTTTTTCCGAGGCTTGCAACTCGCCTTCGGCGTGGATCACCTTGGCCCGTCGTTCCCGCTCTGCTTCGGCTTGCCGGGCGATGGCGCGGATCATCGATTCATTGAGATCCACGTGCTTGATTTCCACGTTGGCCACTTTGATACCCCAGGCGTCGGTCTGGGCGTCCAGCACTTGCTGGATGTCGCTGTTCAGTTGCTCGCGCTCGGCCAGCAATTGGTCCAGGTCATGTTTGCCGAGAACGGCGCGCAAGGTGGTCTGGGCCAGTTGGCTGGTCGCCATGAGGAAGTTTTCGACCTGGATAATCGCCTTCTGTGGATCGAGCACGCGAAAGTACAACACCGCGTTGACCTTCACCGAGACGTTGTCGCGGGTGATCACGTCCTGCGCCGGTACGTCGAGGACAATGGTGCGCAAGTCGACGCGGATCATCTGCTGCACCACGGGAATCAGCAGGATCAGCCCGGGCCCTTTGACCTGCCAGAACCGGCCGAGCTGAAAAACCACCCCGCGTTCGTATTCGCGCAGGATCCGGAACGTTGAAGCCGCCAGTGCTATCAACAGCAACAACAGCATCGTGAAACCGATTTGCATACCCATATCAGGCTCCTTGTGAATCAGCGGCGGCCACTTCCAGTAGCAGACCCTTGCGTGCGATGACCCGCACGGCCTGGCCAGGCCGCAGCGGCATCGCGCTTGTCACCTGCCAGCGTTCGCCTTCCAGCTGGATCCAGCCATGATGGTTATTGCCGGCCTGTAACGCTGTCACCGCCGTGACGCTGCCCAACAACGCGGCATCGCCGCTGACGGGTTGGCGCGGTCGGGTTTTCAATGCGCGGACCAGGAGGGCTATCAGCAAAAAGCCACTGATCAGACCCAGGACGATCATCAGTGGGACCGGTATATCGGCGTTGGTCAGGATGATCGCGCCAATGACGCACAGAATGATGCCGCCCAACCCGGCGACTCCGTAGTTGGGCAAGGCGGCCTCGGCGATCAGCAAGGCCACGCCCGCGGCAATCAGCCAGAAACCCAAGGGATTGGCCGTCAGTAGCGCGAGTCCGTCGGCCGCCAATGCGGGCCCGCTCATGGCCAGCAATGCGACCATCAAACAGCGAATGTTCACTGGATCCTCCGCGATGTGATTGGGAACTCTATCTAGAGTCTAGTTCACGCGTGGTTTGATCGAATTTTGATCAGTCTGGCGGTCGTCAAGAGGCTAGACTGCGGGGAGTAACCCAGCCATCCGATCTATGCTCAGGAGTCCCGCATGGAATCCCCGATCCACAGCCTGCCCGCGCTGTTCAAACAATTGGGCCTGTCTGACGACCCCGTTGATATCGACAAATTCATCACGACCCATTCACCCCTCAAGCCTGAACTGCACTTGGCTGACGCGTTTTTCTGGAGCACAAGCCAGCAGCAGTTACTGCGTGAAGAAATCCTCGAGGACGCGGACTGGGCGGAAGTGGTGGACCAGTTGAATGTGTTGCTGCGCAAGGGACGCAACGAGTGACACGGAAGCAGAACCTGTGGGAGCGGGCTTGCTCGCGAATGCGTCATATCAGCCAGCATCACCGACAACTGGCCCAGCGCTTTCGCGAGCAAGCCCGCTCCCACAGAGAAAGGTTATTATTCTTTGCTGTTATTAATAAATAGCTTCTTATTCCTTAATCAATCTGGCTCACCTCCCTATACTCGCCTGCAACAGACACGCGGGAGAGCACCCATGCGCAACGAATCGATTCGCTACCTGATTGTGCCGGGCTGGCAAGGATCGCCGCAAAACCACTGGCAAACCCATTGGCAGAACAGCCTGCCCAACAGTGCCCGGGTCGAGCAGGCCGACTGGTTGACCCCTCGGCGTGAAGACTGGGTGGCGGCGCTGGCCGAAGCCATTGCCGCCGACAGCAGGCCGGTGATCCTCATTGCCCATAGCCTGGGTTGCATCACGGTTGCCCATTGGGCGGCCAGCGCGCCGGTGCAGTTTCTGCAGCAGGTGCGCGGGGCGTTACTGGTGGCGCCGGCGGATGTCGAACGGCCGGCCTGCGCGCCTGCGTTGCGCAATTTCGCGCCGATTCCCACCGATCTGCTGCCATTTGCGAGCCAGGTGGTCAGTTCCGACAATGACCCCGCCGTAAGCGTTGAGCGCGCGCTTGAACTGGCGCGTCATTGGGGCGCCGAGGCCGGGATTTTGGCCGGGGCGGGGCATATCAATGTCAAGTCTGGCCATCAGCGTTGGGAGCAGGGGTTCGCCTATCTCTATCGTCTGCAAACCCGCATGGAGCACCACGCCCTGCGTCGCGCCTGAATTTTTTTGCCCTCCCGTCTCCCGGCGGTTGGGGCGGGAGTCTGCCATGAGCTTGCATGAAACACTGGGTCAGCCGTTGCTGACGTTTCCCGACGCACAAAAAAGCCCCCTGAGCATTCGCGCCAAGGCGTTGGTGTTCGTCGACCCGCGTTCGCGGCAACTACGCCACGCATTGGAGCAACTGGCGCCGCGCTCGATCGCGGTACTGATTCGCGGCCAAACCGGTACGGGCAAGGAGTTGCTTGCCCGTTACCTGCATCGTGAAAGCGCTCGCGGTGGGCTGTTCGTTTCGGTCAATTGCGCTGCGATCAGCCCGACTTACGCCGACGCCGAATTGTTCGGTTATGCCGTCGGCAGCCACAACGGCTCGGCCAGTAGCCGCGCCGGCTGGTTCGGCTCGGCCAATGGCGGCACCCTTTATCTGGATGAGATCGGCGATTTACCGCTGCCGATCCAGCTAAAATTGTTGGCGGCTCTGGAGAACCACGAAGTCATCCGCGTCGGCGCCCACCAGCCCAGCCCTGTGGATGTGCGCCTGGTTGCGGCCACCAGCATCGATCTGGCGCAAGCAGTGGCAGCCGGTAAATTCCACCAACGGCTCTATGACTATCTCAGTGAAGGTCAACTCGAGTTGCCGGCTTTGCGCGAGCGGGTGGGCGATATCCTGTCCCTGGCCGAGTACTTCCTGGGCATCTACAGCCAGCGCCTCGGCCTGGCGGTGCCGCTGATCAGCGAAGCCGCGCAGCACGCGCTGGAACGGCACGACTGGCCGGGCAATACCCGCGAGTTGGAGAACGTCATTCATTTTGCGTTGCTGGTGAGCACCGGCGATCAAATATTGCCAGAACATCTCAATTTACCGCATCAACCGACACCCGCAACGGTGATTGAGCAAATGGTTCTTGAGTTGATCAGGCAAGGTGACCGGCAACAACTTGAGCGATTAAAGACATGGATCGCCGGGATCTGATGCCTGCGTCAATAATGTTACTGAATCATTTGAGCGCTGATGATTTTTATATTGTCGGCGTTGTTGTTGCGCGGATCCCGTAAATGTCGGGGCTGTTTCATTTTGCGGCCAGTTATAAGTTGTCATTCAAATAATTTGTCTGGGTTTTGATCTTGATTGGTGGCGCCGTAGTGATGGTTAATTAAATGGCGCAAGCAATGTGGCGACCAAACTGGAAGGCTGCCACTTATCAATCAAGTAACGGACTAAGGATTTGAAAATGGAACTTAAGAATAATGAACCTGGCGTGGCGACATGGTCGGACCTGAAAACCTTTAAGATTTTTTCAGTCTCGGGCGGTAATCAGTTGTACCGCAACGGTTATCAGCAATTGAAGGTTAAAGTGGTTGTCGAGGTCGAAGACTGGCTCTGGGGCAGTGTCGCTCTAAGCCAGTCCGAGCTGGACTCCATTGTTCTGGTCGATGCATTGACCGGATTGGCATTGACCAAAGACCGGCACCGCGAAGACATCAAAGACTGGAGGTACACCGAGCGGGAGGACAGCCGTTTTCGCCAGCTTCCTCCGAATGGCCCTATCCAAGGCTCGGTGCCGTCGGGTGAGTTTGTTTACACCAAAGATTTTTATGTCACGACCCGTTCCGACACACCGATAGATTTACAGCTGTGCATCACGCGGGCCGATGGCAAAAAATTTCTATCTTCCAAGGCCAGCGAGTTTGGCTCTCTGGTATTGATTCCACTGGCGCCCGCTGTTTACCGAAGTGAGCAGTACTCTGTTCGCACCATCCCCGCCTACTATTCCAGCCAATCGCCTGATATCGCGAAAGTCGAGGGTTTTGTCCTGGAGTTGATCGTTGACCAGCAGCGAATGGAATTTGTGGCGGACTTTTATATGAGGACGCATCTTCAGATAGGAAGCTCGGACAATCGATACTCGGGTTATTACGTGGTGGGCTATGGCGATGGCCGCGCAATACGAACGTCAGCCTATTTGAGTTGGGAGCGGCCGGATGCGGTAGGAAGGAATTTAAGCGAAAAGGGCGTGGTTGCATTCGTTCTGGCGTTCGGAAAAAAGGGTGGGCCGGTGTGGGTCCGAGAGAATAGAAACAGCGCTGCACTGGAAATGCGTGATGTATTTGGAAATTTCCATCAACTGCGCGTCGGGATAACTGAAGAGACGTTGGCGGTCTGGGTCGCCCGGTAAATCAGAAACCATGTTCAAGGAAGAATAGATGAGTCGCTCAGTTCCATTCAAAGAGCAGTTAACTTCGGCTGCCTTCAGGTTTGATAGTTTCATTCGCTCGGGTGTTGATCCTCGTACCGGTAGTTATAGTTGCAGCGTGGCGCTGGATGCAGCGCCCACTGACGCAGCCGGCGGGTCGAAGGTGCCGCTTACCCTTTCATATGATTCCTTCAATAATCAAAACATGGGTTTAGGCATCGGCTGGTCCCTGCGCACCTGCAGCTATGAGCAACGCCGACGCAAGCTGACACTGTCGAACGGCGTGACCTATCAGCTTCTGGTCAGCGAAGGCCAGGCCGCGGTCAAGGATAAAAAGCTCGATAACCTGAACGTTACGGTGCAAGGCGATGAACTTGTCATTGAGCACATAGATGGGCGGACCGAAATACTCTCGCGCCCCTCTGCAACGGCTGAGGAGTGGCTGCTGACGCATGCGTATTGCCCCAATGGCAAGCAAACGCGCTATGCCTACAGGCTCATCTCTGGACAGCGACGTCTGACGGAGGTTTATCACCAACATCACCGCCTGTTGAGTATCGACTATGCCCAGAACGGAGGAACGCCACCGACCATTACCTTGTGGCCGGATATGCCTTCAAAAAGACTCCAATACCGGTTCGCGCTCAACAATGAACTACTCCAGCGCATCATTCTGGTCACGGCCGAAAATAATCAGTTGATGTGGTCCTTTGGTTATCGGCGAATCAATGGTTTTTTGCTGATGACCAACGTCCAACAGCCAAGCGGCGCGCAGGAAACGCTCAGTTACAGGCCTGAGGGACATCGCTTGCCTACGGGGGCGCCGGTCTCTTCGTTGCCGGTTGTCGTCCAGTCGGTCATGTCCCCCGGCGGGGGGCAGCCGGCCATGATGAGCAAATATGAATACTCGCGCAGAAACTTTCTCGGGTTCGATTCGCGCGCGCTCTGGACCGCTGACAGTGATGTGCTTTATGGCTTGAGCGGGCAGTACGAGTACGCTTGCACCCAGATACAGATTGCCCTTGATGAAGGTGGTCAGCGTGAGGCGTCTCGCGTCACGCGTACCTACAACCGCTTTCATTCGATGATTTCGCAAAGAACGATCAGTGGCGGCAAGATGCAACTGCGGGAGATCGAATACCACGATGTCCCCAATAGGGCTTTCGAGGATCAGCCCCCACAGTTCCAGATGCAACGCGTGGTGCGCGACAGCTTCTTTGACAGCAGCGATGCCGCGGATGCGGGGCGCAGTAGAATCAGAAGCGAGGTCACCCGCACGTCCTATGATGAACATGGGAATCTGCTGGAAAAGACCAGTCCGAGCGGAGTGCGTGAAGTCTATGAATACTTCCCCGCACAAGGGGATGCTGACTGCCCTGCCAGTCCATTGGGCGTGCCGTCCTTGCTCAAACAGAAGTCCATTTTCGCTTCCCCTGACTTCGCTGCCGCGCCTACAACGGTGGTCCGTTACACCTACGCTGAGCTGCCTTCGTTACGTCCCGGTGGCGGCCGTTGTGTGCAGCTGGCCAGTGAAACACTGTACGAAGACGGCGTCAGCGAGCCACGGGTGGACTGTCGATTAAAGTACGTCAATGACGTCAATGACGTCTTCCATGCGAGGCTGCAAAGCAAAGTTGAAACGGTAGGCGGTGTGCGGACTGAATACCATTATGCCTACCAGCGTGAAAACGGGCATGTCCGCACCGACCAGACCTTTAGCGCCGAAGGCGTGAGGCACTTGCGACAGAGCTGGCATGACGAGTGTGACTGGCTGATCAAGACCCGTGAATCCGGGGGCAGCAGCGTCAGCATGAAATACGATTCGCTGGGGCAACTGATTCGTGAAACGGTGATGCCAGGCACCGACAGCGCAGCGTCGCGTCAATTCACCTATCAACCGTTCACACCCGAAGATCCGTTTGTCACGGTCATCGTCACGGATTCGCGGGGTGTCCAGACAGCGACCCGCAGTGACGGCGTCGGCCGCACCATCAGCGTCCAGAAGCAGGATGTCGATATGCCTGGCGCGCCCATGCGCCTGATCTATCAGGCCGAATACGACAGCCTCGGGCGCCTGAAGGCGGATGAAGAAACCGACTGGTTCGAGGGCCAGGCGAAATCACTGAAGACCCTGTACGAGTATGACCCGTGGGGACATCAGAGCCGCGTCCGTCGCCGTGGACAGGTGATCGTGCATGATGAGGTCGACCCGGTAGCGCTCACTCGCACACAGTGGATGGAAGGCGCCGGCAAGACGCGTACGTTCACGAACGTTTTTGGCAAACCGTCGCGCATCGAACGGGTGGACCTGTCAGGCGTTGTTCGAGAGGTCACCGCCTACGAATACGATGGGCTGGGACGGTGCATCAGGCAAAGGGCTTCTGACGGGGCGGTGACTCGCTTCAGCTACGATCTGGCGGGGAGGGTCCTGAGTACGGTTTTGCCCGACGGTACGGTCATCAAGAAGCAGTACGCGGTACACAGCCAGGGTGACCATCCCACGCAAATCAGCGCCAATGACTACGTGGTGGGTAGCCGAACCTACGATGGGCTGATGCGTATTACGCTCAATCGCTCAGGTGGTCGCACTGAACGATTGGTCTATGAAGGCTCCAGCAGGAACGCTTCACAGAGGATCACTGCGGCCGGCAAAGTCCTGCGGTTCACCCTTGATCCGTTGCTCGATGATTGTGTCACCGAGCGCGCAGGCAGCCAGGCGCCGGTTTCGACAAGGCATCGTTTTGATCCGCGCACCGGCCTGCTCCAGGAGTCGGCCAACGCGCTGGTGCAGCGACGCATGGAATATTCTGCGTCCGGTCGGCTCAAGCAGGAAAAATGGGTAACTGCGCTCGACCGGTTCGAAAGTTCGCAAACCCACTCGTTGATGGGAAAGCCGATTTGCCATACAGACGTCAACGGCGCGGATCGCACCTGTCTTTATGACGAGACAGGACGGTTGTCGGGCATCACCCAAGGCCGAGTCTGCGTCGCCTACTCGTACAACGCTCAAGAGCACCTCAGTTGTATCACCGTCACCGACGCTCAATCGGGCCTGTCGATGGTCACCGACCTGGTGTACGACGAGTTTGGCCGCGAGGTTCTTCGACGTTCCTCCTCCCAGGAAAAAGACGTCCTGGAGTTGGCCCAGTCGTTCGGCCCCGGCGATAAGCTCAGCCAGCGCACGCTCAAGGTCGGGAACGTTCTCCTGCGCCTGGAATCGTTCACCTATGATCTGCGTGGCCGCTTGGAGCGTTACGCCTGCAAGGGTGAGCAGGCGCCCGTGGATACGCAGGGAAAAGTTATCGTTTCCCAGGATTTCACTTACGACTATCTCGATAACATTCGTCAGGTCACCACCCGTTTCGTAGGTGGCGAGAACATTGCGAACTATCGGTATGACCTGGCTGACAAAACGCAACTCAGTGCCGTCATCCACAGTCATCCCGACTATGTGGCGGGCAATACAACCTTCAGTTATGACGCGGACGGCAATCTGCTCAACGATGGGCAAGGGCGCAGGCTGCTGTATGACGAGTTGGGCCGCCTGGAAAGCGTGACGTCGGCGGACTCCAGATCGACGTTGGCCCGCTATCGGTATGACGCCTCGGATTGGCTCCATGCCTTTGAGCTGACGGGGGAGAAGGCATACCGGCGTTTCCACCATCAAGAGCAGTTGTGCAGCGAAGTCGCAGGGGACGAGAGGCGCAGCATCGTGCGCGAAGGGCGGCAGTTGCTGGCCCTGTTGCAAGGCCAGGAGACGGCGCTGTTTTGCACCGACGCTTATGGCAACGTCCTGCAGGCACTTTCCGGTGCAGACACCACCACGCAGGCTTATTCACCCTATGGACAACGCCCGGTGTCCGACGGGTTGGGTAGCCTGTTCGGTTTCAATGGCGAGCCGCTGGACCCCGTGACGGGATGTTACCTGCTGGGTAATGGCTACCGGGCTTACGATCCGGTACTGATGCGATTCCACCGGCCCGACAGTTGGAGCCCGTTCGATGGCGGTGGCCTCAATCCTTATGCCTATTGTCTGGGAGACCCGATCAATCTCAGCGATCCGACAGGCCATATTTCTGCCTGGGGTTGGGTCAAGATAGGTCTTACGGCTGCTTTTGCTGTGGCTTCCGTCGCATTGACCCTTGCGACCCTTGGCGCATCCGCACCTTTGGTCGGGGTGTCATTTTCGGCCGCGACGGCGTTGACGCTGGAAGTGGTGTCAGGCGCGGCATCGATTGCATCGGTGGTGTTGACGGAGGCAGCCCCGGATGCCGTCGCCACGCAGATTCTCAGTTACACCAGTATTGCGCTGGGTGTTGTGTCCGGCGGGGCTTCCCTGGCGGGCAAGGTATTGGGCAAAGGCACAAGCGTGGCGTTGCAGAAAACCGTCGAGGCACTCGGTGATACCGTGACAGTGAATCGTGGCAATGCCTTGCGTGCGGTACGTGTTGGTGAATATGCCAAGGCCGCGAGCCGTCTGGTTCCTGAAGGCGGTCGGCGTAACTTCATCGCTGTGCAAAACGACCTGAGGAATGTACTGACAGCCAAGGATGTGGTCGGTTATGTCAAATATCCGGTTGACGGCGTCAGGTACACGATCGATAGAGATCGGTACATCGAAAAAGCCAAAGAGTATCTCCAGCGCGCGGACGATTTTTTCGGCAGCCAGTCGCTTGGGCAGGCACAGGACGAAATCTATGGTGACGTCAGGAAGCGAAGCGCCGATATCCGATTTGCCTGACGAGGAAATTACGCCTGCTCATTTATGGATTTTGGGTATAAGTACCTCAATAAAAGATATTGTTAAGGCATAAAAAATATCGGTATCGTCCACATCACGCCAGCGATAGCACTTCGCTGGCACTTCCATTGTTTGACCGTGGTCCATGACGACGGTGATCTTCGATAAGGACACTGCATGAAAAAGGTTCTGTTATTCACCGCGTTGGCAGCAGCCCTGACCTCGGGTCTGGCCCAGGCGGCGGAGAAACTCGTCGTGGCGGCCACCCCGGTGCCCCACGCTGAAATCCTTGAGCTGATCAAGCCGGCCCTGGCCAAAGAAGGCGTGGACCTGCAAATCAAGGTGTTCACCGACTACGTTCAACCCAACGTACAGGTTGATCAGAAGCGCCTGGACGCCAACTACTTCCAGACCCTGCCGTATCTCAAGAGCTTCAACGAAGGCAAAGGCACCGATCTGGTGACCGTGATCGGCGTGCATGTGGAACCGTTCGGTGGTTACTCGAAGAAAGTCAAAAGCCTGGCCGAACTCAAGGACGGCGCGACCATCGCCATCCCCAACGAAGGCAGCAACAGTGGTCGCGCCCTGATCCTGTTGCAGAAGGCGGGCCTGATCGAGCTCAAGGACCCGAAAAACGCCCTGGCCACGCCCAAGGACATCGCCAAGAACCCGAAAAACTTTCAGTTCAAGGAGCTGGAATCGGCCATGCTGCCGCGTGTGCTGGATCAGGTCGACCTGGACATGATCAACACCAACTACGCCCTGGAAGCGGGTCTTAACCCGGCCAAGGATGCGCTGGTGATCGAAGGTTCGGATTCGCCGTACGTGAACTTCCTGGTGGCCCGCCCGGACAACAAGGACAGCCCGGCCATGCAGAAACTGGCCAAGGCCCTGACCAGCCCGGAAGTGAAGGCATTTATCGAGAAGAAATACAGCGGCGCGGTACTGCCGGCGTTCTGATCGAACAGCAGGGATTTTAAGTTTCAACGCCGACGGCTTTGCCAGCGTCGGCGTTTTTTTTGTGCCGACGCTCAGAACCCGTCTTGATCGATGTAGCTATGCAGGCGGTTTTTTCAATGCGCGGCGCAGGGCCACGAGCAGTTTGACGATGTCGCGTGGGTCGAGGTGTTGCGGGGCTTTCACGTCAGCCATTGTGATCTTCCTTGTGATGGGGGCCAGGCAGTCTGGCCATAAGCTGCGGTTCCTTGGAGAGGTCCGTCGAGAAATAGACCCGTCCTACAGCCAGTGGAAAAATAGCCTTCTTACTTGGCCCCTGCAAATACCGTCGATCAATCCGGCCAGCTCCAGGCCGGCGCATCCAGTATTCCCTGGCCGACGATCCCGGTCTGGCCCAGATCTTTCTCCAGCACGATGCAATTGCAGTCGTTGTCCTGCTGCAAGGCGGTGATCAAGCGCCGGGCATGGGAGACCACCCAGACCTGACAGTGCGCTGAAGCGCGGATGATCAACCGCGCCAGGGCCGGCAACAGGTCCGGGTGCAGGCTGGTTTCCGGTTCGTTGAGCACCATCAGCGAGGGTGGGCGCGGGGTGAGCAGTGCGGCTATCAGCAGCAGATAGCGCAGGGTCCCGTCGGAAAGTTCGGCGGCCGACAGCGGGCGCAGCAAGCCATGCTGATGAAACTCGATGCCGAAACGCCCGCCTTGCAGTTTCTCGACATGCAGCCGGGCACCGGGGAATGCGTCGCTGATGGACGAGTGCAAGGCTTGATCGTCGCCGATCTCAAGAATGGTTTGCAGGGCAGCGGCCAGGTCACGCCCGTCGTGGTGCAGCACCGGCGTGCGGGTGCCCAGTTGCGGCTGGCGCGCCGGGGCGTCGGCGTCGCTGCGAAAGTGGTCATAGAAGCGCCAGCGACGAATGGACTCGCGCATCTGCAGCACCTCCGGTGAGGTGCGCAGGCTGCCGACCTGGTCGAACAAACTGTCAAAGGTGGGCGTGTACTGAGCCAGGACGTCCCAGGTGCGACCGTCCCGGGCACGGATCATGGGCCCGTTGCGATCCACCAGCAGGCTGGCGGGACGAAACACCGGGCCGGCCCAGATGCATTCGCGCTTGATTTCAGGGTCCAGCGAAAACGCGGACAAACTCGGTTCCGGCAGGCCGAGGGAAATCGAATAGCTGAAATCTTCCCCGGCAAAACCCAGGCGCAGGCGTTTCGTGCTGAGCCGCACCGTAGCTCCGATGGGCACCTCGCCGTTGCGCATACGCCGGCTGATCACTTCCGGCCCGGCCCAGAAGGTCGAGTCCAGCCCGCCTTCGCGGGCCAGGGCGTTGACCACGCCACCCTGGGCGGTCTCCGCCAACAGGCGCAGGGCACGATACAGATTGGATTTGCCACTGCCGTTGGGGCCGGTGATCAGGTTCAGCCGGCCCAGGGGGATCACCAGTTTGTTGATCGAGCGGTAGTTGGCCACCGCCAGTGTCTTGAGCATGTGCAAATTTTTCCCGCTGCCGCAAAGGCACTAGTCTGCCTGATGGGTGTATCCATTGTGATCCTGTGGCAGGTGTTGAACCCTGTTCTAAGCTCACAGTCGTATCGTCACTGGTACGTCCGTACAACGCAAAGGAGTCTGCATGGCTGGTCCTCGAAGTAAAGTTCTGGTTGGCCTTGGCTTGTGTGTGGTGTTGGCCGGATGCGGTGATGAAAAACCCGAGGAAAAGGCCCTGCCGAGGGTTTTCGTGCAACAGGCCGTGCCCACCGAATATGCCGCCTCGGTGACCCTCACCGGTGACGTCCAGGCTCGGGTGCAGACCGATCTGTCGTTCCGCGTGGCCGGCAAGATCGTCGAGCGCAAGGTGGATGTCGGTGACCGGGTTTCGGCCCGACAGGTGCTCGCCCGGCTCGACCCCCAGGATCTGCAGACTCGTGTCGACTCCGCCCAGGCTCAGGTGGCTGCCGAACAGGCGCGGGTCAAGCAGAGTGCGGCGGCGTTCGTGCGCCAGCAAAAACTCTTGCCCAAGGGTTATACCAGCCAGAGCGAATATGACACGGCCCAGGCGCAACTGCGCAGCAGCCAGAGTGCGCTGACCGCTGCCCAGGCCCAGTTGGCCAACGCCCGCGAACAACTGAGCTATACCGCGCTGATCGCCGAGGCTCCGGGCATCATCACGGCACGGCAGGCGGAGGTCGGCCAGGTGGTGCAGGCCACGGAACCGATCTTCAGCCTGGCCCAGGACGGAGAGCGCGACGCCGTGTTCAATATCTACGAGTCACTGTTGCGCGAACCGCCCTCGGATCCCGCCATCGTCATTAGCCTGCTGGACAACCCGGCCATCAAGACCACCGGTACGGTGCGCGAGATCACCCCGGCGGTTTCCGCTGAAACCGGCACCGTGCAGGTCAAGGTGACGCTCAGTGAGTTACCCGAAGGCATGCGCCTGGGTTCGGTGGTCAGTGCCACCGCCAAGTCTGCCGGCAAGACCGCCGTGGAACTGCCCTGGTCGGCGCTGACCAAGAACCTTCACGATCCGGCGGTGTGGCTGGTGGACGATGCAGGCAAGGCGCAGTTGCACAATGTCACCGTCGGCCGGTATCTCACTGGAAAGGTCATCATCAGCGACGGGCTCAAGGGGGGTGAGACCGTGGTCACTGCAGGTGGGCAATTGCTGCATCCCGGCGTGCGCGTAGAGATCGCTGAAAATACCCATGAGAAATCCCCGACGGGAGTCCAGCCATGAAGCGTTTATGGATGGTCTCGGCTGGCCTGTTGCTGGCGGCGTGCTCGAAGGAAGAGCCGCCACCTGAGCCGGTGCGCCCGGTGTTGTCCATCGAGGTTCGCGCGCTCGACCAGCAAGCCCTTGGGCGCTTCGCGGGCAGCATCCAGGCCCGTTACGAGACCAATGTGGGGTTCCGCGTGCCGGGACGGATCGCCAGCCGCAACGTCGATGTCGGCGCCGAAGTGAAGAAGGGTGATTTGCTCGCTACCCTCGACCCCACCGATCAACAGAACCAGTTGCGCGCCGCCCAGGGCGACCTGGCGCGGATTGAGGCGCAGTACATCAATGCCCAGGCCAATGCCCGTCGCCAGCAGCAGTTGTTCGACCGTGGTGTCGGCGCTCAGGCGCAACTGGACATTGCCCAGACCGATCTGAAAACCACCGCGGCTTCCCTGGAACAGGCCCGTGCATCGGTGGAGCAGGCTCGCGACCAACTCAACTACAGCCAGTTGCACACCGACCACGATGCCGTCGTCACGGCCTGGAATGCCGAGGCCGGGCAGGTGGTCACTGCCGGCCAGCAAGTGGTGACCCTGGCGCGCCCGGACATCAAGGAAGCGGTGATCGACCTGCCGGCCGGCCTGGCTGAGCGCCTGCCCGCCGATGTCGTGTTCGAGGTTGCCGGGGAACTGGACCCGAGCATCCGCACGACCGCCACCGTGCGCGAGATCGAACCCCAGGCCCAAAGCGCCACCCGCACGCGCCGCGCACGGCTGACCCTGGGCGATACACCGCCAGGCTTTCGCCTGGGCACGGCCATCAGCGTGACCCTGAGCTCAACCATCGAGCCGCGCATCGAGCTGCCGCTCAGTGCCTTGCAAGAGGTTGATGGCACAACGCGGATCTGGCTTGTCGATCCGCAGAGTCAGACCGTTTCCCCCCGAGAGGTGAGGATTCTCAGCCGCTCCACCGACTCGGTGCTGGTGGCCAATGGCATCAAGCCCGGCGACCGTGTGGTCAGCGCCGGTGTGAACAGCCTCCAGCCGGGGCAGAAAGTGAAACTCGACGAGGACGCACGATGAAAGGGCCTTTCAACTTATCCGAATGGGCCCTGCGGCATCAGTCGTTTGTTTGGTACTTAATGTTCGTCGCCCTGTTGATGGGGGTGTTTTCCTACATGAACCTGGGGCGCGAAGAAGACCCCTCGTTCACCATCAAGACCATGGTCATCCAGACTCGTTGGCCTGGCGCGACCCAGGAGGAAACCCTCAAGCAGGTCACCGACCGCATCGAGAAAAAACTCGAAGAGCTCGACTCTCTCGACTATGTCAAAAGCTATACCCGACCAGGGGAGTCGACGGTGTTCGTGTACCTGCGCGATACCACCGACGCCGAGGAAATCCCCGGGATCTGGTATCAGGTTCGCAAGAAGATCGACGACATCCGTGGTGACTTCCCCCAGGGCCTGCAGGGCCCGGGATTCAACGACGAATTCGGCGATGTGTACGGGTCGGTCTATGCCTTCACCGGCGACGGGCTTTCGATGCGTCAGTTGCGCGATTATGTGGAGCAAGTGCGCGCCGAAATCCGTGAGGTACCGGGCCTGGGCAAGGTCGAGATGGTGGGCGAGCAGGATGAAGTCCTGTACCTGAATTTTTCGACCCGCAAGCTCGCCGCGCTGGGTATTGATCAGCGCCAGGTGGTGCAGAGCCTGCAATCCCAGAACGCTGTGACTCCCGCCGGGGTGATCGACGCCGGGCCGGAGCGGATTTCCGTACGCACTTCCGGGCAGTTCCAGTCGGAAAAGGACCTGGCCAACGTCAATCTGCGGCTCAATGATCGTTTTTATCGCCTGGCCGACATCGCTGACATCAGTCGCGGTTATGTCGACCCCGCGACCCCAATGTTTCGCTTCAATGGCACGCCGGCCATTGGCCTGGCCATTGCGATGAAGAAGGGCGGCAACATCCAGGAATTCGGCAAGGCACTGCACGCGCGCATGAACGAACTGACCGCCGATCTGCCAGTGGGCGTCGACGTGCATACCGTGTCGGACCAGGCCGAAGTGGTGGAGGAAGCGGTCGGCGGTTTCACCAGCGCGTTGTTCGAGGCGGTGATTATCGTGCTGGTGGTCAGCTTTATCAGCCTTGGCTTACGGGCCGGGCTGGTGGTGGCCTGCTCGATTCCGCTGGTATTGGCGATGGTCTTTGTGTTCATGGAATACAGCGGCATCACCATGCAGCGGATTTCCCTTGGTGCGCTGATCATCGCCCTCGGTCTGCTGGTGGACGACGCGATGATCACCGTGGAAATGATGGTCACGCGCCTGGAGAAAGGTGAAACCAAGGAGCAGGCCGCGACCTTCGCCTACACCTCAACGGCGTTCCCGATGCTCACCGGGACCCTGGTGACCGTGGCCGGGTTCGTGCCCATCGGCCTGAACGCCAGCTCCGCCGGCGAGTACACCTTTACCCTGTTTGCAGTCATTGCCGTGGCGATGCTGGTGTCGTGGATCGTCGCGGTGCTGTTCGCCCCGGTGATCGGCGTGCACATCCTCAGTACCAATGTGAAACCCCACAGCAACGAGCCAGGACGGATCGGCCGGGCTTTCAATGGCGGCTTGCTGTGGGCGATGCGCAATCGCTGGTGGGCCATTGGCATCACCGTGCTGCTGTTTGCGTTGTCGGTGTTTTGCATGCGTTTTGTGCAGAACCAGTTCTTCCCGTCTTCGGACCGCCCGGAAATTCTGGTGGACTTGAACCTGCCGCAGAACGCTTCGATGGACGAGACCCGCAAGGCGGTCGATCGCCTGGAGGCGACGCTCAAGGGCGACCCGGACATCGAGCGCTGGAGCACCTACATCGGTGAGGGCGCGATTCGTTTCTACCTGCCGCTGGACCAGCAGTTGCAGAATCCGTACTACGCGCAACTGGTGATCGTCAGCAAAGGCCTGGAATCGCGCACGGCCCTCACCGAACGCCTGCAAAAGCGTCTGCGCGAGGACTTCGTCGGCATTGGCAGCTACGTGCAGGCCCTGGAAATGGGCCCGCCGGTGGGGCGGCCGATCCAGTACCGGGTCAGCGGCAAGGACATCGACCAGGTGCGCAAGCACGCCATCGAACTTGCCAGCGAACTGGACAAGAACACCCACATTGGCGAAATCATTTATGACTGGAACGAGCCGGGCAAGGTGCTGCGTATCGACATTGCCCAAGACCGGGCGCGGCAACTGGGCTTGTCTTCGGAGGACGTGGCCAGGCTGATGAACAGTATCGTCAGCGGTTCGCCGGTGACCCAGGTCAATGACGACATATACCTGATCAACGTGGTCGGTCGTGCCGAAGACGCCGAGCGCGGTTCGCCGCAGACCCTGCAGAACTTGCAGATCGTCACGCCGAGCGGCACCTCCATTCCGCTGCTGGCGTTCGCCACAGTGCGCTATGAACTGGAACAACCCCTGGTGTGGCGTCGCGACCGCAAGCCCACCATTACCATCAAGGCCGCGGTGCGCGATGAAATCCAGCCCACCGATCTGGTGAAGCAACTGCAACCGGCCATCGATCAATTCGCTGCCGGCCTGCCGGCGGGCTACAAGGTCGCCACCGGGGGGACGGTGGAAGAAAGCAGCAAAGCCCAAGGGCCGATCGCCAGCGTCGTGCCGCTGATGCTGTTTTTGATGGCGACCTTCCTGATGATCCAGCTGCACAGTGTGCAGAAGATGTTCCTGGTTGCCAGCGTCGCGCCCCTGGGGTTGATCGGCGTGGTGCTGGCGCTGGTGCCGACGGGCACGCCCATGGGCTTTGTGGCGATCCTCGGGATACTGGCACTGATCGGCATCATCATCCGCAACTCGGTGATCCTGGTGACCCAGATAGATGAGTATGAACGTGACGGGTACGAGCCCTGGGATGCGGTGGTGCAAGCCACCGAACATCGGCGTCGGCCGATTCTGCTCACCGCGGCCGCCGCGAGCCTGGGGATGATCCCGATTGCCCGGGAAGTGTTCTGGGGGCCGATGGCCTACGCGATGATCGGCGGGATCATCATCGCCACCCTGCTGACGTTGTTGTTCCTGCCGGCGCTGTATGTGGCCTGGTACAAGATTCGCGAGCCCAAGCGCGACTGAACAGGCGGTGAATCATTGGGGCTGCGGTGCAGCCCCATCGCGAGCAGGCTCGCTCCCACATTGGGTCTCGGTTGTACACCACGTGTGGCCGCTGAGATCTACTGTGGGAGCGAGCCTGCTCGCGATGCGGGTGCCTCATCACCTCTATTTACGCAACAACCGCAACCCATTGAACACCACCAGCAAACTCACCCCCATGTCGGCAAACACCGCCATCCACATGGTGGCAAACCCGGCAAAGGTGAATCCCAGAAAGATCGCCTTGATGACCAGCGCCAAAGCGATGTTCTGTTTCAGGATGCTCGAAGTCTGCCGCGACAGGCGGATGAACGCCGGGATCTTGCGCAAGTCATCGTCCATCAGGGCGACATCGGCGGTCTCAATGGCGGTGTCGGTGCCCGCCGCCGCCATGGCGAAGCCGATCTCCGAGCGCGCCAGGGCAGGGGCGTCGTTGATGCCGTCGCCCACCATGCCGACCCGGTGACCCAAGGCATACAGATCCTCGATGGCTTGCAGTTTGTCGCCTGGCAACAGATCGCCTCGGGCCTGATCCATGCCCACCTGGGCGGCAATCGCTTCGGCGGTATGGGCGTTGTCGCCGGTGAGCATCAGGGTCTTGATACCCAGCTCATGCAGTTGCTGGATGGCTTCGCGGCTGGAGTCCTTCACCGTGTCGGCGACGGCAAACAGCGCCAAGGGGCCTGAGTGGTCGAGCAACAGCACCACGGACTTGCCTTGTTTTTCCAGGGCGAAGAGCTTCTCTTCCAGCTCGGCAGAGCACAGGCCCAGGTCTTCCACCAGACGGTGATTGCCCAAATGATAGGTCTGGCCGTTGATATCGCCGCGTACCCCGCGTCCCGGCAGCGCTGCAAAGTTATCCACAGCGTGCGGCGCCTGCTGTTTATCCACAACTGCGTTGGCGATTGCGTGGGAGACCGGATGGTCGGAACGGGCGGCAAGACTGGCGGCCAAAGCGGGTGCCGTCGCTTCCACTGTCGGGTCGAGTGGAACGTAGTCGGTCTGCACCGGCTTGCCATGGGTGATCGTGCCGGTCTTGTCCAGGGCCAGATAGTCGAGCTTGTGGCCACCCTCCAGATACACGCCGCCCTTGATCAGAATGCCTTTGCGCGCCGCTGCGGCGAGGCCGCTGACAATGGTCACCGGGGTGGAAATCACCAGCGCACACGGGCAGGCCACCACCAGTAACACCAGCGCCCGGTAGATCCAGTCGAACCAGGTCGCCCCCATGAATAGCGGCGGGATCACCGCCACGGCCAACGCCAGGGCGAACACCGCCGGGGTGTAGATTTTCGAGAACTGATCGACGAAGCGCTGGGTCGGGGCGCGGGAGCCCTGGGCCTGTTCCACGGCGTGGATGATTCGCGCCAGGGTGGAGTGGTCGGCTGCGGCGGTCACGGTGTACTCCAGTTCGCCGGCCTGGTTGATGGTGCCGGCGAAAACCTTGTCGCCCACGGTTTTTTCCACCGGCAGGCTCTCGCCGGTAATGGGCGCCTGGTCGATGGTAGAGCGACCGGCGACGACGTCCCCGTCCAGACCCACCCGTTCGCCTGGACGAACCCGCACCCGTGCACCGAGGTTGATGGTCTTGACCGCTTGCACCTGCCAGGTGCCATCGGCCTGTTGCACGGTGGCCTGTTCCGGGGCCATCTGCATCAGGCCGCTGATGGCGTTGCGCGCCCGGTCCAGGGACTTGGCCTCGATCAATTCAGCCACCGTGAACAGGAACATCACCATCGCCGCTTCCGGCCATTGGCCGATCAGCACCGCACCGGTCACCGCGATGCTCATCAGTGCATTGATGTTCAGGTTGCGGTTTTTCAGAGCGATCCAGCCCTTCTTGTAGGTACCGAGACCGCCGCTGAGGATCGACACCAACGCCATTAGCGCGACCACCCACTCCGGCGCGGCGCTGGTGAAGTGGATCACCTCGGCACCCAGTGCGGTGACACCCGACAGCGCCAGCGGCCACCAGGGCTTAGCCGGGGCGGGCAATTCGCTGGTTTCTTTTTCCTGGCCCGGGGCCAACGGCTCGGCCTGCATGCCCAGGGACTGGATCGCATCAATGATCGGCGAGTCGTTGGGCAAGTCGTGAGTCACGCCCAGCACGCGATTGATCAGGTTGAATTCCAGTTGTTGCACGCCTGCAAGTTTGCCGAGCTTGTTCTGGATCAGCGTCTGTTCGGTGGGGCAGTCCATGGCCTGGATGCGAAAACTGCTCAGCCGAGCGCCGTCCGTCGGGGCCTTGCCGAGCTTGACCACCGACGGTGCCGCTTTGGCTGAGCAGCAGGAATGCCCGTGGTCATGGCCGTGGTTGGGCTTGTGGGTGTGAATGGAATCGCTCATCGGGTTACGTCCGTGAAAAGTGCCTGTTGCACAGTAAAGACCCTGTAGCCACTATAGGGTCAAGCACCTGTTTTGGAGGCAACGTCATGAAGATCGGCGAACTGGCAAAAATCACCTACTGCCAGGTCGAAACCATTCGCTACTACGAGCGCGAAGGCTTGCTGCCGGAGCCGGCCCGCAGCGATGGTAATTATCGGGTCTACACCCAGGCTCATGCCGAGCGGCTGACGTTCATCCGCAACTGCCGCACCCTGGACATGACCCTGGAAGAAATCCGCAGCCTCCTGGCCCTGCGCGACAGCCCTCAGGACCAGTGCGAAAACGTCAACGCGCTGATCGACGAACACATCCACCACGTCAAGGCGCGCATCGACGGTCTGCTGGCCTTGCAGACACAACTGATCGACCTGCGCCATCGTTGTGGCGAAGGGCCGGACCCGGATCAATGCGGGATTTTGCAGCGCCTGGAAGTGAGTGGCGCGGTGGCGCCGGAGGTGGAGCATTCACATGTGGGCAGGAGTCATGGGCATTGAGCCGATCTTGAACATATGAAGATCCAATGTGGGAGCGAGCCTGCTCGCGATAGCGCAGTGTCAGTCACATGGATTTCGCATGTGAAGACGCTATCGCGAGCAGGCTCGCTCCCACAGGGGGAGAGGTGGTGTGGCTTAGACCGCCATCGGCGCCGTCATCGGCGCGTGGTGCTGGTAGCCCTCGAGGGAGAAGTCGCTCGGCTCTACTAGCTCCAGCCACTCAGGCTGGTACACACCGGTCTTGGCGAACTCCGGCACGCGCTCGGAAATCACCAGTTTGGGCATCGGGAACGGCTCGCGCTTGAGCTGCTCGTTGAGCATGTCCAGGTGGTTTTCGTAGACGTGGGCGTCGCCGATGAAATAGGTGAACCAGCGTGGCGTGTAGCCGGTCAGGCGACCGATCAGGCTCAGCAGCGCGGCGCCTTCGGTGAGGTTGAACGGTGTGCCCAGGCCCAGGTCGTTGGAACGGATGTAGAGGGTCAGGGAGATTTCCTTGGTCTCGACATTCGGGTGGAACTGGTAGAGCAAATGGCAGGGCGGCAGGGCCATTTCATCGAGCTGGGCGCAGTTCCAGCCGTGGAACAGGATCCGTCGGCTGCCCGGGTCCTTGATGATGGTGTCGACGCACTGGCGCACCTGATCGATGGCTTTGTACAGCACCACGTAGGCCTGACCGTTTTCTTCGCCCTCGGCGATTTGTCGGTAGCCCTGGGCCAGGGTTTGCTCGATGGCGGCCGGGTTGCTCAACGGGATCTGCTTGTAGGCTGGCCACTTGCGCCATTGCACACCATAGATCTCACCCAGGTCATCTTCGCCCTGGCGAAACGGGTTGGCCAGCCATTGGGCGTTTTCGTTGGCGTTCTGATCCCAGACCTTGCAGCCCAGGGCACGGAATTCGGCGGCGTTGTTGACCCCACGGAGGAAACCGCACATCTCACCGATGGCTGACTTGAAGGCCATTTTGCGCGTGGTGATGGCCGGGAATCCGTCCTTCAGGTCATAGCGCAACATGGCGCCGGGAAAGCTGATGGTGTTTACACCCGTGCGGTTGGCTTGCTTGGTGCCGTTCTTGATGACGTGGGCCACCAGATCGAGATATTGCTTCATGGGTTACCTGTGTCCTTGAACCCGGGGCCAGCGCCCCGGGGTTCGAATTTAAATCTTGGCCGCCGCAGCCGGCGCACGATGATAGGCCAGCCAGATCAGCGCCAGGCCACCAATGATCATTGGCAGGCACAGCAACTGGCCCATGGTCAGCCAGTTCCACGCCAGATAGCCGAGTTGGGCGTCTGGTACGCGGACGAATTCAACGATGAAACGGAAGATCCCGTAGAACAGCGCGAACATGCCCGACACGGCCATGGTCGGCCGTGGCTTGCGCGAGAACAGCCACAGGATGGCAAACAGTGCCACGCCTTCGAGCGCGAACTGGTACAGCTGCGAAGGATGACGGGGCAGCTGCGCCGGGTCGCTGAACGGCGGGAAGACCATCGCCCATGGCACGTCGGTGGCCTTGCCCCACAATTCGGCGTTGATGAAGTTTCCGATGCGCCCGGCCCCCAGGCCAATCGGCACCATTGGCGCGACGAAGTCCATCAGCTCGAAAAACGATTTGTTGTTGCGTTTACCGAACCACAGCGCTGCCAGCATCACGCCGATGAACCCGCCGTGGAACGACATGCCGCCCTTCCAGACTTCGAAGATCAGCGTCGGATTGGCCAGGTACGCGCTCAGGTCGTAGAACAAGACGTAACCCAGGCGTCCGCCAACGATCACGCCCATGGATAGCCAGAACACCAGGTCCGAGAGCTTTTCCTTGTTCCAGGTCGGATCGAAGCGGTTGAGCCGGCGCGACGCCAGCAACCAGGCACCGCCGATGCCGATCAGGTACATCAGGCCGTACCAGTGGATTTTCAGCGGGCCGATGGCCAGGGCCACCGGATCGATCTGCGGGTAAGGCAGCATTGATATTCCTCGTAAACGTCAAAAATATCCGGGCGACGCTGCCACCTCGGGATTAAGCCAGGATTGCGTCAGAGCAGAAAACTCAAGCCCACGCTGAACAGCAAAGCGGCGAACAGCCGTTTGAGCAAGCGCGGTGACAGGCGATGGGCCAGTCGCGCGCCGAAGCGGGCGAAGACCATGCTCGTCAGGGCAATGCCCAGTAGCGCCGGCAAATAAACAAAACCGAGACTATGAGCCGGCAGCCGCGGCTCTTGCCAGCCCAGAATCATGAAACTTAATGCACTGACCAGGGCAATCGGCAAACCGCAGGCCGATGACGTCGCCACCGCCTGTTGCATCGGCACGCTGCGCCAGGTCAGGAACGGCACGGTCAGCGAGCCGCCGCCGATGCCGAAAATCGCCGAGGCCCAGCCGATCACCGTCCCCGCCACCGTCAACCCGACCTTGCCCGGAACTGTGCGGCTGGCCTTGGGCCTCAAGTCCAGGCCCAGTTGTACGGCGACAATCAGGGCGAACACGCCGATGATTTTTTGCAGGTTCGGACCGGAAATCGCTTCGGCAGTGACGGCTCCGAAACCGGCACCGATCAGGATTCCAACGGTCATCCAGGCAAAAATCGGCCAGCGCACCGCGCCTTTGCGCTGATGCTCGCGCACGGCATTGACCGAAGTGAAGATGATCGATGCCAGGGACGTGCCGACCGCCAGGTGCGTCAACACCAGTGGGTCGAAGCCCTGCAAGGTAAAACTGAATACCAGCACCGGGACGATGATGATCCCGCCACCCACGCCGAACAGTCCGGCCAGCACGCCGGCACAGGCGCCGAGCAGCAGATAGAGCACAAATTCCACCAGCGTCCCTCGCCCATCCTAGAAACAAGAGCGGCATGGTAACGGATCCATGGCCTTGGGCTCCACTCAAGGCGATGGATGCCGGGGCGATGTCTGGGTAGAGTGGAACCCACAACAGCTGTGCTCGGCTTTATTTTTAATGGGACTATCTGATGTGCCTGATCGTATTTGCCTGGCGCCCCGGCCACGCCCGGCCGCTGATCGTGGCGGCCAACCGCGATGAGTTCTACGCGCGCCCGACCTTGCCCCTGGGGCAATGGCCTGACGCCCCTGATGTCCATGCCGGCCGCGATCTGGAAGCCGGGGGGACCTGGCTTGGCGTCGGCGCCGATGGCCGCTTCGCTGCCCTGACCAACATTCGCGACCCGGCCCAGCCGCCCGGCTTCAAGTCCCGTGGTGAACTGGTGGCGCGATTTTTGAGCGGAAATCTTTCAATTGCCGATTATTTGAGCGAAGTGGTGCCCCGTGCCGGTGAGTACGGCGGGTTCAACTTGCTGTTGGGCGATGGCACCGAACTGTGGCACCACAATGCCCGCGATGCCCGGCCACAGCGACTGGCCGAGGGTGTCTACGGTTTGTCGAACGCCGGGCTGAACACGCCATGGCCCAAGCTGCTCAAGGCCCGGGCGGCGCTGGTCGAGGTACTGGACGACCCGCAGCCCCAGGCCTTGTTGGCGCTGCTGAACGACCCGCAGCCGGCCCCGGTAGCCGAACTGCCGGACACCGGCGTAGGGCTGGCGACCGAGACGCTGTTGTCGAGTGTGTTCATCGCCAGCCCTGCTTACGGGACGCGAGCGAGTACGGCGCTGATTGTCCATGCCGATGGGACGCGGCATCTGGTCGAGCGCAGTTATGGGCCGCTTGGGGGGCATTTGGGGGAGGTGGAGGTCAGGGTTTAGTTGTGGTGCTTGTGCCGGCCCCTTCGCGAGCAGGCTCGCTCCCACAGTAGATCTTCAGTGAACACAAACGTTGTGAACAACCGAGATCCCCTGTGGGAGCGAGCTTGCTCGCGATGAGGTCGCTAAAGATTCAGAGCGTCTTGTTCGAAGCCGGATTGATCATCCGCGCCAACCCAAGGTTCTTCAGCGCCAGTTGCAAGGAGCTGTGGATCACCTGCGGATTATCGATCGTCATCACTTCGGCCAGCAGTTCCTGGGCCTTGCTGAGGTTGATCTGACGCAGCATCCATTTCACTTTCGGCAGGTTGGTGGCGTTCATCGACAGGCTGTCAAAGCCCATCGCCATCAGCAGCACCGCCGCCGCCGGGTCCCCGGCCATTTCACCGCAGATACTCACTGGCTTGCCTTCGGCATGGGCGTCGCGGACCACATTCTGCAGGGCTTGCAGCACCGCTGGGTGCAGATAGTCGTACAGGTCGGCGACCCGCGGGTTGTTGCGGTCCACGGCCAGCAAATACTGGGTCAGGTCGTTGGAACCGACCGACAGGAAGTCAACCTGGCGCGCCAGTTCCTTGGTCTGGTACACCGCCGCCGGAATCTCGATCATCACCCCCACCGGCGGCATCGGCACGTCGGTGCCTTCGTCGCGCACTTCGCCCCACGCCCGGTGGATCAGGTGCAAGGCTTCTTCCAGCTCATGGGTGCCGGAAATCATCGGCAACAGGATGCGCAGGTTGTTCAGACCCTCGCTGGCCTTGAGCATGGCGCGGGCCTGGACCAGGAAGATTTCCGGATGGTCGAGCGTCACGCGTATCCCGCGCCAGCCAAGGAAGGGGTTGTCTTCCTTGATGGGGAAGTAGGACAGGGATTTGTCCCCGCCGATGTCCAGGCTGCGCATGGTCACCGGTTGCGGATGGAAAGCGGCCAACTGTTCGCGATAGATCGCCAGCTGTTCCTTTTCGCTGGGGAAGCGCTGGTTGATCATGAAGGGCACTTCAGTGCGGTACAGGCCCACACCCTCGGCGCCGCGCTTCTGCGCCCGGGCAACATCGGCCAGCAGCCCGGTGTTGACCCACAGCGGCATGCGGTGGCCGTCGAGCGTCACGCAAGGCAGGTCCCGCAGCGCATCCAGGCCCAGGGACAGTTGCTTTTCTTCCTCCACCACATCGGCAAACTGCTTGCGCAGCAATTCGGTGGGGTTGGTGTAGACCTCGCCGTGGTAGCCATCGACGATCATCTGGATGCCGTCGACCTTTGAATACGGCAGGTCCACCACGCCCATGACCGTCGGAATGCCCATGGCGCGGGCCAGGATCGCGACGTGGGAGTTGCCCGAACCCAATACCGAGACCAGCCCCGCGAGCTTGCCTTCCGGCACCTCGCCGAGCATGGCCGGGGTCAGTTCTTCGCTGATCAGGATGGTGTTATCGGGATAGACCAGGGTCTGCTGGCGTTCCTGTTGCAAGTAGGCCAGCAGCCGGCGACCGAGGTCCTTGACGTCGGAGGCACGCTCGCGCAGGTAGGCGTCGTCCATCAGTTCGAAACGGTTGACGTGGTCGGTCACCACCTGGCGCAACGCGCCCTGGGCCCACTGACCGGTCTTGATGACCGTGGTGACCTCGCTGCCCAGGGAGGCGTCGTCGAGCATCATCAGGTAAACGTCGAACAGCGCGCGCTCTTCGGGGCGCAGCTGCGTCGCCAGTTTCGCCGACAGGGCGCGCATGTCGGCCCGTACGCCCTCGATGGCCGTCTTGAACAGGCCCAATTCGGCGGGGATGTCGACGATGGTCTTGTCCGGCACTACGTCGAGGTCGGCGGGCGGCAACATGACCACCGCCGTACCCACTGCCGCGCCGGGTGAACCTGGCACGCCGACGAACTTGGCTTCCTGGATGCCCTTGCCCTGGCGGCCCAGGCCGCTGATCGACCCGGTGGCTTCGGCGTGGGCGATAACCCCGGCCAATTGCGCGCTCATGGTCACGAGGAAGGCTTCTTCACCTTCGTCGAACTGGCGACGCTCCTTCTGCTGGATGACCAACACGCCGACGACACGGCGGTGGTGGATGATCGGCGCCCCGAGGAACGAGGCGTAGCGTTCTTCGCCGGTCTCGGCAAAATAACGATAGCGCGGGTGATCCGCGGCATTTTCGAGGTTCAGCGGTTCTTCGCGCGTGCCGACCAAGCCGACCAGACCTTCATTGGGCGCCATGCTGACCTTGCCGATCGAGCGCTTGTTCAAGCCCTCGGTGGCCATCAGCACAAAACGGTTGGTCTCGGGGTCCAGCAGATAGACCGAGCAGACTTGGCTGCCCATGGCCTCTTTGACGCGCAATACAATAATCCCCAACGCCGCCTTGAGATCCTTGGCGGAGTTAACTTCCTGGACGATCTTGCGCAGCGTATTGAGCATGGCTCGGGGTCGAACTCCGTCGTCAGTCGCGCGTCAGCAGGCGCGGGGCAAGCTCTTTGAGGGCGCGTCGGTATACCTCGCGCTTGAATGTCACCACCTGGCCCAACGGATACCAATAGCTGACCCAGCGCCAGCCATCGAACTCCGGTTTACCGGTCAAATCCATCCGCACCCGCTGCTCGTTGGAGATCAGGCGCAGGAGAAACCATTTCTGCTTCTGGCCGATGCACAGCGGTTGGCTATGCGTTCTGACCAGGCGTTGCGGCAAACGATAGCGCAACCAGCCCCGGGTGCAGGCGAGTATTTCGACATCTTCTCGCTCAAGCCCCACTTCTTCGTTCAACTCGCGGTACAAGGCCTCTTCGGGCGTCTCCTGAGGGTTGATCCCACCCTGGGGAAACTGCCAGGCGTCTTGATTGATACGGCGAGCCCATAGCACCTGCCCTGCATCATTCGTAAGAATGATCCCCACATTGGGTCGGAAACCATCGGGATCGATCACGGCAACAACCTCGCAAACGCATGTCGCCGCATTGTTCCACAAAGGTTGTGAAAGCAGCAACGAGCCTTCCTACCTTATGTGCACTCTTGTGAAAAGTCCGTATTCTGGACGCCTTTCTTCAGATTCTTCAGCGAGTAACTGCAATGCGGCTGGCTTTATTCGACTTGGACAACACCTTGCTGGGCGGCGACAGTGACCACGCCTGGGGCGATTACCTGTGTGAGCGCGGTTTCCTCGACGCCGTTACGTACAAGGCGCGCAATGACGAGTTCTATCAGGATTACCTGGCCGGCAAGCTCGACAACGCCGAGTACCTGAATTTTTGCCTGGAAATCCTTGGCCGCACGGAGATGGAGGTGCTGGCACAGTGGCATCTGGACTACATGCGCGACTGCATCGAACCGATTGTGTTGCCCCAGGCGATCGAGCTGTTGAGTAAACACCGTGAGGCCGGCGACAAGCTGGTGATCATCACCGCTACCAATCGCTTCGTCACCGCACCGATCGCCGAGCGCTTGGGAGTCGAGACCCTGATCGCCACCGAGTGCGAAATGATCGACGGGCGCTACAGCGGGCGCAGTACCGACATTCCGTGTTTTCGTGAGGGCAAGGTGGTGCGGCTCAATCGTTGGCTGGAGGAGACCGGGTATTCGCTGGACGGCAGTTACTTTTATAGCGACTCGATGAATGACCTGTCGCTGCTGGAAGTGGTGACCCATCCGGTGGCCGTGGATCCGGACCCGAACCTCAGGGCCGAAGCCCAGAGGCGGGGTTGGCCGGTGATTTCGTTGCGCGGCTGATATCTTCATCGCGAGCAGGCTCGCTCCCACACTGGATGTGCATCGTTCACAAACCCCTGTGGGAGCGAGCCTGCTCGCGATAGGGTCGACGCGGTCTAACGCCTTAAACCGGCTTGGCCCCCATCAACCCCGCAATGGCGATAAAGCAGACAAAACTGAACAGCGCCAAGGCAAAGGTGAATTTCCCACTACCTCCCGGCGCCTTGCGCAGTTTGTTCAACCGCACCAACAGCCAGAACCCCGCCAGCGCCGCCACGGTGTAGAGCACACTGGAAGCCAGCAACCAGGTCTGCCCCAGTGGCCAGCCGATCTGATGCACCATCCACCACCCCGTGAATGGCAAGCTCACCAGCGCCAGGGCCATCACCAGCCAGACAAACACCCGCGGGCGTTGCAATGTGCGCGCGGCCGCCGTGGCATCGCCGTTGCGGCGCGTCCTCCAGACCCAGATGGCCAGCCCCAAGGCGCCCGCCAAGAGCAATACTGTGGCGACGACATGGGCGATCTTCAGCGCGGTTAACGTTTCCATCGTTGGATTTCCTTGAGTCTTGCCGGGCAGTCTAGCTCTGCTTTAGCCCAGGAACAGCTGATACGCCGGGTTATCGCTTTCATCCCAGTACGGATAGCCGATTTCTTCCAGGGCTGCCGGTACCAGATGACGTTCATCGTGCGGTACCTGCAGGCCCGCAACCACACGACCATCCGCCGCACCATGGTTGCGGTAGTGGAACATCGAGATATTCCAGCGTCCGCCCAGCTTGTTGAGGAAGTTGAACAGCGCCCCCGGACGTTC
The DNA here is from genome assembly GCF_003033885.1 of Pseudomonas rhizophila. Taxonomy (NCBI): domain Bacteria; kingdom Pseudomonadati; phylum Pseudomonadota; class Gammaproteobacteria; order Pseudomonadales; family Pseudomonadaceae; genus Pseudomonas; species Pseudomonas rhizophila. The sequence continues at coordinate 5,592,399 of NZ_CP024081.1, read as the reverse complement.
CGGGAATTCGAAGCGCAGCACGACCTCGTCGATGACGTGGGCCGCATGCCCGCCCACCATGTGGCGAATGTGCAGTTTGGCCAGTTCGTTGTCGGTCAGGTCCACCACCGGGAAGCCTTGCTCGGTCAGGCTGGCGATCAGCGCGCTGCGCGGGTCGTTTTCCGGGTGCGTCTGCACGCCCACGAAGATGTGCGCTTCGCTGCCCGTGTTGTAGCGATAGTTGAATTCGGTGATCTGGCGCTTGCCGACGGCTTCGCAGAAGGCCTTGAAGCTGCCAGGCTTCTCGGGAATGGTCACTGCGATGATCGCCTCGCGGCCTTCGCCCAGCTCGGCACGCTCGGCCACGTGACGCAGACGGTCGAAATTGACGTTGGCGCCGGAGTCGATGGCCACCAGGGTCTGCCCGCTGACGCCGCGCGATTCCACATACTTCTTGATCCCGGCCACGCCCAAGGCGCCGGCAGGTTCGGTGATCGAGCGGGTATCGTCGTAGATATCCTTGATGGCCGCACAGATCTCGTCGGTACTGACGGTGATGACTTCATCCACGTAGTGCTTGCAGATGTCGAACGTGTGCTGGCCGATCTGCGCCACGGCAACGCCGTCGGCAAAGAGCCCCACGGTCGGCAGCACCACTCGCTCGCCAGCGGCCAGGGCGGCTTGCAGGCAATTGGAATCGTCCGGCTCGACGCCGATCACCTTGATGTCAGGCCGCAGGTATTTCACATAGGCCGCGATCCCGGCAATCAGCCCGCCGCCGCCCACCGGGACGAAAATCGCATCCAGACGCCCCGGATGTTGGCGCAGGATCTCCATCGCCACCGTGCCCTGCCCGGCAATGGTGTGGGGATCGTCATAGGGGTGAATGTAGACGTAGCCCTTTTCGTCGACCAGTTTCAGCGAATAGGCCAAGGCTTCGGGGAACGAATCGCCGTGCAACACCACTTTGCCGCCTCGGGAACGTACGCCTTCGACTTTGATTTCCGGAGTGGTCTTGGGCATCACGATGGTGGCTTTGACGCCCAGCACCTTGGCCGCCAGGGCCAGGCCCTGGGCGTGGTTGCCCGCCGAAGCCGTGACCACGCCGCGTGCGCGCTCTTCGTCGCTGAGCTGGGTCAGCTTGTTGTAGGCGCCGCGAATCTTGAACGAGAACACCGGCTGCAAGTCTTCGCGCTTGAGCCAGATGTTGTTGCCCAGCCGCTCGGAGAGCTGGCGGGCAGTCTGCAATGGGGTTTCCACGGCAACGTCGTAAACGCGCGAGGTGAGGATCTTTTTGACGTACTGTTCAAGCATCGGAAAGCATCACTGAGCGGGTTGGGCAGGGCCAAGGAGTCTAACCCGGCTTTTGGCTGGGCGACCACACGAATCCCAAGGTTTTGTTGGGTTATACTCGCGTCCCTCTTTACTCCCCGTCCGCTTTCGGAGCCCGCATGACCCAGGATCAACTCAAACAGGCCGTGGCCCAGGCCGCTGTCGACCTCATCCTCCCGAAACTGGATGACAAGAGCATCGTTGGGGTCGGCACCGGCTCGACGGCCAATTGCTTCATCGACGCACTGGCGCAGCACAAAGGTGCGTTCGACGGCGCGGTCGCCAGCTCCGAAGCCACCGCCGCGCGCTTGAAGGGCCACGGGATTCCGGTCTATGAGCTCAATACCGTGAGCGACCTGGAGTTCTATATCGACGGCGCCGATGAAAGCGACGCGCACCTGAACCTGATCAAGGGCGGCGGCGCAGCCCTGACCCGCGAGAAGATTGTCGCGGCCGTGGCCAAGACCTTCATCTGCATCGCCGACGCCAGCAAACTGGTGCCAGTCCTCGGCGCGTTCCCGCTGCCGGTGGAAGTCATTCCGATGGCCCGCAGCCATGTGGCCCGCCAACTGGTGAAACTGGGCGGTGACCCGGTGTACCGCGAAGGCGTGCTGACCGATAACGACAACATCATCCTGGATGTCCATAACCTGCAGATCACCAACCCGGTGGAACTGGAAAGCCAGATCAACGCCATCGTCGGTGTGGTCACCAATGGCTTGTTCGCGGCTCGCCCGGCGGATGTGTTGTTGCTGGGGACGCCTGAAGGGGTGAAGACCCTGCGGGCTGAGTAAGCCGGCCAGATAATCTGCTCTTTCAGTGATTCAGCCCCTGTGGGAGCGAGCCTGCTCGCGATAGCGGTCTACCCGACACATCCATGTTGGCTGACGCACCGCCATCGCGAGCAGGCTCGCTCCCACATCAGGTTTTTTGGGGATCAAGGCTGCGGTTTCTTGAAGACGTAGAACAGGTTCGGTTCGCTCACCACATACAAGTTGCCATCATCGTCCATGGCAACGCCCTCGGCCTGAGGGACGGTTTTTTGCAGCCCTTGACGGCCCTTGCTCAACGACAGCGTGCTCAACGGCCGGCCGTCGATGTCCAGCTCGATAATCAATCGCGACTCATCGGACAGCGCCAGTAAATGGCCGCTGCGCTCGTCGTATTGCAGGCTAGAAAGATCGCGTACGAACAGTCCGGCATCGCGCTTGGGGTTGTTGATTACATGGACAGCGTAGGATTTGTCCGGTTTGTGATGGGGAAAGCCCCGCACTTCATAAATCAGCATCGGATCGCGCTCCTTGGCCACGAACAACCGTTTGCCCACTGAGTCGTAGGCCAACCCTTCAAACCCTTTGTTACCGTTCAGGTGCAGGCCAAGCGTCATTTGCTCTGCGTCGGCGGCGTCGAGGAATTGGGTATCGTCGTCCAAGTGAATCTTGATCAGCCGCTGCTGACGCTCGTCGGTGATGACGTAAATGTCCTCGCTGATGAACTCCACCGCCTCCGGGTCGCCGAAGCCAATCAGGGCGATGCGCCTAAGAATCTTGCCGTCCAATGACAGCTCGATCAGTTCGGCATTCTTGTTGGTAACGGTAAAGAGGCTCTTGCGGATCGGATCGTACGTCAGCGCCGAAACGTCATTGTCCAGGCCTTCAATCACCCGCGCCTCGACCGTCACCCGATAGTGGTCCAGGGCAATGGCCTGTTCGCTGGGGGGCTGCCAGAGAGTGTTGAAGTTGAACCAGGCGCGCTCGAACAGGCGCAGGTATTGAGCTGCTGCGATCAAAGCGATCAGTACGATCATGATCAGCAGCAGGATCAAGGGCTTCGGGCGGGCAAGTCGACGCATGTGGGTGGGCTCGGATGAGAACAGGTGGTTGGAAATACCACGGCTGCCTGAACTGAAGCTTAATGGCCGGATGCCACACCCTACGGCGAAGGATGAATTACCTTACAGAGTTGCGCTATCAGCGTTGTTTTTCGAAACGATAGAACAGGTTCGGCTCGCTGACCATGTACAGGTTGCCGGACTCATCGAGGGCTACGCCTTCTGCGCGGGGGATCGTATCTTTGATGCCGTTGAAACCGCCCAGCAAGGTCATGAAGCTGACCTGTTCCCCTGCATCGTCCAGCTCCAGCAACAGATGGGAGTCGGCCGACAGCAGCAGCGAGTGCCCCGTGCGAGGATCGATCGCCAGCGCCGACAGGTTGCGCAGGTCCAGCTCGTCGCTGGCATGGATCTGTTTGTCGCCCTTGAGCAGTTGGCTGCCGTCGCTTTTCCAGGTGAACAACGCTGGCGGACGCTCTTCACCCAAGGCCAATTGCTGGTTGCGTGGATCCCAGGCGACGCCTTCGAAGCCCTTGTTCTGGTTCTTGGACGGGCCGAGATCGTAGTGGGGGAAATCCGTGCTGTTCAGTTCGCGAGTATCGGCATCGACCTGGATGATCGACAGCGTGTGTTTTCGTTCATCGGTAATAGCCATCAGGCCATTCTCCATGTAGGCCACGCCTTCAGGATTGCTCCAGCCCACCAACGGCATTTTGCGCAGCACGTCACCCTGCAGGGTGAGTTCCACCAGAAACGGATGCTTACCCATGATCGCGAACAGGGTTTTGGTCTGTGGGTTATAGGTCAGGTCGGACGCTTCATCCTCTTCCATTCCTGGCAGGACCTTGGCATCAATCACCGCGTGGTAGTCCGGCAGCCAGATGCTTTCCTGGCGCTGGGCGGGGCTCTCGAGACGTTCCGATGCCCACAGCAGGCCCCGGTCATCCCAGTGCATGGCATGCGCCAGCCAGTAAAAGGCCCCGGCTGCTAACAGCGACCAGGCATACCAGGGCAGCGAGAAGCGAGCGCGGCGGACGGGGCTGGAGGAGGGCCGAGCTAGAGGAGTGGCCATCAGGGGATGTGTTCCAGGTATTCGGGTTAGGAAAATGAATGGCTCAGACGCCGTATTCCCTGGAATTATCCGGATGGCATGTGAAAAAAATGGTAAATGGCGAGAGCCGTCCATCCATGTGGACACGAGCCGGCTCGCGCCCACGCGGGACAGCGCCTGCGGTTAACGAACGCTGCTTTCGAAACGGCTCGCGCCTGGCAATTCCAGTACCAGTTCATCCCCGACGTTCAACGGTCCTACGCCCGCCGGAGTGCCAGTGAGGATTACGTCGCCGGCCTGCAATGAGAAGCAGCCAGCCATGTATTGGATCATCGGCACGATGGGGTTGAGCATCAGGCTGCTGTTGCCGTCCTGGCGCACTTCACCGTTGATGGTCAGGCGAACCGGGATGTCGGTCAGGTCGGCAAAGGTGCCGCTGGACACGAAAGGTGCCAGCACCGCCGCACCGTCGAAGGATTTGGCGACTTCCCAGGGCAAGCCCTTGGCCTTGAGCTCGGCTTGCTTGTCCCGCAGGGTCAGATCCAGGGCCGGGGCGAAGCCGGAGATGGCATCCAGCACTTCCTCGGCACTGGGCCGGGTCGACAGTGGCTTGCCGATCAGCACGGCAATTTCAGCTTCGTAGTGCACCGCACCACGGTCAGCGGGGATGCTGAAACCGCCTTCCAGCGGCACCGCGCAGCTGCCGGGCTTGATGAACAGCAGGGGTTCGGTAGGTACCGGGTTATCCAGTTCCTTGGCGTGTTCGGCGTAGTTGCGGCCAATGCACACGATTTTTCCCACCGGGAAATGAATACGGGTACCGTCGACATACTGGTGCTGATAGCTCATTACCGACTCCTGCTTCTGGGATTCATCAGGTATTTTTTGCATTAAACCGCGAAAATCTTGCCCGGGTTCATGATGCCGTTCGGGTCGAACACTGCCTTGACGGCCTTCATGTATTCAATTTCTACCGGCGAGCGACTGTAGGTCAGGTAATCGCGTTTGGTCATGCCTACGCCGTGTTCGGCGGAGATCGAGCCGTTGTATTTCTCGACGGTTTCAAAGACCCATTTGTTCACGGTCGCGCACTTGGCGAAGAATTCGTCTTTGCTCAGGTTCTCTGGCTTGAGGATGTTCAAGTGCAAGTTGCCGTCGCCGATGTGGCCAAACCAGACGATCTCGAAATCCGGGTAATGTTGGCCGACGATAGTGTCGATGTCGCGCAAGAAGCCCGGGACTTTCGAAACGGTGACCGAGATGTCGTTCTTGTACGGTGTCCAGTGGGAGATGGTTTCCGAGATGTACTCGCGCAACTTCCACAGGTTTTGCAGTTGGGTTTCGCTTTGGCTCATCACCCCATCGAGCACCCAGCCCTGTTCGACACAGTGTTCGAACGTTTCCAGGGCGTGGTTGGCGACTTCTTCGGTGGTGGCTTCGAACTCCAGCAGGGCGTAGAAGGGGCACTCGGTTTCGAATGGCGCCGGTACGTCGCCCCGATCCAGGACCTTGGCCAGGGCCTTGTCGGAGAAGAATTCGAACGCCGTCAGGTCCAGCTTGCCCTGGAAGGCATGCAGTACGGGCATGATCGAATCAAAATCGGCGGTGCCCAGGACCATGGCGGTGAGGTTCTTCGGAGCCCGGTCCAGGCGCATGGTGGCTTCGACCACGAACCCGAGGGTGCCTTCGGCGCCGATGAACAACTGCCGCAGATCGTAGCCAGTGGCGTTCTTGATCAGGTCCTTGTTCAGTTCCAGCAGGTCACCTTTACCGGTGACGACTTTCATGCCGGCTACCCAGTTGCGGGTCATGCCGTAACGAATGACCTTGATTCCGCCGGCATTGGTGCCGATGTTGCCGCCAATCTGACTGGAACCGGCGGAGGCGAAGTCCACCGGGTAGTACAGACCGTGCTCTTCAGCCTTGTTCTGCAGTTGTTCAGTGACCACACCTGGCTGGCAGACGGCTGTGCGATCGGTGAGGTTCACGTCGAGAATCTGGTTCATGTAGTCGAATGACACGACCACTTCGCCGTTGGCCGCCACGGCCGCGGCGGAAAGCCCGGTACGCCCGCCCGATGGCACCAGCGCGACCTTGTGCTCATTGGCCCAGCGCACAATGGCCTGAACCTGTTCGGTGGTCTTGGGGAAGACGATGGCGCTCGGCGCCGGGGCGAAGTGCTTGGTCCAATCCTTGCCATAAGCGTTCAGGGAGTCGGCATCGGTCAAGACTTTGCCAGGCTCAACCAGGGTCTTCAGCTCATCTATCACGGCAGGATTGGTCATCGACAGAACTCTCGAACAATTCATGGTCATCCTGAGAACGCTTCACGTCGCAGGAATGAGTGTTTAGCGGGGTGCGTATGCTAGCATACCGACCCCGCAGCGTAGTGCCCATTGGCTGTTCTGCGGCGACGGCTGTCATGCCGGTCGGACCAGCATGCGCTGTCCGATTCCCTGCCATTTTTCTCCGGGACACAGGTTTACGCAGATGAGCAAGACTTCTCTCGATAAGAGCAAGATCAAGTTCCTTCTTCTCGAAGGCGTCCACCAATCGGCTGTCGACGTCCTCAAGTCGGCGGGCTACACCAGCATCGAGTACATCACCAGTTCTCTGCCGGAAGCCCAGCTCAAGGAAAAGATCGCCGATGCTCACTTCATCGGTATTCGCTCCCGTACCCAATTGACCGAAGAGATCTTCGACCACGCCAAGAAACTGGTGGCGGTCGGCTGCTTCTGCATCGGCACCAATCAGGTGGACCTCAATGCGGCGCGCGAGCGCGGTATCGCGGTGTTCAACGCGCCATACTCCAACACCCGTTCCGTTGCTGAACTGGTGCTGGCCGAAGCGATCCTGCTGCTGCGCGGCATTCCCGAGAAGAACGCTTCCTGCCACCGTGGCGGCTGGATCAAGAGCGCGGCCAACTCCTTCGAAATCCGTGGCAAGAAGCTGGGTATCGTCGGTTACGGCTCGATCGGCACGCAGTTGTCGGTGCTGGCTGAAGGCCTTGGCATGCAGGTGTTTTTCTACGACACCGTGACCAAGCTGCCGCTGGGCAATGCCACTCAGGTCAACGACCTGCACGAGCTGTTGGGCATGTCCGACATCGTGACGCTGCACGTTCCGGAAACCGCCGCCACCCAGTGGATGATTGGCGAGAAGGAAATCCGTGCCATCAAGAAAGGCGGGATCCTGATCAACGCCGCTCGTGGCACCGTGGTCAAGCTCGACGCCCTGGCCGAAGCGATCAAGGACAAACACCTGATCGGCGCCGCCATCGACGTATTCCCGGTGGAGCCGCGCTCCAACGACGATATCTTCGAAAGCCCGCTGCGCGGCCTGGACAACGTGATCTTGACCCCGCACATCGGCGGTTCTACTGCCGAAGCCCAAGCCAACATCGGCCTGGAAGTGGCGGAAAAGCTGGTCAAGTACAGCGACAACGGTACTTCGGTATCGTCCGTGAACTTCCCGGAAGTGGCCCTGCCGGCTCACCCTGGCAAACACCGCCTGTTGCACATCCACGAGAACATCCCGGGTGTGATGAGCGAGATCAACAAGGTCTTCGCCGAAAACGGCATCAACATTTCCGGTCAGTTCCTGCAGACCAACGAGAAAGTCGGCTACGTCGTGATCGACGTCGATGCCGAATACTCCGATCTGGCGCAAGAGAAACTGCAGCACATCAACGGCACTATTCGTAGCCGGGTGTTGTTCTAAGCAGACCTGGCGTGCAACAAAAAACGGGAGCCTCGCAGGGGGCTCCCGTTTTTTTCTGTCGAACACATAACCTGTGGGAGGGTTTTGTGTTGTGTCGACCTGTGCCGGTTTATTTCACGTTTACCGTGATCTTCTCGGACACGATCGTCGGATCGAACGGCATATGGCCGCTGTCGCCCAGTATCAGCTGCAAGGTGTGCTTGCCCGGTGCCAGTTTGATCGTAGCCTCGGTTTGCGCCTTGCCGAAATGCATGTGGTTGGCATCGGTGGGAATCGGCGCGCCCGCGGCAGGCAGTTTGTCGACATCAATCAGCAAATGATGGTGCCCGGTATTTTTGGTTTCATCACCCGCCGGGGCCAGCGCGATGTTCTTGACGCCGAACTTGACCTTGAACTCCTGGCCAACGGTGGCACCGTCTTCCGGGGAAACGATGAATACCTCTGCACCCTTGGGAGCAGGGGTTGCGGCGGATGCCAGCATCGAAGCTCCCAGCAACAGGCCGGCCAAGGCGGCACGTGACATAAAGCTTTTCATTTTTTTCTCCAGTTTTTCCATGAAATCCGCGTGGTCATGACAACTTCATGACCATTCGTTGTCGAAGCCTGCAACAACCATAGCAAAGCGAACCTGAAACGAGCGTCGCTTGTAACAATACAAAGGAGTGACCATGCGTTTTCTGCCTGGGCTGATCTGCCTGCTACCTCTCTTGAGCCCTCTGGCCCATGCCGAACTGATCGACGACATCAACGACCGTGGCGAATTGCGCATCGCTCTGGAAGCCAACACCAGCCCTTTCAACTTCAAGGAAGACGGCAAGCTCACCGGCTTCGAAGTGGAACTGGGTCAGATGCTGGCCGGCGAGCTCGATGTTCGCGCCGACTTTGTGGTCACCGATGCCAGCGATCTGCTGGCCGGCGTGGAAAGCGGCAAATACGATGTCGCCATCAACCACATAGCAATGACCCCGGAACTGGCCGAACGTTTCGACACAAGCACCGCTTATAGCCAACCGGATGCGCAACTGTTGGCGCGCAAGGACGACTCACAACGCCCGATGGTCATGGCACAGTCGTTCCAGCCGGAAGAAAAGAGCGGCCCGCCGCCCAGCCTGGTGATTCCATTCCAGAAGGGCAATCCGGCGTTCAAGGCCAGCCTGGACAACGCTTTGGCGCGTATCAAGGATGACGGGAGGTTGGAGCAGTTGTCGCAGAAGTGGTTGGTCAAGCAGGAGTAACAATGGGGCGGTGGGCGACGGCGGTGTGTCAGTCGCATCAATGTTGCTGATCCGCCGTCATCGCGAGCAGGCTCGCTCCCACATTTGGATCATTGATGGTTCGCCATTTATGTTCGCAGTTGACCCGTGTGGGAGCGAGCTTGCTCGCGATGGCGCCCTCAAGTCCTAAGCAGGTCTACGCCAGACACTCGCCAACCAAGGCTGCTGCTCTCGCGGCAGCCCAGCCGGTCGGTAGTAATGCTCAAGCTCTACAAAGCCCGCTTCTGTGAGCAAGGTGCGCCATGCCGCAAGGTCGTGATACGCGCCGAAGCGCTGGCCGTTCCAGCCTTCCTGGTTTTCGCCCCGGGGGTTGGAACTGAACAGCACGCCGCCGGGCTTGAGGGTGGCGTGCAATTGCTTGAGCACCCGTGGCAGTTCCTGGACGGGGACATGAAACAGCACCGCGTTGGCGAAAATCCCGTCAAAGCGTTCGACCGGCAGGTCGAGTTCCAGGAAGTCCTGCTGCCACACCTCACAACCGCTGTCCTGGCGCGCCATCCGGGCAAATTCCTCTGAACCGTCGAGGCCGACCGCGACATGGCCCATGGCCGTGAATGTGCGCAGGTCGCGCCCCGGGCCGCAGCCGAAATCCAGGATGTGCAGCGGTGCCTGGCCCTGGATATGGCGCAGCAGGGCGTCGATGTTCTGGCTGACATCGTGGTCGCGGGTGCCGTCGCGAAAGCTCTCTGCCACGGCGTTGTAATGGCCCAAGGTCGTGGCGGTGATGGCGTGCAGGTCGTCGGTGGTGTGTTTCATGGGTGTGGGTTTGGGTGAGGAGTGTCAGCCGACTATACCGCAAGCCCGCTGATCTGCCTGTGGGAGCAAAGCTTGCTCGCGACTGCAGTCGTCCAGTTGGTATCCATGTTGGATGGAATACTGCTATCGCGAGCAAGCTTTGCTCCCACAGGTCAACTGCTCCCATAGGTCAGCGTTTATTCAAGCCGCGCGCCAGGCGGTCACCACCCAATTGGATCACGGCGACCAATGCCACCAGCAACACGATCACCGTGAGCATGATCTGGCTGTCGAAACGCTGGTAGCCGTAGCGGTAGGCGATGTCGCCCAGGCCGCCGGCGCCGATCGCTCCGGCCATGGCCGAGGAGTTGATCATGGTCACCAAGGTGATGGTAAAACCGCCAACGATGCCCGGCAGGGCTTCGGGCAGCAGCACATGCCAGACAATGTGCCAGCGTCGGCAACCCATGGCCTGGGCCGCTTCGATCAGGCCATGGTCGACCTCGCGCAGGCTGACTTCGGCGATGCGGGCAAAGAACGGCGTGGCGGCAATGGTCAGCGGTACTACCGCTGCCCACACGCCATAGGTGGTGCCGACGATCAGCCGGGTGAATGGGATCAACGCCACCATCAGAATCAGGAACGGTATCGAGCGGAACAGGTTCACGAACGCGCCCAGGGCCCGGTTCAAGGCCGGCGCTTCATAAATTCCACCCTTGCCGCTCGTGACTAGGATCACCGCCAGCGGTATGCCCGCCAGCAAGGCGATCAGCGACGACACGCCAACCATCAGGAACGTGTCGATAAAACCCTGCAACAACCGGTCAAACCACATAACCCAGCACCTCTACCCGTTGTGCCCAATTGCCCGCCCGTTGACGCAATTCCTCGGCGCCCCATGACGCACCGCTCACGGCCAGCAGCAATTGCCCCAGCCCGTGGCCCTGAATGCGCTCGATGCCGCCGTGTAGCAGCCGCACCCGTCCACCGAGGGCACTGAACAAGGCGGCGAGATCCGGTTCTTCTCGATCTATGCCCTGAATTGCAGGCGCAGCACGGTAGCCGCATCCGCCGATGCCGGCTGCCCCTGCAAGCGACTTTGCAGCTCTTGCGGTATGGCGTGTTGCAACGGCGCCAGCAGCGTCCGACTGACCTCGTGTTGCGGGTTGCCGAATACTTCCCAGACCGGGCCCTGCTCGACCATGCGTCCTTGCTCGAGCACCACCACCCGGTCGCAGACTTCACGGATCACCGCCATCTCGTGGGTGATCAACACGATGGTCAGGCCCAGTCGCTGATTGATCTCGCGTAGCAAACCGAGGATCGATTGGGTGGTCTCCGGGTCAAGGGCCGATGTGGCTTCATCGCACAACAGGATCTGCGGGTCATGGACCAGTGCCCGGGCAATCCCCACCCGCTGCTTCTGACCGCCCGAAAGTTGCGCCGGATAGGCCTTGTGCTTGCCTTGCAGGCCGACCAGCTCCAGCAGCTCGCGGACTTTGCGCTGGCGCTGTTCCTTGGGCACGCCGGCGACTTTCAGCGGCAGCTCAACGTTCTGCCACACGGTCTTGGCCGACATCAGGTTGAAGTGCTGGAAGATCATGCCGATGCGCCGGCGCAATTCCACCAGGCGGTCCTCATCGAACTCGCCGATGTCTATCTGATCAATCAACACCCTGCCGCTGGTGGGTTGTTCGAGGCGGTTGATGGTGCGGATCAGCGACGACTTGCCGGCGCCGCTGCGGCCGATGATGCCGAACACCTCGCCGCGCTGGATCGCCAGGTCGATCCCTTGCAGCGCGGCCACCGGACCCTGGGCACCGTTGTAGGTCTTGCCCAGGCCGATGAAGCGCACAAGGGCGCGGTTCAACTCCGGATGCAGCTCGGTCTGGTCGGCGCTTTGGGGCGTGGGAGCTTCGTGTCTGAGTCGAGCATTGACGGCGTTCATGGTCAGCCTTCCCATCCGGCCTGGTAGAGCTTGCCATGGGCCTTGTCCAGGGCAGCGCGCACGACAGGTGAGTGCTGATAGATGTCGACGAATTTGATCAGCCTTGGGTCGGTTTTGCTCTTGGGTTGGATCACGAACTGGATGACGTACTCCTTGTGATCGAGGCCGTCGAACAGCAAGGCAGACGTGGCGTCGAAGGTCTTCGCCAAGCGGATGTAGGCGGGATAGCCCTGTACCAAGTCGGCGTCGTCATAGGCGCGCACCAGTTGCACGGCTTCGACTTGCAGGATTTTGATTTTTTTCGGGTTGGCGACGATATCGTCTTCGGTGGCCTTGTAACCCACTCCCGGCTTGAGGGTGATCAGCCCGGCTTTGGCCAGCAGTTGCAGGCCGCGACCGCTGTTGATCGGGTCGTTGGCAATGGCGACGCTCGCGCCTTCGGGCAGCTCGTCGAAGCTTTTGTATTTTTTCGAATAGAGCCCGACGTTGTTGATGATCCCCAGCGCAAAGGGCACCAGGTCGAACCCGGCGGCGGCCTTGGCATTTTCCAGGAACGGAATGTGCTGGAAGTAATTCACGTCGATATCACCGGAGGCCAGGCTGACGTTGGGCGCGATCCAGTCGCTGAACTCCACCAACTCGACCTTCAAGCCTTGCTTGCCGGCTTCTTCTACGGCGGCTTCCAGGGGAATGGCAAATGCGGCGGTGGTGCCGATCTTCAACGGTGCGTCGGCGGCAAACAGCGTCGAGCTGAACAGGCCGAGGGCCAGGGCCAGTGCTTTGACTGGCAGGGTCAGGAGTTGCTTGGTCATGTCGGATATTCCAGTCATTAATGGGCGGTGCATATTTTTTGTGGCGAACAGAGCTCTGTGGGAGCAAGGCTTGCCCGCGATGAAGTTGATGCGGTCGCTCAAAAACCGAGGTGTCTGCATCGCGAGCAAGCTTTGCTCCCACAAGGTCAGTGTCGGTAGGTCGAACCGGTGTGTCGTTCGGGCAAATGGGCCTCTGCGTGAAACAGCTTTTCGCGCAGGGTGCCGTTGTCGTATTCGGTCTTGTACGAACCGCGTCGCTGCAACTCGGGGATCACCAGGTCGATGAAGTCCACGTAGCTTTGCGGCGTGACGATGCGGGTCAGGTTGAAGCCGTCGAGGCCGGTTTCGGCGATCCACGCCTCCAGTTCATCGGCCACCTGTTCGGGCGAGCCGATCAGGGTGATGTAGCGACCGCCCAGGGCGTGTTGGTCCAGCAATTTGCGCCGGGTCCAGTCGTTGTTCTGCAGGATCTTGGTGGCAGACTGGATGGCGTTGCTCTTCACGTACTGGATCGGTTCGTCCAGTTCGTACGCGGAAAAATCGATTCCTGTCGAGGCGGAAAAATGCGCCACCCCGGCTTCGGCGCTGGCGTAGCTCAGGTACTCGGCATGCTTGGCCCAGGCGGCCGCTTCGGTCTCGCCGACGATCACGTTAAGGCCCATGAACACTTTGATGTCCCCGGGGTTTCGTCCGGCCCGGGCGGCGCTGGCGCGAACCTTGTCCACCTGGGCCTTGGTCGCGGGTTTGTTCTGGCCGCTGATGAACACGCACTCGGCATGCCGCCCGGCAAACAGCAGGCCGCGCTCGGAACTACCGGCCTGGAACAGCACCGGCGTGCGCTGGGGCGAGGGTTCGCAGAGGTGATAGCCCTCGACCTGGTAGAACTCGCCCTGGTGCCGAACCTTGTGCACTTTCTCCGGCCGGGCATAGATCCGCTGCTCGCGGTCGTTGAGCACCGCGTCGTTTTCCCAACTGCCTTCCCACAATTTGTAGAGCACTTGCAGGTATTCATCGGCCTGGTCGTAGCGGCGGTCATGCTCGACCTGCGCAGTAAGCCCCATGGCTTTGGCGGCGCTGTCCAGATAGCCGGTGACGATGTTCCAGCCGACCCGGCCGCGACTCAGATGGTCGAGGGTGCTCATGCGTCGGGCAAACAGGTAGGGTGGTTCGTAGGTCAGGTTGGCGGTGAGCCCGAAGCCGAGGTTTTTCGTCACGGCGGCCATCGCCGAGATCAGCAGCAACGGGTCGTTGACCGGCAGTTGGATCGACTCCTTGAGCGTGACGTCCACCGACTGTTGGTACACGTCGTAGACCCCGACGATGTCGGCGATGAACAGCCCGTCGAACAATCCACGCTCGAGCAACTGCGCCAGGGCGGTCCAGTATTCAATCGTGTTGTACTGGGTCGAGGTGTCCTGGGGATGAGCCCACAAACCATGGTTGATGTGCCCGATGCAGTTCATGTTGAACGCGTTGAGCAGGATCTTTTTCCTGTCGGCCGCCATCAGATAGTCCCCCGCAGCGGCGGTTTTTCATCGTTGAGGTAGAAGTTGCCCACCGCGTGGTATTTCCAGCGCACCGGGTCATGCAGGGTGTGCACCCGGGCGTTGCGCCAGTGGCGGTCGAGGCCATGTTCGGCCAGGGTCGCCTGGCTGCCGGCCAATTCGAACAGGGTGCTGCCGGCGGCCAGGGAAATCTCGGTGCTGATGGCGCGGGCTTCGGCTACGGCAATCGAGGCGGCGGCGACCGTGTCGGCCTGGGTGTCGGCCTGGGCCCGGTCGAGAAACTCACCGGCACGTTCCAGCAGGGCTTCGGCGGCGTGCAGGCGGATGCTCAGTTGGCCGAAACTCTTGAGGGTGTGCGGGTCTTCGGTGGCGACGTCGCTGGTGGCGTCGATCCAGGGCCGGGTTTTGCTGCGGACAAAATGCAGGGCGTCCTCATAGGCGGCGCGAGCGATGCCGGTGTCGATGGCGGCGTGAAGAATCTGCGCCAGTGGCCCCACCGGCGTCGGGCGTTCGAAGGCGCTATGGAAGGGCACGACGTCTTCGGCGGTGACATAAACGTCCTCGAACACCACCGATCCACTGCCGGTGGTGCGCTGGCCGAAACCGCTCCAGTCGTCGATCACCGTCAGGCCTCGGCTGTTGCGCGGGACGAATGCCAGTTGTTGCACGCCGTTTTCATCCACCACCGACGTGGGGATGCGCTGGGCGTAGATCGCCCCCGTGGCGTAGAACTTGCGACCGCTGATGCGGTAGCCCTCACCGTCGCGGCGCAGTTGCGTGATGCGGTCGTGGGCGGTCTTGGTGCCGAGCTCCGCCAATGCATTGCCAAAACGTTGGCCGGCCAGGACTTCGGCATACAGGCGTTGTTTTTGCGCTTGGCTGCCGTTTACCCGTAGCACTTCCAGGGCGTAGAAATGATTTTGCGGAATCTGCCCCAGCGAGCCGTCGGCCTGAGCAATCAGCGCGATGACTTTGGCCAGGGTGACGTTGGACACACCGGCGCCGCCATAGGCCTTGGGCACGCTGATGCCCCACAGGCCAGAGCGGGAGAAGGCCTCCAGTTCCGGGTACGGCAAGCGGCGCTCACGGTCGCGCAGGGCGCTGTCGCGCTTGAAGTCATCGGCCAGGTCGCTGGCCACGATCAGGGCTTGTTCATCGCTGGTGATCACCGCGACGTGTTGAGAAAACGTCATGTACTGCTCCAGAGGTCGGGTCGTCAGATCCAGGAATGCCGGGCCGGCAAGGTGCCGTTCAGGTGGTAGGCGCCTACCGCGTGATACTTCCAGCGCACCGGGTCGTGCAGGGTATGGACCCGTGCGTTGCGCCAGTGGCGGTCGAGATTGAATTCGGCGAGGGTGGCGCGGCT